>JAOZPK010000103.1 GCA_029932755.1 Candidatus Cloacimonadota bacterium | reverse complement strand
TATTTTACATTTAAAGAAGCTCAAGAATATTTTAAAAAAGATATTTCTGAAAGAACCAGGAAGATTATCTCAAATAAAATTCTCAAATATTTCGATAATCAACAAATTACACTTTTTGCCTTTCTTAACGGTATAATAGAACATGCAAAATTTGTTAATAATTATAAAGCAGTTCGTAAATATTTGCTCCTCTCGGTAGAGTTATTTACTGGGAAAGGAGAACATGAAATTGCTTTTGATCAGATTGCAAAAGTTATTGTTCTTGATTTTTCACATAATTTTGAGGTTAAAGAAGGAGATCAACGTTCGGATCTTAAGCTCTTAATGGATAAATCTGAATGGACAACAAATAAACAAATTTCAGAAAACCTGAAAAGTATTATTTTAAAAATGGCTGATATTCCTGAAAAACACATGATCATGGGTATGTTCTACTTTGTTATAGAAAAATTATCACTTTCTAAAAAAAGATTTGAGAGAGCATTGAAAAGTGCAATTTCAGGTAGCCTGAGAATAGAAATACTTATTAATTTATGCAGGACATTGCTTGCCATGAATAGAATTGAGGAGATGAGTAAATATATAAAAGAATTAGATGGCTATACACTCCCTGATGAAAAAGAAATTTGTTTTATTACTCATAAAGGACTCTATTATGGTTTCAGTGGTAGTTTAGATGAAGGGATAAATATTATTGAAGATTATTTGCAAGATATTAAAACTCAGAACAATCCAAACTATTTTATCAGGTTAGGAAGACTTCATAATGCACTAGGTGTTCTATATAGGAATCAAAAACTATTAGATGAAGCGGATAGAAATTTTGATATTGCTAAAAAAATATGGGAACGTATTGATTATAAACGTCAGCTTGTAGCAGTTTATAATAATATTGGAGATGTCGCTTTAACAAAAGGTGACACAAATAAAGCTTTTAGGTACTTTAAAAAAGCACAAGTTCTCGCAGAAGAGATCAATTCAAAACGTTATGGTGTGCTTGTTCTCCTTAATCAGGGTGAAGCACATATTAAACTTGGTAATTTTATCATAGCAGAAAATTTATTGAAGAAAGCATATACTTTTTCTAATAAATTAGAGACTAAGCCTTTTTATAAATCTATCATAAATAACCTGGCAATAGCCAAAAGTAAGATAAAGAATTTTTACTACTATTACAAATTTATTAAGGAACATGTTCCTAACCTGATAAAAGGGGAGATATATCAGGTTACACCTTTAACAAAGACTTTCTTTTACTATCTATATGAAATCGGTGATTATGGGCTGATAGAACAGATGCTTAAAAAATCTGAAGATCTATTCTTTGAAAGTCATGAGCATGAATTTTATTATCAGATGCTTGGTTTCTTGAAGATAATTAAAACAGATTATTCGGGTGGACTTGAGATCATTGATAAGGCATTTACTTTCTCAAAGCAAAACAAAAGTGATTATGCTCAAACTATAAATAGTATACGTCTCTCTGAATGCTATACCGGTCTTGGAGAAACAAATAAGGCAATATCAGCTTGCCACAAAGCCGAAAATTTTTGTGAAAAAAATAACTTTAAGTATTGGGAAACTGTTCTTAAGATCAAAAAAATAAAAATTCATCTTCTCGATGAAAATGTTAATTTAAGAGTTCTTTTACGTAATCTTTTTAACTTGATTGGATATGTACAAAAAAACGAACTTTATTTATTGGAAACCGAGGTTTACGGTCTAATAGTTCAGATATACGCTTACTTAAATAAGAAGCGTAAAGCAAAATTGTTCTTTGATAGATATAAATTATTAATTAATGCAAATACAAAAAGACTTTCTAAACATGATAAAGAATTGTATTACAGAAAAACAAAGTATCATTTAAAAAGCTTTATTGGATTCAAAACTATAAAAATTGAACCTCGATTCACTGAATCAACAGAAAAATGGCAAGAAGAATTATATGATATTCTAAAGCTAAGAGATACATCCAGAATGAAATTCTTCATTAATAGGACAATAACAAAATTACTTGCACCAGATCATTATGCGATAATATTAAAAGATGAAATAGAAAAGCATAAAGAACCTTTCTTGAAACTCAATGTTGAGAATGAATATTTGTATTCAGATAAAATGTTTAAATACATTCAGGAATCATTGACTAAAACTGAAATAATTTCCAAGAAAATAAATAGATCTCATGTCTTATTCATACCTCTAAAAATCAAGACGGCTGAGGTTGGATGTTTAATACTGGCAGATAAGGGTGAGCTTATCTATCAGAAAAAAGAAATCGAGATCGTAAAGAATCTAAGATTACATCTAACTTTCATTCTTATCCGTATTGATGAATTCATTACTCTAAACAAAGATATGGCATCAATGTCAAAATTAATTGATATCACCCGCAAATTCTTTGCAATCCTTAATCTGGGTAAATTGGAGCAGGAAGTTGTTGCCTTCACATTGGATTTCACAGGAAGTACACGTGGGTTTCTTATTAAAAAAGATATGTATGAAAATTATACTTACAAGGTAGCAATAGATGATTCAATGCATATATTGACGAATTATTTGTATATCAGCAAAAGCATTCTGAGTGAAGTTCAAAGGATCAAACAGCCTATTCATGTTGTAAATGCTAAAGAAGAAAATATTTTTAGTAATTATTCTGAGCTTAGTACTGAAGTTTTATCGATCTACTGTGCTCCACTTATTGTTGACGGGAATATTTATGGTTTTCTATATTTAGATAATCTTAGTACAGAGAAAAGCGAAATGCAGATAAATCCTGATTTTATGAAATTAATGCTGACTCAAATATCTACAGCAATAAAAAATGCACAACAGTATGAGGTGTTAATTCAGACCAATAAAGAAATAAGCTCACTAGATGATCTCAAAAAAGACTTCATTAACATTGTCTCTCATGAACTTAAAACTCCTCTCGTAGCAATTCATGGATACACACAACTTTTAAACAAGGCTAAACTTCCGGGAAAAGAGAAAGAAATTATTAAATCTTTATCTAACAGCTCTCATAAATTAGATACTACAATTAATGATATTATCAATTTTAATAAGTACCAAATGTTGAAAAAACTTCATAAGGAAAAGATAAATATTCTTGATCTTCTCACGGAATTGAAGAAAGAAGGTGAACGTATTTCAGAAAAAAGGAATATGATTTTCAGGTTAGAGGTAGAATCTAAACTTCAGAAAGTACATATCAATTGGAACGCTTTTTACTTAATGATGTTCAATATAGTGCATAATGCAATTCGTTTCACAAAAGATTTTGGAACAATAACAATTGGAGCACGAAATTCCGCTTTTCAACAGGAAGAGATCAATGGAAAGGAGAGTTTAGTAGTATATATCAATGATAATGGAATTGGAATTCCCGAAAAAGAACACGAAAAGATCTTCCAAAAATTCTATGAATTAACCGATATTATTTCACATAGTTCAGGAGATATTGAATTTCATTCCAGCGGATTGGGGCTTGGTCTTTCCACAGCAAGGCTCATTGCGAATCTGCATAATGGTAGAATATGGATAAACAGTAAAGAAAATGAAGGTACTACAGTCTTTATAATTATACCTTTTAATTGATAGGGGAAAAATGAAATTATTAAAGAGAATATTTAATCGTAAATTATCATGGGAACAACATAGTTTTACAAACATTGTGGCAACTGGGGAAAGAGTTGTGATATTCTGTCCTGATGATTCAAATCAGACATCTTCTATACTATCACATATTCTAAGCTGGAAATATCATTTTAAACAAATATCAGTCATTCTTCCTGATTATGATTATGCCTTTTTTAAAAGGATAGATCAGGATGAAGCCACAACATATTTTAATATTAATAATGATATTAAACCCTTTAATAATGCGGTTATTTTCAATTTCAGTTCTTTGAAGAAAATACGTAAAGTTCTAAATTATTGCAAAAGCTCAACGATATTGGATATTAATAATCCAGCAAACTTACAATTTCTTCCTACTCCAACAAATCCGGTATATTTATTAAAGAAATTTGCAGATTTCTTTGATTTCTCATGGGAAAGATATCAATTCGATATTGAAATTCCAAAATCTGAATTAATGGTTGCGAAACATCAGTTTATGAAAAATAGATTTAAAAATTTTATTCTGGATTTTAGTAATGACATTTCAGCAAAAATAATAGAGAAAATAGTTCATATCATAAAACAAGAATTCTCTACTAATGTTTATTTTACAGGTAAAAGAATTCATGATAAAGAATTTATAAATATTGAAGAAATTCATGTTGCAAACTTATTAGAGCTTTATAGTTTGGCAAAGGTAAGTGATCTATTGATAACTGATAGATTAGAAATCGCGGGAACATTTGCGGATCTGGAAGTAGATCAGATCTTTTTGGGAACTAATTCTGGCGATAGATCATTGAAATGTGTTGAACAAAATAATATCAATGAGTTGAAAAATATAATCCATGATGTGTTAGATAAATAGTTATTCTTGAGGTATAAATGAAAAAAATTATCATCATAAGTTTAATACTGGTTTTTGCTGTAATGCTTGTTGCAGACCAAAGAGAAGATCTACAGTTTGCAGTTGGACTTTATAGAGATAAAAATTACGAATTAGCAAAAGTTGAACTCAATAAATTCCTCACAAATCATCCACAAAGTAAGGTGGAAGCAGATATTAAGTTCCTACTGGGTAATATCTACCTTGCAGAAGAGGATTATAAAAATGCTGAAAAGTATTTTAACGAACTATATGCAACATCATCACATCCTGCAATCCGCGCAGAAGTCGCATTAGGACTGGGACAGAGCAGATATTCCCTAAATAAATATAAGCAGGCAAGAACTGTTTTTAAGAAATTTGTTAGCGATTATTCTGATAATCAACTAGCTTGGAAAGCATATTATTATCTTGGAAAAATTGATTTTATTCAAAATAATTTTGATAGTGCGTTATCAAACTTAGAGAATGCTCTTTCATTGGATCATAGAACAATAATATTATCAGCGTTATTGGAATTGAGAATAGCCCAAAACAAGCTTGTAGATCTTGATGGAGTTGCAGATGATATCATACAAAAACCAGATTCTGAGAATAAGTTCAGAGCCATTTTATTATACCATAACTACAATCTATCGTATGGAAGAAAAGATAAGATATTCTCTGTTGGATTTGACATCATTCCACCAACTTCTCAATATTATAATAAATACAATTTAATTTTGGGAACAGCCTTCTATGAGGTCGGAAGATTCGATGAAGCATTGGATAGATTGAAAAAATTGGATTCAGAGAAGGCACAATACTATTCTGCTTTATGTTATTATGAATTGCATAACGAGAAAAAAGCTAAAAATATTTTAAATAAATTAGTAATTTCTACCGATGAACAAATAAGTTCAAATAGTATTTTCTATTTTGCAAAAATCGATGATAATATTGAAATGCTGCAAAAATTCATTGATGATAATCCAGATCATAATTTTGTTCCGGTTGCTTATTATCAGATAGGATACAACAGTTTTAAGAATAACGATTTCAAAAATTCTTTGTCATTTTTCACTAATGCCAGGAATTCAGGAAATGCAATTGGAGGTGAGGCTTATCAATCGGTCAAAGAGAGAACATTCTATCTAATTGCAGAATCCAACTTTCTTTTCAATAAAAAAGCAGATGCTCTCAAAGCATACGAGCTTTATCTTTCTATATTTTCTCAAGGAGAATTTGCAGATGAAGCTAATTTTAAGATAGGTTTGATAAATTTCCAAAATGGCAAGCATGGTATTTCAGTATCTTATTTCAATAAAGTGAGAGATCAATTTACCAATTCTGAAAAGATGGGAATGAGTAATTATTACCTTGGTGAGATCCATTTTGAAAAAGGTGAATATTCTGAAGCTTTAGAATATTATCAAGATGCTCTGGGTGGTGTTTGTGATGTTGGATTCACTTGGGAGAGGATTGGGCATATTCACTATTTTAATAAAAATTTTGACGCTGCAAGAAAATCAGTGGGAAATATTCCATCTGATACAAAATACTTATTTGATAGGTTCTTACTTAAAGGGAACATTGAATTTGCTGAACGTGATTATAACAAAGCTTTAGAAGCTTATTCGTTTGCAGCGGATCATACTGGAAGTTCTGTTCAGGAAGAAGCTGTGCTTTCCAGAAAGGCATGGACACTATATCAACTGAAAAGATTTGATGAAGCATCACGATTGTACAGTAGGCTTTCCGGTTCAGCGATATCACCCGAAAAATATATTATCAAAGCAGCTACTTCTGCCTTTAGTGCAGAGGACTATTTAAGTGCAATTGAATACTTCACCCAATACACTAAAAATTTCCAATCTGCACCCGATTATTATTCTGCAATTCTGGGTACTGCCGATTCTTATTACAATCTGGGTGATTTTAATAATGCAGTAAATCATTATATTATATTAATTCAGCCTGGTATTGATGATAAAATTCTGAATAATTCTATCAATGGTCTGCGCTGGGCATCAGAGCAATCTGAAACGATTGATTTTACTGAGAAAGTTGATGAACTGTTGAGAAATTGTTCCGATAAAAAAATCCGGGTAGAATTACTCGATAGGAAAATCTATTATCTTTATAAAAAAGAGAAATGGCAGGAAGCTATTAATACAAGTAAGGAACTCGAAATCCTTGATCCTGAGCATGAGAATATCCTTGAGATAAAATTAATGAAAGCACTTTGCTATGAGAATCTTGGTGATTATCAAAATTCCGTATCAACTTATGAAGAGCTATATTCCAAAAAACATGATCCCGGTGTTCTGAAGCATTGGGCAAAATTACTAGTGAAAATGAATGATTACAACGATGCAATTGATAAACTGAGAAAGGCATCGATGTTATCCAGGCGAGAAGATATCTGGCTGGAACTATTAGAGATAGAATTAGAACAAAACAATGAATTTTTCGTAAATGATTTTAACAAATTCATGGAATTTGCGACAGGTGAAGAGCGGGAAATTGCCCTGTTATTGGAAGTTGAATGGAAGATGAATCTCAATCAGATCGAAGAATTGGATCTGAGAATTAAAGATTTAAGCAAAAGTAAATATAAAAGTGTAAAAGCAAGATCCCAATTCCTGAAAGGGCTTCTCTTGATCAAGAATGGTGATAATGAAACTGCTATCCCTGAACTCTTGCGCATGCGATATCTTTATCCGGAATTTGAAAAGATTCGCAATAAGGCAGAAGCACTTGCCTGTATTTCCTACATGAAAGTAAATAATTATGATGAAGCCAAGAAACTTTTTGATGTGATTAAAAATGATATATCAGTGGAAATGAAAGAAAAGCTAGAGAACTTGCTGCAAGAGGAGGATAAATGAAAAAGTTAATTATTATCCTGCTTTGTATTCAGTTCTATATACTTTCAGCAACCGATGGTGATCCGCTTGATCTTGGTGATATAATAATTCAGGGAGAAACTGAATCTCTGGAAGATACATTAAGCTCAGATAGGAATGTAAATGAATATTGTTTAATCTCTTCAAAAGAGCAATTTGAATATTCTGCTTATTATACTCCAATCATCATTGAGTCTCCAATAACTTATCCAATTCAGGAAAGAGCTGCATTCCAGTTTAAAGGCGGATTAGATAATTTTACATCTGTTAATGGAGTAATCTCTTCCGGTGATATTTGGAACTTTTCTGCTGATCTCTTTCACAGAGAACGATTTGAAGATTGGAAAGAGAGTACTTTTAGTTTACAATGGCAGCCGGAAATCAATGAACACAAGATGATCTTCGATTTCACTAATAGGGAAGTTGTCTCAGAATTTGGTGAAACTAAAATTTCCGGTGGTTATATTTCTTATATTAGGGATGATCTTGTGATTTCACAAATCTCACCATATTCTTGGAATATCAATTTAAAAAGTTCCTATCATGAATTTACGCAATTACAGGCTTCTGCCAGCGATTTTGATATAAATTCTAAAGTTGGGATCAAATATAACAACTTGATTGGGAATGTAAGTGTGAACTTACTGAAACAAAGTGTTTCCGGCTATTGCAATGTAGGCATTTCCAATCTGAAATTCTTCGATGAAATTGGGCTTTGGTGTGCTTATGAT
>JAOZPK010000102.1 GCA_029932755.1 Candidatus Cloacimonadota bacterium | reverse complement strand
GTAAAATGAAAAAGATTTTATTATTAATAGTTATGCTAATGTCCGTTTTGTTCGTGTATGCTACCCAAATTGAGGTAGTTGGAGAAGTCTTTGCCTCTTATAGTGGCTGACAGTATTGTCCATCAGCCCTGGAAGGGTTGCTTAATTTGAATAATAGTAATGATCACTTAATTCCTATATTGTGGGAAAACGGAGGTCCAAACCCAAGTCCTGGTTATAGTACACGGGGCAGTTTGTACAATGTTGGCGGTGTCCCTCATGCCCAATTTGGAGGAACAATACCTATTGTTGGAGGTTACCCCAACAACCCCATGAATTATCAACCGCAATATAACTCAATTGTAAATAATGATAGTCCACTATCTATGGAGCTTTCTATGATGGTCTCAGGACAGAATGAGCTAGTACTTACTGCGGATATTGAAGTAACAAACAATATTACAACAACGAATAATAAGGTTATTTATATACTAACCTACAATTTTAATGGAGTTTGGTTCAGTACTGCTGTTGCCTATGATCAATCTACAGTTTTTGATTTAACTTCTGTTGGTCAAACAGGTAGTTATGAATTTTCTTTCCCAATGGATCCGAGCTGGGATTTAATAAATTTGAAAGGAATTGTATTAGTTCAAACACTTGGAACTAATCATGTAGTCCTACAAGGTATTTCAACTATGTTTACCGGGATACTTCCTATGTTTAGTACTAACATAACAGAAGGTCCTGCTCATCTTGGTGTTCAATTTACAAGTACATCGTTTCCACAAACGGGAATCGAAAGTTGGGAATGGGATTTTGATGGTGATGGAATTTTTGACAGCACAGAAGAAAATCCTTTCCATTTCTATACAGAGCCGGGAATATTTGATGTTACTCTTAAAATTGAGGTTGATGGAGAATTCGCTGAAATTACTGTTGAAGATTATATAACCGTAACAGATGGTTCAAATGTCTCTGGTGCTCTTTCTGGTAATTGGGTAACTAACTATAGCCCTTATATAATATCCGGCGATATTGAAATTGCAGAAGGTGAAGAATTAGTTATCAATGAAGATGTTGTATTACAGTTTGATAGTGATGTTCAATTTACAATAAATGGGCTTCTATTGGCCGATGCTTCTTCGGCAAGAAGTGAACCAATTATTTTCACTTCAGATACTTCTTGGAATGGTATAAGATTCTTTAATACTCAAGAAGACAATCTTCTTTCTAACTGTGAAATCTCCAATACTGCTGTTTCTGCAATCAAGATTGAGGGTGACTCGAAAGCAGATATTATCGGCTGTAAGATATTTGATAATAACAGCTCTGCAATAGAGATTATCGGGTCTGACAATGTTTTGATATCACAAAGTATTATTGCCAATAATACAACTTCAACCAATACGGGTGGTATAATCTGTAATGCATCTTCTATAGAGATCACAAATAATGTGATCGTAAATAATACAGGACAATGGGGCGCATTCAACTTATCGAATAATTCTAATGCGATAATAACTAATAATACCATTGCCAATAATGAATCAACTAATTCAACCTCATATCTGATGTTCCTGTTGAATTCAGTTCCTGTTATTACCAACTCGATCATCATAGATAATGGTGTGATCTATTATCTTAGTACTCCTGAAATTACATATAGTTGTGTGACAGGTGGATTTGCAGGTGAGGGTAATATTGATGAAGATCCACTCTTCGTAGCACCAACAACCGGAGATGGAGCAGACTATAATGGACTTTCTGCATCTTGGTGGCTTCAGGCTGGTTCACCTTGTATAAATGCCGGTAATCCTGATGCAATGTACAACGATCTTGATGGATCAAGAAACGATATGGGCGCTTATGGAGGTCCAACTCCTTACGAATTGGAACCAACAGATTCTGATGACAACACAATTAATGTAGTTGCCGTTAACTCTATCTCTGTTTACCCGAATCCATTCAATCCAACAGCGAATATTGCTCTTTCAATAAATGAGAATGATATTCAGCAGGCTGTATCAGTTGAGATATTTAATGTAAAAGGTCAGCTTGTTAAAACACTTGTTAATAATGAAATTGTACAAACTACAAACTTTGTTTGGAATGGAAAAGACAACAATGGCAATTCAACATCCAGCGGAATGTACTTTGTGAAAATGAAGACAGTTTCTTCTGAAGTTTCTAAAAAGATGTTGTTGATCAAATAAATAGTTTTACATTACAGTATAAATAAAACGCCCTTTTGTTGGGGCGTTTTATTTTTTCCATCTGGCACATTTTCCAGCAGTTAGATTATTACCGGTTTCAGATTCAATTGTTAAGTCTATTGTTTCAATTTTTCCGTTTTTTAACCTTTGTAATTTTATAAGTTCATCTTGTAATTCATGATGTTTATAATTTTTATCATGACATGATAGAATTATAAATTCCGGATTGTTACTTAAAAGTTTATCAACTAATTTCATTAATTTTGGCAAATCTCTTCCTATCTTCCAAATAGCCCCTTTTTTCCCATGACCAAAAGCAGGTGGATCCAAGATTATTCCATCATAAACAAAACCACGTTTAACCTCACGAGAAAGAAAAGTAATTATATCATCAACGATCCAACGGATATTATTATTTTCCAAATTAGATAACCGGCAGTTCTGTTTTGCCCAATTCACACTGCTTGAAGAAGCATCAATGTGGGTGAGACTAGTCCCTTTTGTAGATGAAATAAGCGTGGATACTCCTGTATAGGCAAATCCATTTAAGATATTCAGAGGTCGGGTTGCTTGAGAGATCACTTCTCTCAGCCACTGCCAATTTATTAATTGCTCAGGGAATATACCTATCTGCCGATTGGGAGATAATCTTAGCTCAAAAGTTAAATTGTTATATTCAAAATATGGCAACTTTCCATCTGGAACATTAGTCCATATATTTTTTGCTTGATCAAATTTAGCATGATAATGCTTCCAAATATCATTACCAAGTTTTTGCTTCCATGTAGCCTGTAACGCAGGTCGGCGAATAATTACTTCTCCAATTTGTTCTAATTTCTCAAATTCACCACAATCTAATAATCTATAATTACATTCTATTACCTTTTTCATAAGAGAGCAATTTAATAATTATGAATATTTGTAAAGTCAAAACTGTTATTGACATAGTCTTTGTATATTGCGGAACAATTTTTGCATATATGCTTGTGGATATTTATTTAAATAGAACTCTTTGCTTTTCTTGACAAATATATTGAGTTTCTATTTTTATTAAAAACTAAATAAATAGTATATAATTTCTTTATATGCAGTTTATTAGAAATATGAGTGTTATATTGTTTTCACTTATTTCAAAAATAAAAAAATTAATTATAAGGAGTAGTTATGAAAAAGTTATTTTTATTTATTGTAATTGTGTTATTTTTAATATCGCTTTTTGCCAATGAGATAATTCCATTTAATGAGGATTATTTTTACCCCAAACAAATAATTGTGGGATTTGAATGGGATGCTATTGGCAATAGAGAATGTATCCTGGATTATGAGATGAATGATGGTTTTGTTAAAACCGGTATTGCGAGTTTTGACAGAATTGCAGAAGATTATCGTATTGTTGATCTTGATCAGATGGTTAAGGCCCTGAAAGATCTCGATTGGAATGATAACGGATTATATCCAAGATGTATTTATACCATCGTTCTGGAAAGTAATGACAATATCGAAGCAGCATTGAAAACACTTGCTGATGATCCAAATATCATTTATGCTGAATATTCACCGATTCTCAAAATGGATTACATTCCCAATGATACTTCTTATGATTCACAGTGGCTTCATCAGTTTATACAAAGCGAACCCGCTTGGGATTATACAACGGGAAGTGATGACGTTATTATCGGCATTGTAGACTCCGGTATCAAATGGAACCATCCTGACCTGCAGGATAATATCTGGATCAATGAACCTGAACTTAATTCTACATCCGGTGGAAATGCCATGACTATAAACTGGACAAATGGAACTGTTTCCGGTGGTAATGGTTTAGATGATGATGGAAATGGATTTGTTGATGATTGCATTGGTTGGAATTTTTATAATAATAATAACCAATCTTATCAGGGATATGTCGACAATGACCATGGAACTCATGTAGCCGGATGTGCTGGTGCAGTAGGAGATAATAACCTTGGTGTAACTGGTCCCATGATGAATGTTAAGTTAATTTCATCCCGCCATTCACCTGATTTTACATACTCTCCTTATATCCAAAACGGTTATGCTGGAATTTATTATTGTGCAGATTCAGGTGCTGATATCATAAACTGTAGTTGGGGAAGTAACGGTACTGGTGGTTCATCTACAGCTAATATTGCTGTTAATCATGCCATAGCTCAAGGTGCAATTGTAGTTTGCGCCGCAGGTAATGATAATAACAACCTTGGTACAATTCCCCATTATCCAAGTAATGCTACTAACGCTGTTTGTGTTGCATCTACCGGACCGGATAGTGATGTGAAATCCAATTTTTCAAATTATGGAACCACGGTTGATGTTTCTGCACCGGGATCAAATATATACTCTACAATAATAGGTGGAAATGGTTATGCATATTTTAATGGAACCTCGATGGCTTCTCCAGTTGCAGCCGGTGTTGCTGGTCTTATTAAATCTTTACATCCAGATTTAACACCTACAGAATTAAAAACCAGATTGGAATACACATGCGATGATATAGAAGATGTTAATGATCCAATGTACGTTGGCATGTTGGGAACCGGACGTGTTAATTCTTTTAAAGGCGCAATGTACGATCTTATCCCCAAACTCTCTATTGCAGAAATTGCAATAACCGAACAAACTGGTGACGGTGATGGAGTTCCAAATCCTGGTGAAGTTATAAACCTTTCTATCAATATAGAAAATGACGAATTCTGGCTTGATGCAGAAGATATTACGGCTACCCTCAGTTGTGAAGTTGCTGAAGTAACAATACTCAATGATGAAATTACTTATTCAGATATTTCTTCAGGATCTAACGGCTGGAATTCAGGTGATCCTTTTAGCTTTGAAACACCTCCCGAACTCTCTGATTATTCCATTCCTTTTATCATGACCATTTCGGCTAATCCGAGTGCTGCCTGGCCTTATGTAGCAGAACTTGAACTAATGGTTGAACTAACCCTGGCTCAAGCTGGCTGGCCTTTGGTTTTAGGAAGTGCTTCTACATCGAGCGGGGCTATTGTAGACCTTGAGGATGATGGTTCAAGAGAAATAATCTTCGGTGATTATGAAGGAATGATCCATGTTATGGATGCAGATGGAACACCTGTTGCCCCATTCCCTATTGATACCGGTTCTAATATTGCAGTTGCTGTTGCAGTCGGTTTTGTAGATGGTGACAACATTGAAGATATTGTTATTGGTAATGATGCTGGTCATGTGATCGCTTATGATAATGGTGGAAATATTATTTTTGATTATGAAGCAGGTGGAATTTTAAAGAGTAATCCGATGATCGCTGACGTTGATGATAATGGCACAATGGAAGTTATTATTTGTACATACCCAGCTGGAGCGGTTCACATAATAAACTCAGATGGCACCTCCTATGCTAATTTTCCGGCTTCTCTGAGTGCTCCAGTAATGTCTTCTGCTGCTGTGGCTGATTTGAATGGTGATGGAAATCTTGAAGTTATAGTAACAACAGTTACAGGTTCTCTAAATGCGATCTCTTCCAATACGGGTTCCAATCTTTCCGGTTGGCCTTACGATATCGGTTTAGGTTCAGTTCAGGGTCCTAGTATATTTAACGCAGATACCGATAATGATCCCGAAGTAATGATTGCCACAACCTTAGGTGTTGTTTATGTGATAGATAATGACGGTTCTCTTATCTGGGATTTGGATGTAGGTGCTCAAATTCGTACAGGATTGGTAGCTACGGATTTCGATAATAATGGAACTAGCGATATTTGTTTTATAGATCAAACAGGTAAAATTTATCTTGTAGACCAAGCTGGGAATAATCTTCCAAATTTCCCGGTTGATATTGGTGAAATAGTTGAATCTACTCCTGTTATAGTTGATATGGACGCAAATGGAACTCCTGACATTGTATTTGGAGATGATGCAGGAGATCTACATTCAATAGATATCACAGGAAATGAAACCTTTATGTTCCCAATAAATTTAGGAAATCCTATTAAAGTAGCTCCTGCTTTAGGATTAGCTGATGATGATGATGATATTGAAATATTGGTAGCAAACCAAATATCATACTATCTGATCGATTACAAAAATCCTGTTGGCCAAATACGTTGGGCAAACTTCAAACGTAACCCCCAAAGAACAGGTAATGCTTTCGATCCTACATCGGGAACTGAACCGGAAGTAGTTCCAATCTTTATAAATGAGCTGGGCAAGAACTATCCTAACCCATTCAATCCTGATACTAATATCAGTTTCAGTATCAAGGAAGATGGTTTTGTGAACTTGAAAATTTACAACACACGCGGGCAGCTTGTGAGAACTCTGATCTCAGAGAGCTTGCAGGAAGGTGTTCACTTTACATCATGGAATGGTAGAGATAATAACAATAAAGCTGTTTCAAGTGGAATTTACTTCTATAAAATAGATTCTAAAAACTATTCATCTGCAAGAAAAATGATCTTATTGAAATAGCAATTAGCTGTTAGTAATTAGCTGCTAAAATTTAGCCCCGGTTCGCCGGGGCTTTTTTGTAGGGTTAATTTAGTCTCGTTGCATAGTTCCTGCTATGCAACGTTACGGCTTTCCCTTTTAAATTCCAATAAATATCCAATAACTTAACTTATTGATCACTAACAGCACAAATAATAATTATAATCATATAAATCACAGACAGACGGATTTTAAGAAGTCGTGCTAAATCAAGGTTGTGATATTTTCCAAATAAATTTATTAGGATATCTATAATAAGGATAATTACTAAAATAAAAAGGTGAAAACTTTTCTGCAAATGAGAGAGAATAGACAATGAAATAAACTAGATCGCAACACCATATATAAAATTATACAACCTTGCTGCATTCTCTACTTGTACTTTTCGATAAAGCTTTTGTTGCTTTCATCAAACTTCATTTGTATGTGCAGTTCTAATTCTTCTTCAAGCTTATTCATCTATTGTTCCTTTGCTAGATTTTCTCATCTGATTTACCTGATATTGTCAATCATAATTTAATGAAACAACTTAGGTCTTTTAAGCAGTGAGAAAATAAATTTGACTCAAAAGCAATATCAACAACTTGTGGATAATATATCGTATCTATAATTAAATGAATGGAGAAAGAAATGGAAAATAAAGAAATATTAGCGGCTTTAAAAAATGCAATGCGAGGCGAGATGGACAGCATAAACATTTATCAGAGTGCGCTTGCAAACTCTAAGGATACAGAAGTAATAAATTTTTTCAATAATATGGTCGAAGAAGAACAAAGACACTACAATTACCTTTTAGAATATTATAAATCTATAAACAATGAAGAAACCTTGAAAGCAATCGATACAAAAGACGCAGAAAACATGATCTTTTCGGAAAATTTCATTGAAAGGATCGGCTCAAATCAAATGCTATTTTCTGCCATTTCTGTAGCTACACTCTTAGAAAAGAACGCTTTTGAATTCTATCAAAGATCAGCAGATCAAGCTGATAATGAAGTCTTGAAAAAATTCTTTGAAAAAATGGTAACCTGGGAAAAACAGCATTATGATAATCTAATTATAATTGCCGATGAAGCAGAAAATACTTATTGGCAAAAAAATAGATTTGAACCGTTTTAATTAAGAATGGAGGTCACAATGAAAAAATATTTTATGTTTGCAGTTGTTGTACTATTAATAATCGGATGTAATCCAAAAGAGTCAGGAACTGAACAGGAACTTTTGGAATCACTTAAAAGTGAAGAAAAAGCTGATTCTATTGTTGTAACAGAACCTGAACCAATCGCAGAAAAAACTACAGAACAAACAGCAAAAATTTCTGAAAAAGAAATTATTGAAAAAGAAGTTATTGAAGATGAAGCAAATTTATGGAGTTCATATCGTTCTGCTAAAGATGCTGTAAAAGAAGCTGAAGCGAGTAATGACTACACAAAACAAGCGCAACATCTTCTGGAAGCGGCTGGATTTGCAAATGCTCTACACCGTTACGACATTGAAGCCTGGCAATATAATAATGCCGG
>JAOZPK010000101.1 GCA_029932755.1 Candidatus Cloacimonadota bacterium | reverse complement strand
TTTATGTTTAACTCTGTAGTTAATATTTGATTTATTGATTTATCTGGCAACCTTTTTTTTATTCTACCTAGAGTTATATGAAAACGCAATCTTCTGGAATCAATTTTATACCCCATCTGTCTTAATTTACTTTTTAATTTTTTTGATATTTTTAATATTGAGCTATCATTGTTTTCCAAGCGGATCCAGATTATTTTTGGTTCTCTGCCTAGAAGAATTTCCAATTTTGGGTTTGTGAATAAGAGTGCAGAAAGTTCCGAAAAACTGGTTTCCAAGAATTTTGCAATTTCAGGAATATCTTCTTCTTTTGTCTCACCAATAAATTGGAAAGTAATATGAAGATTTTCTTGAGGAACCCAATTAACACTGTAAGGACAATTAGAACGAAAATCGTTTATTACTCCGGTAACATCTTTTTTAATTGTTTCAGGAAGATCAAGAGCAACAAAAGTTCTCATTATCTCTTATAGCCAATATCAATTAAAAAATTCTTACGTTGAGTAATATCGCTATCCAGTTCTATTCCTTTGGGTGATGAACCATCGATAATGCCAAGAACTCCCCTTCCCTGCTCTGTTTCCGTTAAGATAACTTGCACTGGATTTGCGGTAGCACAAAAGATATTTACTACTTCCCTGCATGCTTTTACAGACGGGAGAACATTAAGAGGAAATGCGTCTTGTAGAACTATGAGGAATGTGTGTCCTGCTCCAATTCTGCGCAAATTATCAGTTGCAATTCGCATAAGATCATCATCAGTTCCCTCTTTACGAACAAGACATGGACCCGATGCTTCATTAAAGGCAAGTCCAAATTTAATACCCGGAACACTGTTGATCATTGCTTCATACAGGTCTTCAACTGTTTTAATGAAATGTGACATTCCAAAGATTATATTACAATCTTCGGGGAAATTGATTTTTTCTAGTACAAGTTCCATTTTTTTTACTCCATGGTTTGAATTGGTTGCAATATGAATATCATGTAATTTACAGTAAAGAGTTTTTTGTAATTTTGGACAAAAAAAAAGACCGTTACCGGTCTTTTCCTTTATTTATTGGTTCTTTAAATAACCTTTTTTACTTTGTTACCCTTCAAACAAGAAGAACATACTCTAACGGATTTAACTTTTCCGTCAATCTCCGCTTTTATTTTATGGAGATTAGGATAAAATTTCCTCTTCGTCGCGTTCATAGCGTGACTTCTATGATTACCAACTTGTGCTCCCTTTCCACAGATATCACAAACTCTTGACATAATAATACCTTCCTAATCCTTTATTTTTCATTAGATTGAACTAAAAAAAAATCCTTACCTTATCTGGCAAGAAATTATTTTTTTTTATCCAACCTTTAAGTTATTCTGCAGTATTATCAATTATTTATTGTCATATATTTTAAGGAAATTAATTTATGAAATTAAGTATGAATAATTATAAATTTGAAGTGCTCTTGCAAAATGAGAGTAAGAAGTTATTTAATTATCTTTTGAAAATCCTCCGCAATAAAGAGGATGCAGAAGATATTCTTCAAGAAACATTTATAGCATTCCATAAAAAAATGGACTCAGTAAAAGAGACTTCTTATAAAAGTTACTTATTTAGAACTGCATATCATAAAGCTCTTAACCTTATAAAGAAAAGAAATGCAAAAAACAAGTTAGTTACAAATTATAATGAAATGGAACATTTTGAAGACAAGCAACCTAAGAATAATGAACAGCAAAATGAGCTTGTAAAAGATGCTCTTTCACAACTTAAACCGGAAGAAGCATTATTAATGGAATTACAATTTTATCAAAAAATGAATTATAAACAAATTGCTGAAACGCTGGAAACGACACAATCTGCAGTTGATTCTAAACTGGTTCGTGCAAAGAAAAAATTAATTAAAATTATAAACGAACAAAAGAAAATGCAGGAAAATAACCTGAGTATTGTCTAAAGGGACAGAGGTGAGGAAAAATGAAGCAAAATAATGAATGCAGCTTTGAAAAAAAATTGAATGCTTATATTGCTGGTGAACTAAGTGAGATGGAACACAATAAAGTTCGCGAGCATATTAGCAGGTGTCACCTCTGCCAAAACGAGATAAGAACATTACAACAAGTTGATAATTTCCTTTTTCAATATACTGAGGATGAAGTTCCTGCAGGACTTAACGAGAAAATATTAAATTCTGTATCCAAAAGTCATTCTAATCCATTCATGAGAAAGGTTGTCAGTTTTTCAATCGCTGCATCTGTTTTAATATCTTTCATGGCTGGTATTGTGCTTAGCAACGGACTTTATGCGGAAAATACAGATTCTGATATTACTATCGGTGAAGATTCTTTATACAGTTATTTTGAAGGAGATTATGATGTCTAAAAAAACAATATTTATTTTACTTATTGTCTCGTTAGCATTCAATTTAGCATTTTTGGGAACATTTCTATACCATCGTATGAATTTTGGTCCTGGTATGTCAGGTCCAATTCATGGGAGATCAAAATTGCCGATACAATGCCGTGAAGATTTTCGTAAACTTAGAAAAGAGATGGGTGAAAAACATCGTGAATATTTCATTGCAAGAAGACAATTCATCCTTTCTCTGCTTGAGGAAGATCTTAACGAAGAGGAAGTATTAAAGAGATTGGAAAATGCAATCGAGAAACAAACGATCAAAGAAAAAGAGATAGGCCTTTCTTTTATTCAACTCAGGAAAGAAATGACCGCAGAGGAAGCTAAGAAATTTTTCCGTCGTGATCTTGAAACTAAAGAAAACCAATTAGAACCAGGACGAGGACGGAAAAAATGAAGAACACATATATGAATTCATGGAAGTTAGGAATGAATATAATACAAATTGATATGTGTAAAAAATCTACTAAGAATAATTCAGGTTTAGATGAACCTGACAAAATTAAAGGAGAAAGAAAATGAAAAAATTAGTATTTGTAGTGATCGGAGTAATAGCTGTAATCGGTTTATTAACAGCTTTTGACGGAGATGGTAGAAAATTTGATGATGGTGAACACTATGGGATGAGAGGAAAAATGTTCAAAAATGGTGAACACAATGGAATGATGCAGGGAATGCACAACAATGGTTATCGAATGATGTACGAAGAATTAAATCTTACAAATAAACAAAAAGAACAAATGAACGATCTTCGCATTGAAGAAAAAAAAGGTATGATCGTTATTGAAGCTGATTTGAAATTATTAGAGATCGATAAAAGAAGCGCAATGAAAGATAAAGATTTCAAAATAGCTGAAAATAAAACTAAAGAGATCTTCAAGATTAAAGAACAAGCTGCAATAAAAAGAATTGAACACCAAGAGCAAAGATGGAACATCTTAACACCAGAACAAAAAAAGAAAGCAGAAGAATTGATGCTTGATCATCCACGAAGAGAATTTCAAGATAGTCCTAAATTAAAAAAGATCAAACGAAAATAGTTAGTACTCACACAAAAAAGCCATCCGGCAACTGCCGGATGGCTTTTTTTATGAACTAATTTCATTATCTATTTCAATTTTTTTGTGCTCTTTGTGTCTTTGTGGCTTCGTGGCCAAATCTTTATCTTTTCAGTAATTCTTTCACTTTTTTCAATTCATTAATAATATGTTTCTTCGCTTCCTTTTTATCTATAGAAAAATCCAAACTTATCTGCTCTTTATTTGCCATATCTATTTTAAGTTTCTTTTTTGCGCCTTCTATTGTAAATCCTTGAGTATGAAGCATATATTTGATCTTCTTTAAAATATCAATATCATCGGGACTGTACCGCCGGTTACGCCCGAATTTCTTCTTAGGGTGAACTTGTGGAAATTCGGTTTCCCAATAGCGTAAAACATGCGCTTTCAGATCAAGCAGATTACCTACTTCCCCGATCGTATAATAATATTTTTTCATTTTTACTTTTTTTTACAACTTCCTCTTTCTGTTTATCAAGCAATCTATCACAGAATATACAAGAAGTATTCCTGCTCCAACCACAAAGACAATTGGAAACCAGAATAAATATTTTGTAAAGTAAGAATTATTTTCATAGATATAAAGAGGGTTGCTTATTGTGGTTTTTTCAAATAGTTTTGTTTGTTTTAGGAATTCTCCGGTGGGAGAAACAATTAGTGAATATCCGGTATTTGCCGCACGGTATATTTGTTTACGTGTTTCAATAGCTCTAAATTTGGTCATTGCAGCATGTTGATATGTCCCTGCAGAACGGTGGAACCATGCATCATTAGTAATGTTGACTATGAAATCAACATCATTTTTTGCCATCTTTGTGGTTAATGATGGAAACGCAATTTCAAAACAGATAAGTGGTGAAAATTTATAGCCATTAACTGTATAGTATTCCAGTTTTTCACCGTATTCCCAATTAGCCTGTCCAAGGTGGACATTCCACAAAAAGGGAAAATATTTAAGGAAAGGAATTCGCTCTCCAAAAGGAACTAAAATATTTTTGTAATATGGAGGATAAACCTTTCTGTTTTTGCCAATTAGCGTTGCTGAGTTATAGAATTTGAATTTATTGGGATAATCTTCACCCACATATTTATAGTGTGGGAATCCTGTAAAAATATCGGTTTCCAATTCTTCAGAAAGATCTAAAATCCATTTTCTGTATTCCATCTGCTTTAATAAATAAACCGGTGTTGAAGATTCCGGCCAAATGATGAGATCGGTTTTTTCTTTTACAGCTTTGTGGCTGAAATTTTCATAAAGTGCAAATGTTGAATCTCTATACAACTCTTCCCATTTTTTATCCTGCGGAATACTCACCTGAACAATAGAAGCATTGAAATCAGTTTTTGTTAGTTGAATTGTTTTAAGCCGTATTACTCCATAAGCAGACCACAAAATAATGATTGCAGAAACAATAATTATATTTCGTTTAAAATTCCCTTTTAATTCAAAAAGAAGAATATTTACAAGTAAAATCAGCAATGAAAGAAACGACATACCGCCAAGCTCAACAGGTTGAATGAACGGTAAATATTCTGATAGTGAATATCCCAAATTGAACCATGGAAAACTGAATTCACTAAAATTCTGCAAGAATTCAAAACTTATCCAAATTAAGATAAATCCGAGATAACCAAATTTGGGATTTTGCTGTTTTATAAAATAATAGAGTTGGAATACAAAATAAAAATAAACAGCAAACAAAACAAATATTCCCAGATAACCGGGAAAAGTAACCAATGATATCCAATGCAGGCAGACAAGAGTATAAGTAGAACCAAAAGCTGCTGCTGCAAAAAAGGTCTCTTTCTTTTTCCGCTGTTCGCTAAAGAAATGAAATAATGGAATGAAGGCAAAAAACACAAGAAATCCGAGATGAATTGGAAGTCTGCTTAATCCGAGTATTGTACCAGCTAAAGCCGGATATAAATAGGTTCTAAGTTTTGTTTTGGTTTTTATTGAAGACAATTTATTTCTCTTTTGGTTCTGAATAGGTAAATTTTCCAATCCAAATTCCGTTATCAGAGAGCAGGATCACATTATCTTCAATAATAAAATCGTTCCATTTATTTGTAGAAATTGCAAATTTGTTTTCACTCTTGGGATGATAGATAAAATACTCTTTTAAAATGTATTGTTGCTGTTTTTCAATTTGGATATTACCATCAATTTCATTTTGGAATTGTCCCAAGATTCCAAAAATTATCGTAGAATTTTTCAACTTATCATAAATTGTGATCTCATTTTTTCCTAAACTTATTTTACTGGGATCACTTAGCTGAAACTTACCAAAAGAATACCAGTCAGATTGGTCGAATGTACGTGTTATTATTATTTCTTTGAATGCATTATCATAGATGTAATATGTCTCATCAACAGCAACGGCAAAGAGAGCAGGTTCGATAAAATTACTCAAGTTAAGTTCTGCAATAAGCTTTCCATCAATATCAAATTTTTTAATTTTTTTTTGGAAACTATCGAGGGCTAAAAGGTTACCATCCGGCGAGAGAGTGATATCTGCTAACTTATTAAAACTCGTAGATGTAAAACCAAGTCCACCAATTGTATTGATCTTTTTCCCATTTTTATAAATATGAATTATATTAGCTTCTTTTTCTAAAATAAAAGCAGTTTTATTAATGGAAGAATAAAGGCATTTTTCAGGGATAAAATCTGTTTTGATCTTTTGAATTATGTTAATCTCTTCCGGAATTCTATAATATTGCATTTCTATAGTTGAACAGGCAGTTAAAAACAAAATGAGCAAGATAAAAAGCCTATAACTATACTTTTTTGTCATGATCAATAATCCTCTTGATCTTGTCCGGCAATTCGAAGATCTTTTAATTTTCCCTGAATTGACGTTCTTCCCTGCCAGGTATTGAATTCCAAAGAATATGCAATATCAACATTTAAACCTTTTTTTAGGAATGGCAAATAATCTCCCAGGTTAAACCCGATAAGATCGAGTTCACAGCCATCCTTCATAACTTTTAATTTGAGGTGATTCTTTCCTACATTATAAGGAAATCCGACTACCATAACCTGCTCTGTGAAGAAAGTGGGACGCATATTTCCGGGACCAAAAGGAGCAAATTTTTCCAACCATTCAAGTAGATTATCATTGATCTCAAATAATTCCAACTTTGTATCAATATTCAACGGTGGAATTAACTGATCTTCTGTTATATGTTCTTTAACATATTTTTTTAATTTATTTTCAAGTAGATCTACATATTCCACAAGTATTTGCAAACCAGCAGCATATTTATGTCCACCGAAAGTTTCTAAATATTCTTCTACAGATACAAGCGCATCAAAAAGATTAAATCCTGCAATACTTCTACCGGAACCGCTTCCAATTCCATCCTTGAATGTTATCATAATTGATGGACGATAATATTTTTCTACCAATTTAGAAGCGACTATACCAATAACTCCGGGATGCCAGTCATCAGAAGAAACAACGATGATTGGAGTTTCATCCATATTTTTGTATTTCTTTTCGATAATATCACACGCTTCTTGGAATGTACGCTGATCTATCTGCTGTCTTAATGAATTTTCTCTTTCAATGATCTGAGCTAATTCTTCACTTTCTTCTTCTTCAACAGAGACCATAAGCTCAACAGCTCGCATTGCACTTCCCATTCTACCTGCAGCATTTATGCGTGGTGCAATTCCAAAGACAATATCAGCAGAATTAAGTTCTTTCTGCGAAAGTCCGGCAAGTTTTATGAGTGCATTTAATCCAATATTTTGTCTCTTAACTAGTCTTTCTAAACCAAGGCTGGCAATTATTCTATTTTCACCCGTAAGCGGAACAATATCGGCAATAGTTCCCAATGCTACAAGATCTATATATTTATCAATAAGTTCGTCTGTGTTAATCTCTAATTGAGAATATACCGCAACCAAAAGTTTATAAGCAACACCAACACCCGCCAGCATATTGTAAGGATATCCGCAACCTCTCATTTTGGGATTTATGATTGAATATGCTTTGGGTAATTCTTCTTTTGGATTATGGTGATCTGTAATGATGATATCCATTCCAAGATCATTTATTTGTTCTACTTCTTCAATTGCATTAATTCCGCAATCAACGCTGATTATTAATTCTGTTCCATTTTCTTTAAGTATGTCCACACCACTCAATGACAATCCGTAACCATCAATCATTCTATGCGGGATATAATAATCAATATTAGCACCGACTTTTTTAAGTCCTAAATATAAAAGAGCGGAAGAGGTTGTGCCATCAACATCGTAATCACCATAGATCGTGATTAATTCTTTTTTTTCGATTGCGGATATAATCCGTTTAGTTGCCTTTTTCATATCCTTGTAGAGGAACGGATCGTGCATATTTTTTATATCTGGATGGAAAAATTCTTCAATATCTCCAATTTTGATAAGTTCTTTTCTGATTAACATTTCTGCAATCATATCGGGGCATTTTATGTTTTCAATTATATGTTCTTTTTGTTTCTGTAGTTCCTCAGATAGAGGTTTAGATATTCTCCATTTTTTTTGCATTTATCATTCCTTTAATATAAAAAATAAGCGTCAAAGAAGATATTAAGCCGAATTCTGTAAATTGCTTAATAAGCAATCCAGTGTCTATTTCTCTAAACCGGATATTGCTATACCCAATCGGGTTCATTACTGACCGGTTTTAGCTGCCCACCCGAGAACTTAACAAGCCGGGCCGGCTCTCATTCTCCTATTTGGCATTGCACCGGATAAGGCTTTCCTAACTTCCCGATTCACACCGAGAACTGGTGGTCTTTTACACCGCCATTTCACCTTTTCCAAACATCAAATGATATCTGGTAGTTTATTTC
>JAOZPK010000100.1 GCA_029932755.1 Candidatus Cloacimonadota bacterium | reverse complement strand
ATATTTTATATGATTTTTTAGAGAAACTTGGCTCACAAAATCATTTTTATTATATTCCAAATAGATTAATAGACGATCATGGAATACAGCAGAATTTTATTGATAAAGTAAAAGAAGAAAAATTCAATTTAGTAATTACCGTGGATGGTGGTATTTCGTGCAAGAATGCAATTACGAAAATAATGGAAAATGGCTGCGATGTCATTGTTACAGATCACCATCTTATTCTAGAGAGTCTTCTACCGCCTGCCCTGGCAATTATCAATCCCAAACAGAAAGATTGCAAATTCCCATTTGATATGATAGCTGGTGTTGGGGTGGCATATTTCCTGATAAAAAGGATTTCTGAAATAACCGGAATAACAGACGACAGAAATTATCTTTTCTGGGTTGCAGTTGGTAGTATATCAGACAAAGTTCCCCTGTTGGGTGTTAACAGAATATTTGTGAAGGAAGTACTGGATACATGGGGTACTTTTGATGATAACACGCTTTACAAATTAAGCCCTTATTTGGAGCCGGGGATTAACTATTCTCAGAGAATGAATAACATCCATTATATCATTAAATTACTTTCTAACGGCAGAGGTAAAAAGGGTGAACATAAGAGCATGAAATTGCTTGTAACTCACAATAAAGAAAAAGATGTCATCGTTGCTGAAATGCAGAACCAACAAAAAAATCACGAGATTAAGCTCGACAGTATTCGTCGTTATATCCGAACAAAAGTACCCCAAAAATTGGAGAATTCTTATGTGTTTAGAGATCTGGATCATCAAATTCCATTTGAACTTCTGGGTTATTCTGCTTCATTTGTTACAAAAAAACATAAAATTCCAGTAGTTTTTATCAAGAATAAAAATGGAATAGCGGTTGGAGAAGCACGAGGAACTGATGGTTTTAATCTGGTTGATGCTTTTACTTATAGCCGTGAACATCTTATCCAGTATGGTGGTCATGCAAAGGCTGCTGGATTTACAATTAGAAGCAGCGAAATAGATAAATTTATTAAAAAGTTTGAAGAGTATATTAACTTAAAACATTCAGTTATTGAGGAGAATAAGAGAATAGATATTGATGCTGTTATCAGTAGCAGAGAGATGGATAAGTTCAACGAATATATTCAAATGGATTATAATCTTTTACAACCGTTTGGTCAGGGAAACCCGGAACCGAAATTTCTCCTTTTAGATTATCTCCCTCAGCGAGATGTGCAACGAATGCAATTTAAAAAGTTGGAGAATAAGATAGAATCTGAAGTGTCTTATAACGTTGTGTTCACTTTTAGAGATTCATCTTTTAAATTTATAGATTACCGAGAAAAAATTTATATGTTATAAACGGAGAAATATTTTTATGAAAGTGATACATGAATTATGTGATATTTGCGGAACCTGTGTTGCAGTGTGCCCTGCTGATGCTATTACCATAACAGAATTCACAGTTGAAATCGATAATGGTATATGTACAAACTGTTTGAATTGTTTGAAAGTATGCCCTGCAAAAGCTATCGAGGAAGGTGAATAATGGTAAAAGATAGATATGATATTGTTGTGATCGGAGCTGGACCGGCAGGGAGTGTTGCGGCCAGATTTGCAGCAGAGAACGGTGCTTCTGTTCTTATGTTGGAACGTGATAGAGAACCGGGGATTCCTGTACGTTGTGCGGAAGGTGTTTCCCATAACGGTATTGCCCCATTTATTGATATTGATAAGCGTTGGATCGCATCACAGATAGATATTGCAAAACTCACCTCTCCGAATAATGAAAGTGCATTCATGTATAATAATGGAGTTGGCTATGTTCTAGAGAGAAGAATATTTGATACTGCACTTTGTGAACTTGCAGCAAAATATGGAGCAAGATTAATTACAAAAGCAAATGCACTTGACCTGATAAAAGAAAACGATAAAATCATCGGAGTAAAATACCGCTATATGGGAAAAACCCGGGAAGTTAAATGTGATATAGTCATCGCAGCCGATGGTACAGAATCTCGCGTGGGAAGATGGGCAGGAATAAATACAACTGTAGCTCTCAGGGATATTGATACTTGTGTGCAATATACTCTTGCCGGTCTTGATCTAAAAAAAGATACATGCGAATTCTATTTTGGAAATGAAGTCTCTCCTGGTGGGTATGTCTGGATTTTTCCAAAATCTGATAGCACTGCTAATGTTGGTATTGGAATTGCAGGACATCTTTCGCATGAAAAAGGACCCAAAGAATATTTAGATGAATTTGTAGCCAGGAGATTTCCTGATGCAACAATTACTTATACAATGTATGGGGGAGTTCCAACAGCAGCTACCTTAAAAGAAATTGTCAGGGATAATATTATGTTGGTAGGTGATGCTGCACGACAGGTAAACCCGATAACCGGTGGTGGGATAGTACAGGGAATGATAGCTGGAAGCATTGCCGGAAAAATCGCTGCAGAAGCTGTTAAAAAAAGAAAATTCGATGCTAAATTCCTAAAGAAATACCGTAAAGAATGGGATAAGACATTAGGCAATACGCAAAAAGTAATGCATTCTATGAAAGAAAAATTTCTCTTTATGACAGATGAAAGATTTAATAATTTAGTAGGTTTCTGTAAGAGAATACCATCGGATAAATTCAGCTTAAAAGCATTATTTGCAGAAGCCGTAAAAGGTGATCCCAAATTAATGCTGGATGTTGCAAAATCATTTGTTGTGAGTAAAATAAAACTGAAATGACCGAAAAACAGAAGAAGGAGCTATTACGAAAATCATTTCATATAAGTTCGATATTGCTGCCCCTTTCTTATTATTTCATTTTTCAAAATCGGAAAATGATGTTTCTAATTCTTATTCCACTAACTATTATTGCACTGATTATTGATATAGCACGACTTGAGCACAAAACATTTAAGCGTATCTTTCTTAATTTAGTTGGTCTTTTACTGCGAAAACATGAGATCCACAATTTTACAGGTGCAACATATTTGATGATCTCTGCAGTATTATGTATTGGATTTTTTCCAAAAGAAATTGCTGTTGTCTCTCTTGCTTTTTTGGCAATTGGAGATACTCTGGCTGCACTTGTGGGAATCCCGCTTGGTAAAAGAAAAATATTGAATACCAGCAAAAGCTTGGAAGGAAGTCTGGCTTGTTTCACTGGATGTTTTGTGTTTGGGCTTCTCTTCTTGCATCCAGCAGTTGCCCTAATAGGTGCTTTTACGGCAACAGTTGCAGAATTTTCATGGATTCCAATTGATGATAATATAAAGATTCCAATTGCTTCCGGATTGGTTATGAGTTTTATTAATATGTTCTTTTAAGAAAATTGTGGTAAACCGACAAAATATGAGGATAGAAAAATGAAATTATCATTTATAATACCAGTTTATAATGAACAAGATAGCTTAAAACAATTGTATTCTGAGATCATAGAAAATATCAAAAAATATGATTATGAAATCATTTTTATTGATGATGGTAGTATTGACAACAGCTACGATATTTTACAGAAACTAGCAAATGATGATAACAACGTTAAACTAATAAAATTCAGGAAGAATTTTGGAAAATCAGCGGGCTTAAATATAGGATTTAAAGCTGCGAAAGGAAACATTGTTTTCACGATGGATGCGGATTTGCAGGATGATCCTAAAGAGATAGAAAAATTTATAAAAAAATTGGGAGAAGGATACGATATGGTTACGGGTTGGAAAGTGAAACGCCGTGATCCAATCTCAAAAACATGGCCATCCAAACTCTATAATAAAGTAACCTCCAATACGTTTAAATTAAAACTGCATGACTATAATTGTGGATATAAAGCATATAAAAAAGAGGTGGTAGATGAACTTGATATTTATGGAGAAATGCACCGTTATATTCCGGCACTGGCTGATTCTTTAGGGTTTAAAATTGCTGAAATCCCTGTTCATCATCGCAAAAGAAAATTTGGAAAAACCAAGTATGGTTCGGAACGATATTTACGTGGATTTCTGGATCTTCTCACAGTAAAACTAGTTACCGGATATATTCATAGTCCGCTCTATTTATTTGGCAGAGTCGGTTTTGGATTTGGTATTGTGGGTTTCATTATAGCCCTCTATCTTTCCATTATGAAACTAGGGTTTGGAGTACCATTATATAATCGTCCACTTCTTTATTTGGGAACTCTTTTAATGATAATCGGGTTGCAATTCTTCTCGATTGGACTTCTGGGAGAATTAATCATCAATCGTAATAGAGAAGAGAATAGAAAGAAGAATATCTCGATAGCAGAGAAAATAAATTTATAATCTTTTTTAAAGGGAACATGAAAAGTTACTTAAACGAATTTGTGGAAATTATGAAAGAAGAAGGATTGGAGGATCTGGTGATCCAGTCGTTTTCCAATTCTTACTATAAAATTCTTGAGGGTGCTACTGGAACACTTTCGGAAACAGAAATAGAACCTCCTGTAAAAGAAAATCTCATAGATTATGATAATTTAGAACCCGTTACATCTTCCCCATTAGAAAAACTTGCTGTGATCAAACTGAATGGTGGACTTGGCACCAGCATGGGATTAAAGAAAGCAAAAACACTTCTCAAAATAAAAGGAGGATACAACTTTCTCGATGTTATTGCTCGTCAGATATTACACTTAAGAAAAAAATCCAGTAAGGATATTCCACTGATCTTGATGCATAGCTTCAATACCCAAAAAGATTCACTTTCCTATTTGGAAAAATATAACAGGTTAGCTCTTCCCCACATTCCACTCGATTTTGTGCAGAATAAATTTCCCAAGATAAAGATGAGTGATCTATCTCCCTTAAAAAATGAAAATGATAATCTCAATTGGAATCCTCCCGGACATGGTGAGATATACACTGCCCTATCAATTTCCGGTGTACTGGATAACCTTATTACACAAGGATTTGAATATGCATTTATTTCCAATTCTGATAATCTTGGTGCCGTAATTGATGAGAAGATCTTAGCTCATTTTGCTGAGAAAAGGATAACCTTCATGATGGAAGTTTGTATGCGGACAGAAATGGATAAAAAAGGCGGACATCTGGCACAGACAAAAAAAGGGCAGCTTATACTGCGGGAAACAGCACAATGTCCGGATGATGAAATTGACTTTTTTCAAGATATTAATAGATATTCTTATTTTAATACGAACAATCTTTGGGTAAACCTTAAAGCATTAAAACAACGCTTGTATGAGACCAGATATCTGCTTCCTCTCACGATGATTTTAAATAAAAAGGAAGTTGATGGAGAAAAAGTGTATCAGGTGGAATCCGCAATGGGGACAGCAATAAGCGTATTTAAAAATTCCAGAGCTATAATAGTTAATCGTGATAGGTTTGCTCCGGTTAAAAAGACAAATGATATGCTGGCTATTTTAAGTGATGCATATGAACTTACACCTGAGGATAAATTAAAATTAGTTAATGAGTATGGCAAAGTTCCGCATATCGAGTTGAACGAAAAATTTTATAAAGATATAAATGATTTTGAAAAACGATTTTCCGGTGGAATTCCATCTTTAAAAAAATGCAAAAGCCTTGAGATTATTGGAGATGTTTATTTTGGCAGCAATGTTGAGATAAAAGGTGATGTAAAAATAACTAAAGATAGACACTTAAATAATATAATTTTGGAAGATGAAGAGATGTAAAGTTTGACATTCTTAATCGGGGGATTGGGAACGAGAGATACAGTTGTGTAAGAGGATTGTGTACGAGAGATAGGATTTAACTATTCAATAGATTATCAAAGTCATTATCAATCTCACTGTAAGAGTCTTCCAGTATTTTTTGCAGCGTTGCTTTTTGTATCTGTCTTACCCGCTCACGGGATAATCCTAATTCTTCTCCGATCTGTGCAAAATTCTTTGATCTTCCACCTTCCAAACCAAAATATTGTTTTATAATATAAGCTTCACGAGGACCAAGAGCATTAATTGATCTATCGATACTTTCTTCAATTTTCTCACGATAATACAATGTTTTTGGATCGACTCCACTTCTATCTGTCAGCAATTCACTAAGTGCAACATTACTGTGGTTTCTGGAAAAATCAACATTATCAATTGAGAGCGTATTCTTAGTTTGACCGCTTACTTTTTTTATTGCATTTTCATCAAGATTTGTGATTTCAGCAATCTCTTCAATTGTTGCCTTATGTCCGGTTTCGCTGAAAACTTTATCTTTGGCATACTTAATTTTATTTGCCTGAGTTGCCTTTCCAAGCGGCATTCGGATAACAGTTGTTTTCTCTGCAAGTGCGAAAAGTATCTTCTGTCGAATCCACCAGACAGCATAAGAAATGAGTTTATTATGCAGTTTAGGATCGAATTTATCAATTGCCTTAATAAGACCCATATTTCCTTCACTGATAAGTTCAGAGAGAGTTAGTCCGCGATTTTGATATTTAGCTGCGATTTTAACCACAAATTTAAGGTTAGAGGTAACAAGTTTCTCGATTGCTGCTTTATTACCTTTTTGAGCTTTAATTGCCAAAGCATGTTCTTCTTCCCTGCTTAAAGGTTCTATCTCAGCGATCTGATTAAGATAACTCTGCAACGCCTTATCATTAAATACGTTTTCTGCCATTAACTATTCCTTTTTTCTATAGACGGGATCAGCAAGATCAACAGGATAATATCTTTTCTTCTTCGTCTTTCCATTTTTATCATGCCTATCCAGTTTCATCCTGTCTAATATTTTTTTAAACCTGGAATTCACGAATATGATCATAAATAAAATCGAGAAGCTCATCATCGTTCATATTAAGTTTTTTTGCAAGAGAAAAAACAATCTTCACACCGGAAAGATTCATTCCAAGTTCAAGTGTTAATGTAATGATTGTGGTAACTTTTGTAACATCGTTCCTGGTGAAAAGCCTGGTATTATGATCTGATCTTATAGGTTTCAGCAATCCCTTTCGCTCATACGTTCTAATGGTTTGATCATGGACTCCAAGCTGCTTTGCAACTTCTCCTATCTTGAGTAATTTAGTTTTTTCAACCATAATTTCTTTTTACAGACTATAATCCGGGAAGTACTTCACGCGGATTTATAGCTTTCCCTTTTATCCGGTATTCAAAATGAAGATGCGGACCACTCGCTGTTCCCGTTTGCCCCACCGTAGCAATTGGTTGTCCTTTATTTACCATTTCACCCAACCTGACCAGATTTGCTTCATTATGTGCATAAACTGTCATAATGTAATCATCATGCTCAAGAATTATTACGTTTCCATATCCACGTTGAGTTCCGGAGTAAACAACCTTCCCCTTAAGGGCTGCATGGATAGGATCACCCTTATCTGATGAAATATCAATTCCTTTATGAGGTCTGCCGTTACGCAAACCGAATTCTGATGTTACCATTCCATTTAATGGTAAAGCAAGTTTATTTTTTGGTTTTGTTATAATAGGATGTGTGGGAATTGGTTTTCCTGTTTTTGTGGTTTTGGATTCTGTTTGTTTTTCAGTTGACCTTGAAACTTCTACAGGTCTTGTTTTTCCTGCAACTAACATGATCTTTCTACCCGGTTCAAGTTTGTAAGTATTCAAATTATTGTAATCAAGAATATCAAAAACGCTAAGCCCATACATTTTAGCAATGCGGTGAATTGATTCTTTTGGTTTGACCAGGTGATAACCTTTTTTAGGGATTTTGCGCTGGGTTACAAATTCCTGCTTTTTAGTCGAATGTGGATAAAGAAATATTTTCTGCCCAATGAATACACGATCTGAAGTCATATTATTAAATAGTTTAATTTTCTCGATAGAAAGTGAGTATTGTCCAGCAATGGATTGCAGGGTCTCCCCCTTTTTTACAATATGATAATCCCCTGAAGGTGTTACATATAGCGGATTGCTTGATAATGCAAGCACAGTAGAAAACAGTGTGATTAATACGAAACATAATGTAATTCGCAACTTCCATTTTTTAGTTTTCATTCTATCTGATTTCCAAATTAATATTTGATACTAAAGCCTGAGTACTCATCACCAATAATGATCTCAGAGGTTTGTATATCGTCAACTCTTGCCATGGAAGGTCCTTCTCTAAGCATGTTAATAAAAATATTCATGGTATTATCTTCTCCGATGGCAATAACTTTCACATTCCCATTCATCAAGTTCTTTGCATATCCTTTTATATTAAGATCATTTGCTCTGTGCAATACGAATGCACGGTAGCATACACCTTGAACTCTACCCGAAACTATTATTTCTAAATTCTTCATAATGTACCTAATTAATATCGAAACCACTCTATAAATATGAGTGAGTCCGTGTCAAATAATTTAATTTGTTTTGAATTTTTGAGCTGGATAATAATATTACTCTTTACAGAAAAAAACAACTTAGCAGTTTTAGAAAGT
>JAOZPK010000099.1 GCA_029932755.1 Candidatus Cloacimonadota bacterium | reverse complement strand
GTTGTTTGTTTCTATAAGAATTTATCTGACCGTAGACTCCTGTTACGAAATAATCGGAATTCATCTGGTAATGAAAATTTGCAGTAATTTCCTTGGTTGATTTCTCTAAATGTTGGATTTTACCAATTCCTATCGATCCACCACTTGCAAATCCCAAAGATAGAGTTACATTATATGTTTTAGCTTTTATACTGTCCGGAATTTCAATACTGAGTATTGGATGCATTATTAAGAAAAATACAAATACAATAACAAATTTTTTCATGATGTTTCTCTACAAAAATTTCATCTCCTGTTCTTAAACCACTTACTCAGATGATCATAAATTTCGATATCAGTTTGCGGAATGAATGTACGAGCAGGAATTGTATCCTTAAAGTAGTGACCATATCTCTTTGTGAAGATCCTATTATCCAGTACCAAAACTACACCCCTGTCAGTTTTATGTCTGATAAGTCTACCAAAACCCTGCCGGTATTTTAGTAGAGCATTTGGTAACATATAATGCATAAAGCTGTTTTTTCCTTCAGCTTCCAGTTTTTCCAAATATGCTTCTACAATCGGTTCGGAAGGAACCATGAAAGGTAATTTATATAAAATAAGTAATTGAAGAGATTTACCCGGCACGTCAACTCCTTCCCAAAATGAATTAGTTCCAAATAGTACAGAATTTTTATTTTTTTGAAATTCTTTTAGCATTGCTGAACGTCCCAATCCCTTACCCTGTGTGAGCAATAAAATATCTTTGCTGTACATCTCCTCACTTAACGTATCATACGATTCATTAAGATTTTTATAGGATGTGTAGAGTACCATAGTCCCGGCTTTTGTTATTTCCACTGCTTTCCGTATTATTTCAATACTCTGCGAAGAGAAAAATCTATCTTTAGGATCAGGAAGAAATCCGGCAACAAGCACCATAGTTTGTTTCTGATAATCAAATGGAGATTTTACAACCAGCTCCCGAACAAATCCTTCTTCCAAAAGATTCAATCCCATACGGTAAGTAAAATACTTGAAATTATCCCGGATTGCGATGGTGGCAGATGTGAAAACAACCGAATCTATCGAAGAATAAAGTTTATCATTGAATATTTGACCTACATTCAACGGGCAGTATAGTAAAATACCGGATGGATATTTTTTATCACTGGTTTGGAAAGATTCCATCCAGAAAGCAAAATTTTTTAACTCAGGATTATGCATTATAGAGAGCATATTATGATATTCTGAAATCATATTCACAATGCTATCGAGTGCTTCTTTATGCTTATCATACTCAACGAACCGCTGTTTATTTACATCATCTAAAACACTTTTGACACTCATAAAATTCCGTGAGAATTCCTGCCAGAAAATAATGATATTCCCAAGATCTTCAGTAAGAAAAGTGTGATCTTCCATATTTGTGATCCGCAATTTTCCATAACTACCTTTCTTATTAACAACATCACCTATCTTTTTAAAGAACTCCGAAAAAATATCTTTTTTATCATCAATTAACTTTTCTGTTTCTTCAATCCTTGTAAGTAATTCCTTTTTAGATGGGAAATCACTTTTCACTGCATCTGTACGTAACCTTACCAAAATTCCACTTTGATATTTGTTATAAACTGAATGAAGCTGATTGAAAAAATTATTGAAGTCGGAGTAGGAAAGGCTAATGCCGAGTTCTGCCGGAGCAAGATGGGGTAAATTGTGAGCTTCATCAATAATAAGATTGTCAAACTCGCCCAGCACAGCATTTTCACTTTGCATATTAGCCAGAAGCAAGTGATGATTTATAATCACAAGATTTGATTTTTCTGCTTTATCCCTAATATCCATGAGAAAACAACTTTTATAATACGGACATCTTTTTTTACGGCAAAGAAAACTATCGGAAGAAACTTTTTTCCATATCCTTTTATCTCTATTCACATTGAATGAACTGTTTTCAGAAATATCCCCAGTTTTTGTGAATTCTTTCCAGACAATTAAATTCAAATAGGAACTTACCTCATCGGAAGAAATTATTTTATCTAAATCTAAAGCGGTTTCTAACCATCTTTTTTCACAAATATAATTACCTCTGCCTTTAAGAAGAGTTGCTTTAAATGGAATATTTACACAATCTTTAACAACAGGTAGATCTTTGTAGAAGAGCTGTTCTTGAAGATTTTTTGTGTTTGTGGAAATTATTACTTTCTTATTTTCGCGATTAGTGTATTTGATTGAAGGAATCAAATATGCCAAAGATTTTCCAATTCCCGTTCCTGCTTCAACCAACAGGAATTCCATTTTTTCAAAATTATCCAAGACTGCCTTTGACATTTCGATCTGACCTTCGCGCAATTCATATTTTTTAAAATGTTTACTAAAAACACCTTCTGCACCAAAAATGGTATCGATTGAAAGATCTTCCACTTGCTTTGGTTTGTGCTCAATATAATTCCGATTATGAAAATCTATACTGGATTTCTGTTTTGAGAGAAGTGCTGTCTCTTTTTGATGATCTACAATTTTCTCTAAAAACCGTGATAATCCGATATTATTCAGCTTAAGATTAGATATTTCAAATATCCTGTGATTGATTCTCATTGGAATGTTTTTAAGGATGAAATCAATGAGTTTAAGAAGAATTTCACCGGTAGCTAATGCATCAAATATCGCACGGTGTGCATTGGAAAAATCTATCTTAAAATACTCTGCGACCGTACCCAATTTATGATTTAAAATAAATGGTAAATAAATTCTGCTCAGATCAAGTGTATCAAGTGTCTGATTTTTAATTTTCGGCAAACCTTTTTCTTTGAATTTTGTATTTAAAAATCCAATATCAAAAGATTTGTTATGACAAACTACAACATCGTCTTTAAGAAATTCAATTAAAGATGTGAGTGCATTTGTAAGAGTTTCTCCTGAAGCCAGTTGTTCATCGGTAATGTTTGTAAGCCGTTTAATAAAGTTTGGTACAGGTTTTGAGGGTTTAATAAAAATTGAGAAACTTTTCTTTTCTTTACCTTTTTCAAAGCGGACTGCACCGATCTCAATAATTTCATTTTCGATAAAGTCAAAGCCTGTAGTTTCAATATCAAGTGCAACAAAGCTAAATTGATCTTTCATGAACCATCCTAATAAAATTTGTTAGTGTTAATTTAAAAAGAATTATTTCCTTATTCCGTAACGCTGCATTTTTTTAATAAGCCCCTGTCTGCTTAAACTAAGTGCTTTTGCAGTCTTTGTCTGGTTATCATCATATTTTTCAAGAGCTTTTAGGATCATCTCTTTTTCTAATTTCTCTACAGCATCTTTCATCGATCTGTTTTCTAATAAGTGCACTGTTTCTGTATGTTGTTTGTAATGGTAAATTTCTTCGGAAAGATCGGAAGGTTTAATTGAAGAATCTATTTCCGAAAGTGTAATAGCTCGTTCAATTTCATTTTCCAACTGCCTGATATTTCCTGGCCAACTATAATTCATAAGATATTTCATAGCTTCTTCTGTAATACCATTTACTTTTTTATCGATCTTCTGGCAGTATTTATCCATGAAATGAACTGCTAAAAGTGGAATATCAGATTTCCTGTCCTGCAAAGAAGGAACATCAACCTTAATAACATTAAGTCTGTAAAAAAGATCCAATCTGAATTCACCGCTATCTACTCTCTCTTTTAAAGAAACATTCGTAGCACAGATTACTCGCACATTTACTCTATGGGTCTGGGTAGAACCAACTCTCTTAATTTCACCTTCTTGTAGGAACCGCAATAATTTTACTTGAGTAGAAAGGCTAATATCAGCGATTTCATCCAGAAAGAACGTCCCTCCATCAGCCACTTCAAAAAGACCTTTTTTATCATGTGTTGCACCAGTAAATGAACCTTTTACATGCCCAAATAATTCGCTTTCTAACAGAGTTTCTGGTAATGCACCACAATATTGAGCTACAAATTTTTTATTGCGCCTATTGCTATTATAATGAATAGCTCTGGCAATAAGTTCCTTTCCTGTCCCACTTGGTCCTTCCAGAAGAATTGAAGTTGGAGTGTTCTTTATCTTCTCGATCATACGAAAGATCTCTTGAATTTTTTTGCTTTTTCCAATTATATTGGCGAAAGTACTGGATGATGCTAATTCTTCACGAATACTTTCATGAGATTTCTGCAAGTTCTCATATGAAATATTTTCTACAATTACAACGATTTGATTACAAAGTGCGCTTATCAGGTTGACCATTCTTTCGGTGAAATAATGTGATCCGTGTTTAGTAAAAAGACATACTATACCTTTTTTATCATTTCTTACTATAAGTGGGAATAGAATAATATTATTATACTCTGGGGCGAAGTGTGGTTGTTTATAATTCTGGTTCGATCCTTCATCATAGGTTTCATCAATCAAGCTCATAAACTTTGGAAAATCATCACTTACGTCTGTAATTCCCTTCAAAATAACATATTCCCAGGAGTCCTTTAGCATTTTATTATTGTAAAGAGTAAATATTCCACCTTCTGCCTCCGAGAAATCTACTAATTTATCCAGGGCAGTATCAATTACTGAATCAAAATCAGTAATATCATTAAGTTCCTGAGTTATTTCATAAAACTTATTTAATTGTGTTTCTTGAAACTTAGATTCTTTAAGTTCTACGGCATATTTTTTTGTAATTTTCTTGATCAGGATATCATTTCTTTCCAAGATCTTGATCGCTCCCAATCCTTTAATCAACTTTATATTATCATTCAGAATCTGCATTGCCTGTTCCCAATCTTCTTTTTCCAAAAGCAGGGAGGCAAAATCATAATTAGCTTTAGCCAGTTCAATATTACTGTCTGATTTAACAAAATATTCTATAGCATCCCTTAGCAGATTCAAAGCTTTTTCTTTATCTTCCTTTTCCAATAATGAACGTAAGTAAGAACATTTTCCCAAAGAAGAATCATTATCGATTTCTTCGGCAAGTTTTTGAGCTGAATCTAAATAATAATTAGCACTTTCATAGTTTCTGGTTTGAATAAAGTAAGAAGCCTGATTTAAAGCTCCTTCGATCATTTGGCTTTTTGCATTTAAGCCCTTAAAAAAATCGTAGCTTTCAATCAAATATGCATAGGCCTCCTTGAATTTATGAAGAGAGGTTAATACACTTCCCAAGTTACCATAAAGCTCTGCTTTCATAGACTCATCAGTAATATTCGGTAAAAGTTCCAAACTTTTTGAATAATATTCATATGCCAGATTGAATTCTCCACGTTTTTCATAAAGTTCACCAATATTATTATATGATGTTATTAAACCTTCCGAAAAATTAAAATCCTTAGATTTTTTTTTCGCCTGTTCATAGTAATCTATCGCCTTTCGAAAATTGCCTGATTTAAAGAATAGTGCACCCAGATTATTTAAGACAGATATCACATTCTTATACATATTAAATTTTAAGGCAATTTCCAGAGAGTTCTTAAATGCATCCTCAGCTTTCTCGTATTTCCCGTTATTCATATAGAAAATACCAATATTGATATAGATACTGATAGTTTTATCTTCATCATTTAGAAGTTTTTGTATCTCTAAAGCTTCATTAAGTGAATTAATAGATTTTTTATAATCTCCCCTGTCCTCATATAAACTTCCAAGATTACACTGGGATGTTGATATTCCACTTAGGTTATATCTTTCTTTTTCAGAATTCAAACTTTTCTGGTAAAGTTTTTCAGCATTTTTCATTTCACCCTGGAACATTGACAGAACACCTAAATTATTATAAATAGCAGCTAATCCTTCAATATCATTAATTTTAGAATAAAGCGTTTCAGCTTCGCCAAATTCATTTTCTGCCTTTTTCCAATCATCTAAATGATAAGCAATTGTACCTTTTAGTTTTCTAAAATCAGCCTTGATCTTGAAACGAGTATTAGTATCTTTGATTTGATCTGATATATGCATAGATGTTTCTGCCAACTCTACAACTTCATCCATTTTCTCCAAATCCAATAAAATATCAGCCTTCAATAAGTTTGTTTTCAAGATCAATTTAATATCATTAGAATCTGAAGTATATTTTTTTAATATTTCCAATGCAAAAGCTGAAGAACTCATAGCGAAAAGAGTTTCTGCAAGACAATAAACAACATCACCTAAAGCAAGTGACTTTTCTATAGCAAGTTTAAGGGCTTCCCGGAAATGTTCAGCTGCAATATCCAGTTTTCCCTGTATCCTATTTGCTTTTCCCAAGTTTAGAAGAATCTCTATTTTTTTATCAGGCTTAGAAATTAATTTGATATATAATTTATATACTTTCTTTAAAGATTGATAGTCATTTAATTTTGAAAAAGAAGTTATACTTTCTTCAAAACATTTGGCAGAGGCATTTCCCAACATAACACTAAGGTCTTTCTTGAATTCTAGTTCGATAAAATCCAAAATGACAGCAGAATATTCTTTTCGCTCTTTATCGGGTAATTTTTCAAAATACTTTTTTATTACTGCAATATTCTTTATGTAATATTTACCGTTATATTCCATTATTAATTTGCTTTTTAACAGTAGATTCATGTCATTTGTCAAAGAGGTTAATTTACTAATTTCTTTTATTCTTTTTTCAGAAGCATCCGTATCAAGCAGAAAGATTGTAACAAGAAGCTTTCGCTGTTTTTGATTGAGATCTTTAATGTACTGGGAATGGATAGTTTCCAGATTAATCTTCTTTTTAAGAAAAGAATCAAAATCAAATGTTTTATTTTTGGAAAGAAGATTATTAATTAAATAGTCAATTATTGACAAATTCCCACCGGAAATATTGTGTATGATTTCACTATCTGTAATTATAGAGTCCCCTTTTTTAGGAAGAGCATCTTTCAAAATATTTGTGATCTGTTCTCTTCCCGGTACTTCAATTTCGATCTTTTTTGAAAATGGAAAAGTATCTTCCCTAGTAAATATAATGAACTGGATATTTTGTTTTATTGTATATTGGACCACATATTTGATGAAATCCCTGGTATATTCATCCAAATAGAAATTTTCATAAATTATTATGTTCTTTGGTAAAATTAACTTTTTCTTATTTAAATGCTCTGTAATAAAATAAAAGAGATCATATTTGTTCTTAAAATTGTATTTTTCAGATTCATTAATTATATCCATATATTCTTGATCATTAATGCTTGTTATAAGTTGTAATATCTGTTTAAAATGATTGTATTGAAATACGCGTGGGCAATAGAATTCAAACTGGATTTGTTTATCCTGCATTACCTGAATTATATCGCGGAGAATAAATGATTTACCGGAACCGGTTTCTCCAATTATTTCTATAATTTTGCTACCTTCTAATTCTATAAAATTTATAATATTATTACTAAGTGCATTATCATTTGTTACAAACTTGCCCATTACTTTTTCGAGTTTTTTATCCATAAAACCTCTTTTGAACATTTTGATTCAAACTCAAATAAGTTTTCAAGAATAATCTGTCAACAATGTTTTTCTTTGTGTAAAGTATATTTACAGTCAATACTGTACTTGATGGGTTTTCAGCTTATTAAGATTTTTAAGGAATCCAATATTTGTGCAGTAGTAATTGATTTCATACAATTTAAATGCTTTTTAGGGCATTCTTCTCCACCATGAAGAGAGCATGGCTGACATGGTAAATCAGCTGACAACAGTATTGCTTTCTTGTTCATGGGAGCAAATCCCAGCTTGGGATGAGTTGCCCCAAAGATGGCAATTTGCGGTTTTTCTAATGCCGCTGCTATATGCATTGGCCCACTATCATTCGTAATAACGGCATCCATCTTATTAATTGCATACACAAGCTGTTGCAGATCAAGTTTCCCGCACAGATCAACGATATTAGTTTTAGTTAAGGAATTCAATTCATTCGCCAAAAGTTTTTCTGCTTTTGAACCAAATATTAAAAATCGGAAATTCCATTTAATGGGAACAGAATCGATAAATTCAGCTAACTGTTTAACCGGATATTGTTTTGTTCTGTGAAGCGCACCTGGGAAAAGTCCGATGTATTTTTTGTTTTTAAAGGCAGAGAATATTTCAGGTATTTCAATATTTTTTTGAGGAAATAATTTAGGAACAGATATCTCACTTTCTAATCCAATTCTCTTAAGTACAGTAAAATATAACGCAACTGTCGATGAAATTGTCTTATTGGTTCTTTTCTTTACAATTTTCCTGCGTAACAGGTGTTTTTTATTATATGTAACTGTTTGCTTTGCATTTATAAAGTTTTTTATAATTAGTGTATTGAACTTGGAATGAAGATCAATTGTAAGTTCAATTTCGAGTTTTCTGAGATTTTTCAGGAGCAAATATTTGTTTTCCCAATAATGGATTTCATTCACACAATTGAACATTTCTACAATTGGAGAATATACTTTTTTCGTGAGGTAATGAATCTGTGCATCGGGAAATTCGTTGCGCAATGCTTGCACCACAGATTGAGTGAGAACAATATCTCCCAGAGAACTAAGACGAATAACTAATATTTTTTTCATT
>JAOZPK010000011.1 GCA_029932755.1 Candidatus Cloacimonadota bacterium | reverse complement strand
AAATTAATATGATTTACGGCAATTATATATGGACCTTTTATCGGGATTTTTTTTATTTCTTTAGAATCAACTTTGCAAATGGTTCGTAAAATTGCATGAATAATAATCGCTGCAACTTTACCGGATAAATTCAATTTAAATTGCCTTTATAATATTCAACGCATTTGGAACGCAACTGATCTCCAATAATTTACCTTTCTCACAAATTGTCTCTCCATCTGCATGAACAGCCATTTCCCCATTAAGTGCTTTAAGAGTAATAGAAGAGATGAGAGCAGTCTTTGTATTATCAAGCTGCCCCTGCGTTCCTTTTGTATAATGGAACATTGTTTGTAAAAGTTTACGCCGAGTTCCCTGCTGGGTCATACATAAATTCAGGAGTCCGTCATTGTTCTTTCCATCAGGAGCCATAAAAAAAGTTCCACCCATTCTGCGACCATTCATTATAGAAACGAGAGCAGGAGTATAAACTCCCTTTTCTCCATTGATATCCATTTCTATTTCAGGGGCAGCAGGATAAGTGATTAAAGTTTTTAATGCACCGATCATGTAACCGGCAGCACCATGAATATGTTTCATCTTGGCTGCTTCTAATCCAACGATTGTATCAAAACCAACACCGATTCCATTTCCAAAATATCTTCCTTCCGGATAATCTCCACCTGTAATCAAACCAACATCCATCTGTTGAATATGTCCTTCTAAAAGGGCTTTTAAACAATCTTCAAGAGTAGCTGAAACACCAGCACCAAAAGCAAAGTCATTTCCACGTCCAATTGCAAGAACTCCAAAAATGGGGGAGAGTTTGGGATCATTATTTTTTGCCAGCATCAATCCATTGATAACTTCATTTATTGTTCCATCTCCACCTGCTGCAATAATTGCGGCATTAGGATCTTTACATAAATTTTCTGCTAAAACAATTGCATGTCCTATTCTTTCAGTAGTATGGATTTCGTAATTTAAATTGTGATCTTTGAAAAATTGTTTTATGACTGGAAGTTTTTTTTCTGCATTTCCCTTTCCAGCGGTTGGATTAAATATCACAGAAAAATGTTTGATATTAGCAATTCCCACTTATTACTCCTTCTCTATAAGTTCGATAATTGTTTTAGTAGAACCCGGAAGACCGTTCCAGCCTTCATATTTTAAGAATAAGCCGTCTGAAACTTCAAACCAGTAATGACCAGACCAGAACTTAGAACGAAGCCCTGCGGCGCTTATTTTAACTTTGGCAGTATGATACTGTTTATCATTGATAGTTATATCTTCGATGCCGGCTTTTTCTGCCTGCATTTTCTCACCTTTAAATTTATCAAGACGAATTATCCAGTATTCTATCTTTTCTTCACCACTTAAAGCAAATTCTGATAAAGAGTATGACATCGACTGTTTCCATGGGCTCTCATCGATCTTAATTACTGTATCGATAATATTTTCACATGAGATTCCCTTTAGGATTATTTTTTTTCCATCTTTAATTGCGATTAGATCAATGTTGTTTGTGCTATCTTTATGTGTAAATTTTTGTGTTGTTCCGTTTTGATTGTAATAATTGATCTGTTCTTCTGCTTCGTGTCTGTAAATGTACAGAATTAATGAGTCTGTTTTAGCAATGCTGAATGAAGAATAATAAATATCTTCACCGATTGCAATTTTGTAATTGTTAGTTGTTTCACCAAAAAGCAGAATTGGAAGGAAGAAAATAGTAAGAAGAACTTTCTTCATTAATTAACCGGAATAAGTTCAGATATTGGAAGCTTAAAAAGTTCCATCTGTTCACTTGTAATGATAAGATCGTCACCATCAAAACAGACAGCTTCACTTTGGTTTGCATTAATTGGAAGCCAGCTTATCTTACCGTTAAAATAATCTCCATCTTCAGCTTCGAAAACCCAGATATTATTATATGTGAGAACTGCCAGTTTTGTTCCGTCTATAGATGCATCAGCAGCAGTAACCATTCCACCAATTTCAAATGTTCCGATTCTTGTTATGGGATTTATCTTCATTTGATCTAAACTATCGAATCTGTAAAGATGTGTTTGCGTATCTGCACGGTGTTTTGTTAGAAGATACAAATTACCATTTGCCCAAAAAACAGCTTCGCAATCAAAGTTATTTGGAACAGCCGGAAATTCTTTTTGTTCAGGATAATAGAATTTTATTGTTTGGAAAGATGTTGTGTTTCCGGTAGCAGTTGGGAATGGGTCTTTTAAAACATGGATAGCCAGGTCTTTCCGAGTATTAAAATTATTACCGGTATCACAAACATAAAGATTTCCATTATTATCGGTTGTCATCTCTTCCCAGTCGATATTTATAGCATTACCGATGAATATGCCGCCGTTTTTTTCTTTGTACCATTCTGCTCGGTATAATTCACCTTTGCTGTTAAATGGGAAGATACGGTTGTTGCAGCCGGAATCGTTTAATGTCCAATAAACATCATCCCAAACACGGCTTTTCACGATTGCAGAAGACTCGTTAATATCAGCAAAATCAAATGTTGCGTAAGGTGTTAACTTAACCGTTTCTGTTTCCGGAAGTATTACAGAGATCACTTCAGCGGATAAAATTGTGGTAATGAGGATTAATAGTATGATAAATATTATTTCTTTCATGTTTGCTCCTATGATATTCTTTAAAGTATATACTTACTCAAATCTTCGTTCTTAATGATCTTATCAAGTTTATTATTTACTTTGGTTTTAGTGATAGTAACTGATTTAATTTTCGAATTCGGCATATTGAAAAGGTGCTCATCTAAAAGTGAATTCATGATCGTATGAAGCCTTCGTGCTCCTATATCTTCCATCTTCACATTTGCCTTAGCAGCAAAATTAGCGATCTCTTCAACAGCGTCTTCGTTAAATTTTAATTTTACATTTTCTGCTTTGAATAAAGCAATATACTGCTTAGTTAAAGAATTTTTCGGATAGAGTAGAATTTTATGCAGATCATCTTTAGAAAGGCTGTGTAGTTCTTCTCGAATTGGGAAACGTCCCTGTAATTCTGGGATAAGGTCGGATGGTTTGGAAGTAGTAAAAGCACCGGCAGCGATGAACAGAATATGAGATGTATCAATAATTCCATGTTTGGTTGGAACATTGGAGCCTTCTACGATAGGGAGGAGGTCACGCTGAACACCACTTCGTGAAACATCAGCTCCTGTTCTGTTTTCATTCCCAGCAATTTTATCGATCTCATCAATAAAGATTATTCCATTATTTTCAACACGATTTTTTGCTTCCGTCTTAACAATTTCTGGGTTTACAAGTTTTCTAGCTTCTTCTTCAATAAGCAACTTATAAGCTTTATCAACACTAACTTTCTTCTTTTTCTCGCTTCTTTTTAGAGGTATAATACCAGCCATGATCTCACCGATAGGAAGCTCAAAACTTTCAGTTCCGGTTTGAGAGAACAGATCAATGTGAGGAACTCGTCTTTCTGAAGAAATCTCTACTTCTCTATTATTCAGCTCTCCAATATCGAAAAGTGTCTCCATTTTCTTACGAGTGCGTTGATATCTCTCTTCTTTTTTCTTAATATCTTCATCCGTATCTTGCGGATTAAGTGGATTTTTCGGGTACAGAATATCAATAATTCGTTTACGTGCATTAACTTTTGCTTGAACTTGAACTCGTTTTGTCATCTCAGTTCGAACATCGTTAAGGGCAATATTCATAAGTTCGCGTATCATCGATTCAACGTCTCTTCCAACATAGCCAACTTCAGTAAATTTGGAAGCTTCCACTTTCATAAATGGTGCTTTTGCCAACCTGGAAAGTCTGCGCGCAATTTCTGTTTTCCCAACTCCTGTTGGTCCGATGAGGATAATATTATTAGGCATGATCTCCTGTTGCAGATCGCCTTCCACCTGTTGTCTTCGCCAGCGGTTACGTAAAGCAATTGCCACAGCACGCTTTGCTTTGTCTTGTCCGATAATATACTTATCAAGTTCTTCTACAATTCTAATTGGTGTCAATTTTTTCATCAAATTTCCTCGATCATGATGTTATTGTTTGTATATATGCAAATATCAGATGCGATCTTTAAAGAGCGTTCTACAATTTGTGAAACTGACAGCTTCTTATTTTCAACAAATGCCTTTGCTGCTGCAAGTGCATAATTGCCACCTGAGCCTATTGCAATAATTCCCTCATCCGGTTCTAAAACATCACCGGTACCGGAAATTAAAAGAAGTGTATTCTTATCAGCTACTATTATCATTGCTTCTAATCTCCGTAGAATTTTATCTGAACGCCAGTCTTTTGCCAATTCAACTGCTGCGCGCTTCAAATTTCCTTTACATTCTTTTAATTTACCTTCAAATTTTTCGAATAAAGTAAAGGCATCCGCAGTTGCTCCGGCAAATCCTGCAATTACTTTTCCATCATATAATCTTCTGATCTTCTGTGCTGTTGCTTTTACTACTGTGTTACCTAAAGTGACCTGCCCATCACCACCGACAGCTACCTTATCATTTATTTTAACACCTAGTATTGTTGTGCCATGCATATCTTTCATAATTAAATCCCCATGTATTTATTTCTTAGGATTATCTTGTTCTTTAGCTTCTTTTTCTTCTTGCTCTCGACCTTGATCTTGATCTTGCTCCTCTGCTTCTTTCTTTGCTTTTTCTTTCTCAAGCTTTTTCTTCTTCTTTTCAGCTTTCTTTTTAGCTTCCTCTTTTTTTGCCAGTTTTTCAGCTTTTTTTATTTCATCATTTATAGCTTTGATCTTGAGGAACTGTTTTTCTACAATGTCTTTTTCTTTTCCACTTATAAATGGAAGACTTATTTCAAATATTTCCAGAGCATCAAGAGTTTCTTTAAGTAACAATTCATCAGCTAATCTCTCTAAAAGTTTACGTTTATTATTGAGGATTTCTAAGCTTTTCTTATGAGCATCTGTAATAATGCGTCTAACTTCGTTATCAATAATTTTAGCTGTTTCCTCACTTATTTGATCATGTTGTGAAATATCTCTTCCAAGAAATATCTGAGTTTGTTTTTTTACTAAAGCAATAGGACCAACCGTATCACTCATTCCCCAGTTACAAACCATTTGCTTTGCAATATCGGTTGCTCTCTCAATATCATTGGAAGCACCGGTTGAAACATCATTGAAAATAATCTCCTCAGCCGAGCGTCCTCCCAGTAATCCTATCAATGATTGCTCCATATAACTTTTGGAATAATAAGATTTATCTGTTTGCAGGAAATGAGTAGCACCACCGGTAAAACCTCTGGGGATAATCGTTACTTTGTGTATTGGCTCAACCTTATTTAAAAACATTGAACAAAGCACATGACCTATTTCGTGAATTGCAGTTATTTTTTTGTCTTCTTCGGTTATCACTTTGCTTTTTCTTGCTTTTCCCAATGTTACCTTATCTTTTGCTTCTTCAAAATCATCCATCTCGATCTGTTTCTTCCCATTTCTCGCTGCCATTAAAGCAGCTTCATTAACCAGATTTGCGAGGTCTGCACCACTGAAACCCGGAGTGACTCTGGCAATTATATTTAGTAAAACACCCTTTGATATAGGTAATTTCCTTGTATGAACTTTCAATATTGCTTCTCTACCTTTAATGTCCGGTAAATCTACAACTATCTGCCTGTCAAAACGTCCGGGACGGAGCAATGCAGGATCGAGTACATCAGGCCTATTTGTTGCAGCAATGATAATAACTGAATCATTTGGATCGAATCCATCCATTTCAACCAGAAGTTGGTTCAAAGTTTGTTCTCTTTCATCATGTCCACCACCAAGCCCAGATCCACGATGTCTTCCAACTGCATCTATCTCATCGATAAAAGCAATACAAGGTGCAGTTTTCTTGGCATTTGCAAACATATCACGAACACGAGATGCACCAACACCAACGAACATTTCTACAAAATCGGAACCACTGATACTATAGAATGGAACTTTTGCTTCTCCTGCAACTGCTTTTGCCAGCAAGGTTTTTCCTGTTCCGGGTCTTCCAAGAAGTAGAACACCTCGTGGGATTCGACCACCAAGTCTTTGGAATTTCTTAGGATCTTTTAGAAATTCAACAATTTCTTCCAATTCTTCTTTTGCTTCATCAACTCCAGCTACATCTTCAAATGTTACCTTAGTCTTTCCATCAACATTTAGTTTAGCTTTACTTTTCCCAAAACTGAATGCCTGACTTGCTCCACCTCTCATTCCACGCATCAAGAAAATCCAGATTCCAATAAAAATTAGGAATGGGAACCATGAAAGCAACATTCCGATCAATTTGTTTGGCTTATGTGAATAAACTTGAATTCCAGAATCTATAAGATCTTGTAAAAGATTTGGATCAGGAATTGGTGGAAGATATGTTTTGAATTTTGTATTATCTGTAGTTGTTATTGCTAAATTCTTCTCATCAAAACCAACTTTTGTTACTTCACCCCGTTTAAACATTTGAATAAAATCACTATAAGCTATATCTGTAACATTTTTTTCGCCCATTCGTGAAATTTGGAACATTACAACAAGCAATAGTACAAGCACGATCCAAAATGTGATAGTTTGTGATCTTTTCATTTTTGGAAATTGATTTTTACTTTTATTATTTTTATTATTTTGTTTTTTTTGCATTATGAATAAATCTCCTTTTTGAGAATTCCAATATATGGAAGATTTCTATATTTCTGAGCATAATCGAGTCCGTAGCCTACAACGAATTCATTTCCAACTTCAAAACCTATGTAGTCGATCTTGATATCTATTTGATGTGCATTTGGTTTATCCAGTAATGTACATATTTTTACTGAACTGGGATTGTGCTGCATAAAATATTCATCTAGATATTTTAAAGTTAAGCCACTATCTACGATATCTTCTACAATAATCACGTCTCGGTTGGCAATATCTACATCAATATCTTTTTTGATTCTTACAACACCTGATGACTTTGTGCTGTCACCATAACTGGAAAGCGACATGAAATCTAGTTCTACTTTTATAGATATGCTTCTCATAAGGTCTGAAAGAAAAACGATTCCGCCTTTTAGAATACAAATCAGAACTGGATTTTTGCCTTCATAATCTTTTGAAATCTGTTCACCAAGTATCTTTATTTTCTCTTGTATCTCTGTTTCTGTTATTAATATTTCTTCAATATCATTTATCATAACTATTTGTAGTAAGAAATTCCTTACTCCTCCTATATTCTATTAACTCTTTCAGCTGCTCTCATTTTTTTTGTAGCCATTATTTCTATCTTTATCTTCAGGATATTCTGTGTCTGCTCAGAGGTAACAACTCTGTTGTCGATACGATGACCCGCAAGCCATATTATCTTCTCTTTATCGCAGAATATTAACACCTTATCTCTGTCGAATTTTGGGACTTTTTCGTCAATCAAAAAATCCTTTAATTTTTTATTATGCTGCATGCCAAGAGGATAAAATTTATCTCCTGGTTTCCTGTGACGAATTGTTATAGGAAAACTTGTTTTATCAAAATCAATATAAGCAGCATTTTTATCTTCAAATAAATTGCGTTTATTAGGCATTTTCTTTATTTTCTTCATAATAATCCGGTAATCTTCAAAGGTAAACCGGCTACGAAGTGATGTTATCTCCTTTTCGTTTTTTAAGTTTTCAAATTTCGAAATATCGATATTTGTGAAGATAAGCTCATCATATTTCTTAAATACAAAAATGTTATTTGGAAGGAAAATTTGTTTAGAGCCATCTGAGTTAAGCAAGTTTTCAATATCAATAAAATTATTATGATAAAAATCTTTTGAATTACCATTAATTCTTGAATAAGCTTTTTTGTATACGTAATAACGCAATACCGATTTTGTTTTTCTAATGACTCTTGATGACAATATACATTCGTCTTTTGAGTGTTTGATTTGAGCTTTTAGATATCTTCTTGTAGCAAGTGACTCTAAAATATCATCAGTTTCAGCAAATATTTCAGCTGTTTCATATAATTTAGAAACAACATTCGTGTTCAAATGTTCTTTTATCCAAGGTATCATCTGGTTACGGATTTTGTTCCTTGTATAGGTGTTATTTTCATTGGAAAGATCCTCACGCCATTGGATATTTTCAGATTCTAAATAGGAAACAATGTCTTCCCTGCAAAAACTAAGTAATGGATGAACAATATCATCAGTAATTGGTGATATCCCTTTAATACCAGTATATCCGGAACCTCTGAACAAACGGAATAGAAGTGTTTCTGCTTGGTCTTCACGGTTATGACCCAATACGATTTTTTGAATTTTGTATAATTTGCGAAGATCGTTAAAATAATCAAACCTTAGTTCTCTAGCATGATTTTCTACACTAGAGCTTGATTTGATATTTGCATTTTTTACAACAAGAGATATATTGCGATCAAAACAAAATTTTCTCACAAACTGCTCATCAAGCTGAGAGTCATCACCTCGTAGGTTATAATTTATATGTGCAGCAAGGATTGAATATCCATATTTAGATTTTAAATGCCAAAGAGCTAATAGAAGGGCTGTGGAATCTGCACCACCGGAGAAACCTACAACTATTTTCTCTCCACTTTTAAAAAGTTTATGTTTAACAGAGTATTTTTCAAAACTTTCGATAAAACCGTTCATTTTCATTTTTTCATCCTTAATGAGTAATTATTTAATTTTACCATTAACTTTTTCAAGTTTTAATTAGGAATTCAATGTGTCAAATAAAAAGCTTGTAAGAATTTGCGCACTTAGTTTTGTGACAAAGAATTTTAATTAAAAAATAGATAAGGAGCTAATTATGAAGAAGTTACTATTATTAGGTAACGAAGCTATTGGTCAAGGTGCTTTGGATGCAGGATTATCGGGAGCCTATGGCTATCCTGGGACTCCTTCTACAGAGATCATTGAATATATCCAACGAAATCCGGAAGCTATAGAAAAAGATGTTCACAGAACATGGTCTGCAAACGAAAAGACGGCAATGGAATCTGCATTAGGAATGTCATACGCTGGTAAAAGAACCATAATAACCATGAAACATGTTGGTCTTAATGTGGCGGCAGATGCCTATATGAATTCAGCTTTAACAGGAGCAAATGGTGGAGTTATTGTTGCAGTTGCAGATGACCCATCAATGCATTCATCCCAAAATGAGCAAGATTCCCGATTTTTTGCAAAATTTGCATTGCTGCCAGTTCTTGAACCATCAAACCAGCAAGAAGCATATGGAATGCCCAGACTTGCTTATGAAATTTCCGAAAAATATCATCTTCCTGTTATGTTGAGAATAACTACCAGACTTGCTCATTCCAGAGCGGGAGTAGAAAGAGGTAAAGTCTTAAAAGAAAATGAAATGCATCTACCTGAGAATAAAGATCAATTTATGTTGCTTCCTTCTTTTGCCAGAAAGAAATATAAACATCTATTATCAATTCAAAAAGATCTGGAAATAGAATCGGAAAATTCTCAATTCAATAAATACACCGATGGTTCCGATAAAAGTATGGGGATCATTGCTTGCGGTTTAGCATATAATTATTTAATGGAAAATTATGATGAGTGTAATTTCCCAATTTTAAAAATAGGTCAGTATCCACTTCCTAAAATGAAAATTGAAAAGATATTCAGAGACTGTGATGAGATTCTTGTTTTAGAAGAAGGAATGCCTATGGTAGAAGAGATGTTGAAAGGATTTTTGGGAAATCCAAAAATTCACGGACGATTGGATGGAACACTGGAAAGAGATGGCGAGCTTAATCCAAAGAATGTTAGAAAAGCTCTGGGACTTCCAAAACTCTCCAGCAAGGATATTCCTGAAGTAGTTGCAGGAAGACCTCCTGCGCTTTGTGTTGGCTGTCCTCACACCGATTCTTATAAAGCATTAACCGAGGCTTTAAAAGAATATGGCAAAGGTCATGTTTTTTCTGATATCGGTTGCTATACTTTAGGATATTTGCCACCGCATAATGCAATCGATACTTGTGTTGACATGGGTGCTTCCATTTCAATGGCTATTGGTGCTGCTGATTCCGGATTCTTTCCGGCTATAGCAGCGATAGGAGATTCCACTTTCGGACATTCAGGAATGACAGGACTACTTGATGCAGTAACTCAAAAGTCTAATGTGTTAATCATAATTTTAGATAATGATATTACAGCAATGACAGGTATGCAGGATTCTCAAGTAAATGGTAGAATAGAGCAGATTTGTGAAGGTATTGGAGTAGAAAAAGAACACATTAGAGTTATTAATCCGCTTTCAAAACATCATGAAGAAAATGTAAAAGTTTTTAAGGAAGAAATAGCTTACAAGGGTGTTTCTGTAGTTATTCCCCGGAGACCATGTATTCATGTTTATTCAAAGAAGAAAAGGAAATAGGAGCTTAAGATGAAAAAAGATATAATTCTTGCGGGAGTTGGTGGTCAGGGAATTCTTTCTATTGCTGCAATTATTGGCACAGCTGCTATCGAAAGTGGTCTACATCTGAAACAAGCAGAAGTTCATGGAATGAGTCAAAGAGGTGGAGATGTACAATCCCACCTCAGAATTTCGGATAAGCCAATCCATTCTGATCTTATACCAAACGGTGGGGCAGATCTGATTATTAGTGTAGAACCGATGGAATCTTTACGCTATTTACCCTTTCTATCAGAAAATGGCTGGTTGATCACAAATACAAATGCGTTTGTTAATATTCCTAATTACCCCGATTATGATGAATTGATGGAAACAATAAGCTCATTTAGAAATCATATATCTTTAGATGCCGATAAAATTGCTAAGGATATTGGCTCACCGCGTTCTATGAATATGGTTGTCTTAGGCGCTGCATCATCATTTCTGGATCTGCCTTACAGTAAATTGGAAGAAGGTATTAAAATCATATTCGGACGAAAAGGTGAAAAAATAGTGGAAGCAAACCTGGAAGCTATAAATGTTGGAAGGGAAGTTGCTGAACAAAACAAGTAATTGAATAATGTAAAAAAAAACAAAAGGCACCTGAAAAGGTGCCTTTATTGTCACAAAAAAATTATTATGTTTAAATCAAAGGATCTTTTTTTGAAAAAATCTTAGTATAAATTTTTGAATCTTTAGAACGCCGTCCTCCAACTCGACCACTCTTCCTTCTATCAGATATCCCATATCTAGCCTGATGCACACTAATGATGATACCATCCAGATTGGAATTATCAAGATTTATAATAGCTGATTCTGCTTCATTCTCAAATGGCATTTCTACAAATGCTATTTTATCTTCAACTTTTATAGACTCAACTCTCCCAAATTCTTCCAATCGTTCTCGTAAATGATCTTGATTTATTTTCTTACAAATATTTCCAATAAAAATTTCCATTCTTCCTCTTTAAATGATTTTAAATCAGCCCGTTAGTTCGGGAAGATCAGTTTGCCTTCTTCCACCATGCCTGGATGCTGTTCTTCTGTCATCATTTCTGAAACGAGCTTGATGTACACTAAGCACATTACCGAAATGTTCTTTATTATCGAGCGCTGAAATAGCATCCCAGGCTTCATTCTCATTCGGCATATCAATAAATGCAAATGCTTTCCACACACCATTTATCCTGTCGATAAGGATATTAACAGCATTCACATCTCCATAATCTGAAAATAAAGATCTTAAGATTTCTTTTTCTACATCACGGGTCATATTGCCAACAAATATTTTCATTACTACTTCTCCAAATTTGTAACATACAATTTTAACCTACACTAAACTTTGACTGAATTTATAGAGTCTTTATTCTTATGTCAAGAATAACTTTTTTCTTTACATATTTTTAACATAAACTCTCGTGGATTTAGTGATACATAAAGGAGGTTAACAAATGAAAAAAAAACTAACATTATTGATTATACTCATTCTTTTGGGAGCATGTGCAAGACAATCTGATCTGACAGTTTACAATGATACGGGTCATTCGATAAGATTAATTTTAAATGGTACTATTTATCAAATTCTGCGAAATGACCCTCCTGTTGTTGAGACATTTTATTTAAATTCATTTATCCTTTTTGGTGAAACCATTGACGTACCAATTATTATTGAAGGTCAAATATATTTAGAACCTAAAGAATTTACAATTAAAATGAAACCCAACAAGGATAAAACATATAATGTAGAATTTGATCGTGCAGGATTACAAATAAATAATGCTTCACTTGTCCCAATTAGTGTCGTTCAATTAAGGAACGAAGGTAATGAAGACTGGAGTGAAAGTGTAATTGACGATACTTTGTACAATGAAACCTTAACCCCAATATTATCAATTATACCTGATTATGATTATATTAAAATGACAGATATTTTTGAAACAGAATATCCAGAAGAATTAATAGAATTTAATGTAGGCGAAACTACCACATTTATTTTTTTTGGAATATAAATTAATATTTTAAATTATATTTTTTAACATTTCTCTATTCTTGGAAATATCAGGATGAGACTCTTTTTTGCCGAATTTTATTCTTCGTGAATCAAATCTTAATATTATCTCAGGTAATATCAATTCCCATTCCAGAGGATTAATCATTCTTCTAGATTTATAAGTATTTATTACTTGCTCAAACACGAATTTAAATTTATCAGAATTATAGGATGATGCCCAGAATAAGAGAAAATGAATTAAATCTGTTTCAGGGAAATCGTATAGCCATTCACTAAAATCCAGCATATAATATTTCCCATTTGCAAAAAGATAGTTCTTTGGGTTATTATCATAATGACAAATACATTTATCACCTTTAGATTCAATTGAATGAAGGTCTATCATCAATTCGGTGATCTTCACAAAATTTGGTTGTGCAAGATCCATAATTGGAATTCCATTAATATATTCTAACATTAAAGTATTCTTGCCATCATTATCAATAAGTCTTGGTATATAGGGTAACTTTTTTTTATAGATATAGAGTTCTTTTTTAAACATCTTTGGGGAATTACATATTTTGATTACTTGATTTTTTTCTTTATTGATAATTATTTTCGCTTTCATAATCACTCTCTTATCTTAATATCAATACTATCGCCTTTTCGGTAACCTTTTAAATTTTTAACATAAGCTTTTATTATATCTTTCAGGGTATTTTGAACATACGGAACAATATTAATATCTTTACCAGCAATTTTTATTTTAATATCAAGATTGCGATCTGTTTTACAATCTTCACGAATATTACGCCCGGCTAAAATTCCAGAGACCATTTCCCTGCAATTCATTCCACATTCACCACAGCATTCAAACTTTGGAAGTGGAAGTACGGGAAATACTTTTCCAATTACAAGATCTGTAAGTTCTTTTATCTGATCCTTTGATTTGAATACTTTAAGATTTTTATATTTGTCATGCTCATCTGAATATTTTCCGGAAATTGCGAAAACTGTTCCATCAACAAGTTCTTCAAGTTGTTCTTCATCTGTTGCACAAATTATGCGAGGAAGAGCTACGCTTCTCATTCCTTCCACAACCACATAATCACTTTTAAGATGAGATAGCATTTCATTCAAAGAAAGTTGCCTATTCCAGATTTGATATGTTTCAGATATTCCTCTGGCAATTACGGTATCTCCACTGGCTTGTGCATGTTTCCAACTATTACTTCCCTTCTTTTCCATTGTAAAATCTTCGTTATGGATGTCTTTGATAGATGTAACTTTAAATCCTCTTTTTCTTAATTCCTTTATTAATTCTACAGATACTGTAGTTTTGCCAGTATGGTGATATCCGGCTACGCTAAAAACCTTCATGTTTTATTGAACTCCAATATTTATTTTAATTTATTTATATTGAACTATGCGATTTTTTCCTAATTTTTTCCCTTCATATAAGGATTTATCTGCGTTGGTTATGCATTCGTCTATCGTCAATGCTTTAGAAAAAGTGCATGTCCCAAAAGTCATAGTTATTGATAATGAAGAACCTTTGTATTCAATTTTTTCTTTTTCTATATCTTTCCTGATTTTCTCAGAGATTGTTTTTCCACCTTTTTTATCTGTCCCAGGAAATAGGAACAAAAATTCCTCACCTCCCCAACGTGCACAAATATCCTGTTTACGTATAGTATTTTTCATTAAGTCTGAAAGTGTTGTAAGAATTTTATCTCCAGCATCATGACCGTATGTATCATTAATAGCTTTGAAATCATCAATATCACTGATTGCAATCGTAAATGGTTCTGCATTCCTTTTGAATCTTGCAGTTTCATATTCGATTTGCTCTAATACCGCACGCCGGTTTGGTAATTGAGTTAAAGGATCTGTTTTTGCAATTTTCTCTAATTCAAGGGCGTGTTTCTGCTTCATCTTATATTTACTCATAAATACAATTGCAATTATGAGCAATAATATTGCCACTATTATAAATATAACCAAGAAAAAGATGAATATTTGTTTATCCCTTTTTTGCTCTGCAATTTTTTTTTCATTATCGTCACGTTCTCTTTGCAAGTTTTCAATTTGCCTTCTCTTCTCATCATTCTCAAGTTGTGCAACGCGTTCTTTGTCATCACTTTCTATTTTTAGTACCTCAATTTTCTTCTCTGTTTCTTCAACCTTTTCAATAGCTGTTTTAGCTATCTCTACCATTTTTTCAGTTGTTTCTGCTTTCTCAATTTCATGTTTAATTTCAATATCGCTGATAATAGTTTCAACATGTTCCTGATTTATAGCTACTTGCAAAGAATCTTTATATTCAGTATATAATTTAAAATATTTTAATGCTTTATCTTCATTGCCTATTATATTATAGTATTCATAATTAAAAAGATATCTATTGCGATTGATCTCTTGATTTAACTTTTCATTTGTATCGGCAAATTTTTGAATGTATTCATATGCTTTTTTTTTATCACCCGTTTCCCTATATATTTTGCCTAAGGCTTCATATGTGCGTACGAGGCTTTCCAAATTGTTTATCTTATCGTAGTTCTCAGCAGCAGTTTTGTAATGTAATTCGGCAAATTGATAATCTTCATTAAAGAGATCGATCTCTCCTAATTTTTCATTTGTTAATGCTAGAGAAGTTTTGTTTTCAAAATTATCATGTTGCTCTAAAGATAGCTCGTAATTCTCATAAGCACCTTTTAGATCACCTAATTTATAATATATTTCAGCAATTATAAAACGACATTCAGCTAATCCGGGATGGTTTTTATGCATCTTACTCAAATCTAAAGCTTGAACAGCATATTCAAATGCAATAACATTTTTTCCTATTGTATTATTATATTTTGCAAGATTGTATAATGCTGCTATTTGAAGATCTATATTTTTGATATTTTCTGCAGATATTAATGATAGCAACATATATTCTATTGCTTCTTTGTAATTATCTAAATACTTATAAGATACTGCAATATTTTGTAATTGTTGAGTTTGTTGTAGCATATCTTTTTTTTCTGTAGCTAGCTTAAGAGCTTGTATACCATACTCTAAACTTGCTTGTGGATATATCTTCCAATAGGATCTCTGTAATTCATCAAGTATCAATATTTGTTTAAGCCCCGTTGCTGATACTAATTCCAGCTTCAAGTTATCTAATCTGGTAAGACAATATCCATTAATAACAAGTAAAATTAAAAACACAAATAAAAATAATTTTCTCAAAACATCCCTCTTATTGATATAAATTATGGTTGGATAATACCAAGCCAATCTCCTAGAAGGAATTGTAATCTTCCTATCAGGAGTGAAATCCGTGCCATTGCAGTATAACCAAAAGCAGCACCAAAACTTACCATTAAAAAATAAATTCCAATTTTTGCAGAAACGCCCAATGCACCAGTATGTTTCTTACTGAAATAGAAATAAATAACTCCACAGATAGTCCCTACAATTAGCATCAGTTGACCAATGACTGTTACCCAGCTTTCCCCAATAAAGGGGTTTATCATGGTAGCTGTTAATTGATTTAATACATCCGATTTTAAATAGCGAAGAAAGAACACGCCGGATGTTGTACCAATCACCACAGATATTGGAAATCGACTGACCCATTCTGTTTTTGGGATCAAACGCATTAGCATCATAATACCAAGAATTGCCGGAATAAGTTTGATCCAGTTTGTGCTGAAATCTTGTGTTAAGGGATCATAAAGATTTGGTATAAGTATAGAGAAGACCGTATAGACAAACCAATATCCTGCCGAAAGTCCTACAAATATCTGTTCAGCTATTTTATAGAAAGGGTTGTCTTTATAAAGGAAGCTGAAGATAGCAAATGTAAAGAGTGCACCTAGCCAAATACCTAATGTAGTAAAGAACTGTTCCATTATTTACCTCACTTCTTTCTCTTTTTTTTGTCACGCCAGTAATTTATATTTCCAATAGCAATAAAAATAATGATTATCAAATGCGCAATCGATTGTGCATCCATTCCGCTGGTTGCAGTACCTGGTGTTTTTATTAATATTTCATATTCTGCAGCAGCTTTCAGACCTGCCAGAAGACCTGTTAATTGTTTTTGCTCATTTACATAAGGTAGCATTGCCGGGGCACTTACGCCAGTACACCCACCGGAAGTTGGTCTGCCATATGCATCATGAGTTATTTGTACCCACTCTTTAATTCCCGGAGCACCAGCTGAGAGTGAAAAAACAAAGCCGATATTATTAAAATTATTTATTCCATTCATAATTGGAAGCTCATTAATATTATTTCCATTCATATCTTTAGGGAATACTTCGCGGAAGTTTTTTCCCATTGATTGGATTGTAATCATTCCACCTGCTTTAAATCCTAGATTCACGTAATCTTCACCATATTTAAGGTTAGGATAATCATCTTTTAATTGATCAATAATATCATCAGCCATCTGTACACCCATTGGCCACATTGCTGTGAATATCAAATTGATATTTTTATCAAAACAATGCTTAATAAGTGCTTTTGCCATAGGATGCAATTCCGGCATACTGGCAGGATCATAATCAAAAGAGATAAGAGCTTTAGAGCCTTTTGGCATACTTTCAACAAGGTCATAAACCATCTGAACATTCTTTGATGTTTCCAGTGGAAGTCCGACAGGGAAGATAAGAGGAAGTGCAACTCCGAAGAACATAAGCAAGAATAGCCACCGTCTATCTATCTGCTTAGATTTTCCCATTATTCACCTCCCAGATAAGATCTTTCAATTCCCAAAATTATTCTAAGCGAACTTCCGATAATTCCCAGACCAGCACCGATCATAATAGCTCGTTGACCTGCAGTTGTAGGGAAGGTCATAATAAATTCAGATATTTTTGGAAGATGAAGAAAATTCAATGATTCAGGTAACCAACCGGTTAAAAGACTTCCAAATGTCGTGTTCCCAAGCATAACAAGAACAGCAGAAACAAGAAGAAGATTAGATTCTACGGTTCTTCCAATAAAAGCTCTGTATGCTGCTGAAGCAATAAAGAAAGCTAATAGAGAGAACATGGTTGCCTGTAAGTGTTGATAAATATTATGAAAAAGATAATCGAAAGGTTTATAACCTATAGTATTTGAAATAATCTCTCCATGACCTAACATTCCAGCACTTTTTCCGGTTCCCCATAAAAAGCCAAAAGTAACCATAACTATAAAACTAATAAGTGTAATTGTATAGAATTGCCAGTCACGTTGTTTGTATTTGATTTTTAATATATTTACTTTAAATAAACTTAATTGTCCTAGCAGAATAGCAAAACCGGAAATTATTAAAAACCATATTTCCAGCTCTCCAGATAATTGACCGAATGGCTTATGAGGAATGAATTCTGAAATGATTAAAATTATTCCAACAGTAAATGTTATTAATAATGGTATCTTTCTTTTCATGCTCTACTCCTTAATGTAACGCTAAGAAATCTTTGAGGAAGTGAACACCCGAAATTTCCAGTATTATTCCAATTGTTAGAACGACTATAAATATTGCTTTACCAAAATCCTGACCCTTCAGACTTCCTAATTGATGTGGGTCTTTTGATAGATAAGCTGAAGCAGCAAATAATTCTTCACCTATAAGTGTATAATCACAGGCAACAACAAAGAATGGTAATTGACTTGGCATTGCCGTGCCAGCAGTTTGAATTGCACCGCTGGAAAATCCTGTTTCTGCCAGAATTAAGGATTCAGCATAGAAAGCACCCAGAAAGAAATTGGCTGCCGGTTTCTCACGCACAATAATCCCATCAACTCCAGCTACGTAACCAAATTGATCATCAGTAAGATAAAAAACTGAATCTGGATCATAAGCGTCTGGACGACCTGCTTTCATGTAAGCTTCTTTAACAATTTCTTTAGCAGTAGAAAGTACCATTGAACGGCAGACCGGAACAATAAGTTTAGCATCATATTCTGCTGCTTTCTGAGCTAATCTTCTTAGTAGAGTTAATCCAGCAATTGTTTGCATATCATCAAGATCCAAGGTACCAGGAATAAATAGAATAGGTCTACCCATTTCGGTAGCTCTACCTACTGATTCATCCATTGATTCCAATCCACTGATTTTTCTTATATAGAGATCCTTTCCACTTCTGGCGGAAAAAATATAGTAAACTATCGAGATGGTTATGAGTAAAGCAAAAATTAGAAGTGAAATCTTATCTTTATTAAACCATTGAGCATATGATTCTGAAGTTGTCATAACAATTTGCATGATATTGTCATTATTATCAAAAGCTGTTAATCTATATATATATCTGATCCCTGGAATGATATTTGAACCGTCATCGAAATTGCCTGTTGATTCTTCCGAACTTGTTATTGCGATAAATTCACCATCTGAAGTTTCTCTCTCAATAATAATTTTAGAAGCTTCAATCTGCGAAGTATCCCATGATATTGATAATGCTGAACCATCATTATTAGGTTTATCTTTAATATTAAGCAAAATCTCTTGAGAGAATAAGAAACACGTGTATGAAATGAAAAGAAAAATTAATAATTTCTTCATATTTGCTCCATTATAATATCTTCAAACTATATTGAAATATTAAAAAAGTAAATTATATATGTTTGTCAATTTAAAAAACAAAATAGTATTTAATTATTTTAAATCATATAATTTAGAAATATGTTACAAAAACCAATATAACGAATCCAATAAAAATGAAAATTTGAATAATAATATCATACCATTTTAACTTTGCTTGATAAATGAAAGTTCTTTCAGGATATAATCTAAAAGCTCGAAGTTCTAATGAAATAGAACGATACTTAACTTCTGAGATCGCTTTGGCAATAACCGGAAATACAAGTGCTGAGAAAATCTTGAAACGCTTGTGCAATGTAGATGTTGATATTTCGATTCCACGTAGATTTAGAGCTTCTCTACTTGTTATAAATTGTTTGTGGAAGATCGGGATAAAATGAATAACCGAAGCGACTAGAAACGAAATTTCATACGGGATCTTCCAACTACGAAAGGCGAGAATATAATCATAATAAGGAATATCCAGAAGCAGACCTGCAATTATAACGATCAACATAAGGCGTAGGGAAGAGGAAACTCCATAATTTACTCCTAAGCTTGTGATCTTGATTGTTCCAAATTGCCAAATAATTTCTCCACCATGCCGGAATAATATCTGGAATACCATAAGTGATATGACAACTCTCAAGATCATTTTCATTCTATGCATTAACCGGTTAAACCTATGTCTTGAAGGTTGAATTACTAGCAATAGAAAAATCGAGAAGAAAATTAATGAAATTTGCATGAGTATTGTATTATAAATTACAGAAAGAGTAGTAATTGTAGAAACTAAAATTATTATTGTACGGAGATTCAAAAGTGTTGATGAATCCATATTTTTATGCTTTCTGTTTGTATTCTTCAAAATTTTCTCGCAATTTGTTCAATATGTTCATTCTGAATTAAATAACTTTTATCAATAAGATTCAGGATTTTATCTTCTTTGTGAGATATGATAAGACAACCTTTTCCCAAAGTCTTCCTCTCTTCTAATATCTCAATAAATATCCTGATTAATGTATTATCTAGTCCTGATATCGGTTCGTCAAGGATCCAATATTTATCATAGTTTATAAGAAGTGCAGCTAATCCAATCCGCTTTACTTGTCCGCCACTCAATTCCCAGAATGGTTTATCCTTAAGATCTTTAATTCTTAATCTTTCCATTACTCTTTTTCTTAGTTCAGAAGACGATTCATTGGGATGCTTATCGAAACCATGCTGCCATAAAGTAAGATCATCCTCAGGAGTAGCTGCAACAACATTGGAAAGTGGTTCCTGTTTAAGATAAATAATTGATTTTGCTCGTTCAGTAAAAGAAAATGGTTTGAAATTTAAGTTATTAATATTAATTGAACCAATATATCTTTTTTCTAAACCACTGAGAATGCGGCAAAGTGTTGTCTTCCCTGATCCATTTGCTCCTTTTAGAAATGTGATCTCATTAAATGGAAGCTCAAGTGAAGCATTTGTAAAAATAGGATTTTCAAGTTGATATGCAAATGAAAGATCTTTAATTCTAATGCTTTTCATTTAGATTTTCCATTTCAATTGTTTTATTTGCGAATTGAATAATATCATTTGAATGACCTGCAAGAAATATTATTTTCCCATTATCAGCTAAAGTTTTGATCTCATCTGAAATTAGTTTTATATTTTTTTGTGAAAGTCCGGCAAATGGTTCATCCAATAAATATACATCGGGTGAAAGTGTAAGGATAGATGCAAGTGTAACTAGCTTTTTTTGTCCAAACGAAAGAGAAGCTGTTTCTTTATGTCGCAGGTCTTCAATATCCAATTTGACAAGAACATCATCAATTCGCTTGATAATATCCTTAGCTGGGATTTTAAGATTTTCCGGAGCGAAAGCAAGTTCCTGCTCAACTGTAGGAAAAAATAGCTGATTGTCGGGATGCTGCATTAGCAAACTAATTTGGGGTGCAACTTCTGGAATAGACAGCTCGGAAATATTAATATTATTGTGGGAAATAGTTCCTGATAAAACTCCGGGAAATATTTTAGGGATTACACTGCAAATAATATTCAAGAGTGTGGTTTTACCGGTTCCGCTATCACCACAAACAGCAATTATATTTCCCTTTACTGCTAAGAATGAAAAATTATTTATCAATAAAGGAGAATTCGCATTATATCGAAAGGAGATGTTTTTAAGTTCTAGCATTATTCTATTTCAATTGCTACAAGATATTTGATCCAACGCTGACTAAACTCATCAGTTGGTATTACCAATCGGATAAACTGACCTGTTGCATCTTCCTGAAATACTAGATAACAGGTTTCATTTTCTTTTTTAGTTAAATTAAGAGTGCCACCATCTTTAGAGTGAAATATATATTCAGTTCTAATATCGGTTGGAATTTTTAATATTTGAAGAACATCAGTAAAATCGAAACCACTAAATTTATCACCTCGTTCTGTTGTAAAACTAATTTGCTTAATTGAACGAATCCTGGCGTAAGAAAGAAATATTTCTCGGTCTTTATAAATTATCTTAATTCCTTCTTCATCTGTTACTTTACTTTTTTGATAAATAATAAGTGCAAGGAGAATTATTATCAGAACTATAAGAATTAAAATAGTTTTCTTCATCGCTATTCTCTACCTAATTCCTTATATTTCCTAGCGAAATATCCATTCTTGCTGCTTTGTCCTAAAAATTCAAAATCATTCAAGCGATCTGAGAAATGGTTATTTTCAATTGAAGTTCTGGTATAAACGCAAATCTCTTTAAGATTACGGATATTGCAAACTGCCGGTAAGTTATCCGCTTTAGAATTCCAACCATCCTTATCTCTTTGAATATGAATTTTAGAAAAACTTCGCGATGTTATTAAAGCAGCAGTTCCATCAGAGCCAATTAGAAGCGCATATTTTACTGAAGGTGTAATTTCATTAAGTATCTCATTAAGTCTGCCTTCATTGCTGATTTCTGCTCCATCCACAATGTTTCCTGTAACGATCAAATTTTTTGGTGAACAGGCAAAAAGAGACAAAATAAAAAATAATATTGAAACTCTTTTTACCATTCCAACCATTCTGCTTCACTCCAATTTCCAGTATTAAAATCTTCATTTGAACTTTGCTTTTTAGTATTCTCGCCAAAATGGAAAATCACTTCTTCGGGGAAATATTTCCAATTGAGTATGTTATTCACGTTTTTAAGCGATTTGAAGTGAATTTGGAAGATAACTGCAATATCAAAGATTTGAATGTATGCCAAATCCTTGATCCACATGCCTGCCGGCATATCAGGACTTTTCAAATCAAATGAGTCACCAGTTTTTATCAAAACAGCATTCTTTAAATATTTGTCATAATCTAAACTATGTTTTACTCCATCTTTCCCAACTACAAGTACTTCATCTTTAAGAAATGGAAATGCTTGAGACATGATCTCGGGAAAGGTATAACCATTTACCTTAACAAAAGGAGGAAGTTCATCTCTAATTTGTGTATTTTGTAAAATTGACTCAGCAAAGTAAATTGTATGGGGGAAAGGCATATCGGAGATTGATTCAGTCTTAATTGTACTGATATCTTGTATCCAGAACATATCTCTAATTCCCGGGATCACAAGACGAATATGCTCATCTGTAAGTGTTTTACCATTCCTAACTAAAGCTAAGATACTTTCATTATTTAATATATCTTCTTTAGTAACACGAACAAGATAATTATCTGAAGATATAAAACACAATTTGTCATATTTGTTAATATCGTATTCTTGTAAAATATCGGTGAGTTTCACACCAACCCAATTATCATTTTTTTCTTCACCATCTTTATTGCGATGCGTTGTTATTTCAACTTTCTCATAACTATCCAGTTTTGTTCGTTCTAAGTTTATAATTCTATCTGAATCTACAACTTCAATTGAAAAGAGCATTGTACTAACAAATAGAATTAGTCCAATTATTTTAAATTTCATTTTTTACCTACACTATATTAAATTTTTTCAGTTTATTGAACATCGAATATGAAATAATGCCACCCACGATTCCCGAGATAGCAGCTGCTATAAGTGAAATTATGAAAGGAATTGCTGAAAGTCTCATTACAATTATGGTGACAATAACCGCACCTGTTATATTAGCTACAGTTACAACGAGAACATGGAAAGTTAAAGTGCTCTTCTTTTTAAAGAACAGTGAAACAACCTCTGCCATTAATCCCGGCATTGTATAACTAATAAGTGAGACGGCACCGTGATTCCCAAAATATCCCATACTCAGCATGACAATAGCCTGGGTGATACCAACTAGTAATCCTGCACCGGGTTTATTCACGATGGCAATTGCAAGTGCTATCCACATCATATATAAGCCTCCTGCAAGCGAACCTCCAGGTATCATTAATGGAGCTGATATAAGATGAATAAGTGGAGTTATAATCGGTTTGGCTGCCAGTCCCAAAGCACTCATTATAGCTATATACAGCAGATCCTGAGATGAATATTTTCTTAACCAGCTCATAAAACCTTTTTAAAATATTATTTTCTTTAAGGCGAAAGAATTGTTACACTAAATTCAACTTTTTCTCGCCTTTCCAAACACGGGAGATATTTCCATTTCCAAAAATACCCTATCGATAAAGTATCTTGGCTAGTAACAAAAGCTTTAGAATCCTTTACTTCAGCGCAAAAACAAAAGTTATTTTGTAAATAATGATGTCAAGGATTTGGTAAATCAAAATTTTTTGAATATCAAACAAAATAAGTGCAATCTGTTATATATAAAACAAATAGATAATTAAACACTTGACGTGATGTTTGTTTTATTGATTTTATACTTAAGAAATTTATAAAAATATTTTCAATGATGTGATTTTAATTTGAATAAATCTGAAAGATCGAACGTTCTTTGGAGGTTTTTATAAAATAAATCTTTACAATTTTATTTTTATTGTCACTCACTTTTATTTTTGCTGTAACTATTAATATACCGGCTGACCAGCCCTCTATACAAGCCGGCATTAATGCAGCAAAAAACACTGACACCGTCCTTGTACAATCCGGAACTTATGTGGAGAATATCAACTTTAATGGAAAAAACATCACAGTGGCTTCATTATTTTTAACAACCCAGGATACAACCTATATTTCCTCAACCATTATCGATGGGAACAGTAATGGTAGTGTTGTAACCTTTAATAGTGGTGAGGATTCTACTTCTGTTCTAACTGGTTTCACTATTACAAATGGATCTACCGATTGGGGTGGTGGAATTTGCTGTAGTAGCCCCTCAAGTCCGATTTTAGAAAATCTAACAATATCAGATAATTCCGCTGATTATGGTGGTGGAATTTATTTTTACAGTTGCAATCCGAATTTACAGGATGTAACAATATCAAATAATTACGGTAATTCAGGTAGTGGAATTTACTGTTGGGATAATTCCAGTCCGAGTTTAAAGAATGTAATAATATCTGGTAATCATGGTGATTATACCATTGGTTGTTATAACAATTCTAATCCGATTTTTGAGAATAATACAATATCAGATAATTCTTATGGTGGACCTTTAGGATATTGCATTGTTTGCTTTATGAATTGTAGTCCTGTATTAATAAATTCTATATTGTGGAATGACTCGATTGTAGAAATTTACTTTGATTACCTAAATTATCCAGAGGATCCTAATTCAATCACAATATCCTATTCAGATATTCAAGGTGGAGAATCTGGAATATTAAACAATAACGGTACGGTAAACTGGTTGGAAGGTAATATAGATAGCGATCCATTATTTGTTAATCCTTCAATCGGGAATTATCACCTTCAACCAACTTCTCCATGTATCGATGCTGGTGATCCGGCATCACCATTAGACCCGGACGGTTCCATAACGGATATGGGAGCTTATTGTTTCCAATATTTTCTTCCAGATGCAGAATTTGCGATAGATACTACCCAAGGATATTCTCCATTAATGGTTGATTTTACGGATCTTTCTACACAAGGAACAGGAGCAATTGATGAATGGTATTGGGATTTCGGGGATGGTACTAATTCTTCTCTGCAGGATCCTTCTATTGAGTACCTGCTGCCGGGAATTTACACGGTCTCACTTACAGTGACCGATGTTAATGATTCTATAGATACAGAAACAAAAGTTGATTATATAACTGTTTATGGCAATGATCCCCCAGCACCCCCGGCAAATGTTCAAATCAATATCTCAGGAGATGATGCCATTATAACCTGGAGTGCTGTAGATACTACGATCTATGGAGATCCTTGTGTACCTGACGGATATGTTGTCTATTACAACGAAATGCCGGATGAAGAACATTTCTGGTTTTTAGCATGAACAACAGAAACAACTCATACACACGAGGTTGTTGCTCAATTCAGTGAACAGATGTTCTATAATGTTGTTGCTTATGTAGATCTGGGAGAAGATGAACTTAATTATTTGAAGGAAATAAATAGTTTAAACAGAAAGGTAAATAAGTTGGAAGTGAAAAGGGAATTGAGTAGGATGAACTATTAGTATTTTGCTGTTAGTAATTAGCCCTTTAGTGTAAATTGAGGGGCTTTTTTGTTACAGTCTGTAAATTTCGTATGTTTCCCAGGCAATAGTTTGTAAAAAGAGCATCTCAATTTCAGTAATATCAGGATCGTTTACATATAAAGCTCCAACTGGAGTTTCATCCCACAGAAATGCGAAGAAGGTACAGCAGGCAAGGTAAGTCCCATGAACATTGGGATGATTTCCATCTTCCATAAAAAGTTCTAGCTCTGGATTTTGCTGACGAGAGAACTGCCAGGATCGTGCAACCGGAATAACAGGTGCATCGAGCTCATTCCCAATATAATTATAAGCTGCCGACTGTTGCTCTATCATCTCATCAAATACACTTTCAAATGGCCAACTGAAGAAAAAAGCAGTCTGCGCACCTGTTTCGGTTATTACTGAATCTAAAAGTGTAGCATATTCATAAAAAAGCTCTGGATCATTAACCGGCCGCGAAGTCATTTCTTGTAAAATCACCATATCCCAGTTTCCTTCCTGAATTGTTTGAATTGTAGTGGGACTATTAAAATGCTGCTGCAAAGTCCAACCGCCACCGGTAACACTAGCACATACAATTGACAGTGTTGAGTCAATAGAGTTTGCCAGGTTCATTGTATGCAGATCCACACCGCCATTATAATATGTAATACTATTCCCAATAAAAAGAATTCTTCGCGGTATGTCCGGGATAAGATTTCCCCAATCAACGATAATTATCAAATCCCCGGTTAAAGGAACAAGTTCGAGTATAATTTCAACCGTTGTCGTTTCTCCTGCAATCACTTCTCCTGTTCCTGAGCCAGTAGCAATAACATCATCACCCTCAAAAACTTCTACATAGATCGTATATATTCCAGGCTGAAGTTCAGAAAAAGTGCCGGAAGCAGTATTTGTGCTATCATCAATAGTCAGGTATAAACTGCTTATGAAATCATCTTTAGTAATTGTAACTCTAACCGCAGTTACATCAAATCCATTTTCAAATGCAGGTTCCAATGAAAGTGAAACGGGTAATTCTCCAGTCTGCTGGATTTCTGTTCCCAATTGCTGGCAACCGATAAATAGTAAGATTGTGAGTATTAAAATTAAATTGAATATCCTCATTCTTCCTCCTTTATTTATCAATATCTAAAATATCTAAAACAAATGCATAAGTAAGAGCGATCTCTTTTAGATAATCATATCGTCCAGAAGAGCCGCCATGACCGGCATTCATATTAGTCTGTAAAAGAAGTAGGTTATCATTAGTTTTATTTGCCCGCAGTTTTGCCACCCATTTTGCAGGTTCCCAATAATTCACACGAGTATCATAAAATCC
>JAOZPK010000010.1 GCA_029932755.1 Candidatus Cloacimonadota bacterium | reverse complement strand
CAGCGAAAGTAAAGACAAGCATAATGCATGTTTAAAGACTAAATTAATCGTTTGCCTGGACAGATATGAAGTAACCCGACTTATACCAATCCAAATATTCTAACTTCGTTTTCCAACCACGTTTATTAAATTCTTCACAAATATCTTCGGGGTGAAGTGTGTTGTGCATATTCTTATGGTCGGGGATGTACCAGCCCATTATTCTCATTCCCGTTATAACTATCCGGCTTATGTCATCAAAGAATTTATCTGTATCATTAATATACATACATACGTCTCTGCAGATCATAAAATCAATACTTTTATTTTTAGAATATTCTGTTAAGTTTGGGATATTCAAATTGAAGAATTCAATTCTTTTAGTATTAGATATTGCATTGATCTGTTTATGGCAGCGTTCATCATTATCTATACAGATAATCCGGGTTATATCTTCATTCTTTATGATATGTTTGGTAAGAAGTCCACCACCGCAGCCCAGATCCATTACCGTTCCATACAGATCATCATAATAACTAAATATCTTATTATTATAGAACTTTTCAGCTTTTTTCTTATCAATATCTACAATGTTCCCGCACTTGGGGCAAACCATACGAATGATAAGGCTTATGTGATCCCAGGGATGAACTTTATTCTGCAAAATACTGCACTCTGTCCCGCAATCACAAATGCTTCCCCAAATTGTAAAATTATGTTCTCTATTCATTGTTTACCTCATATTCTCGGACTTGACTTTACCAGAACGAAGCAAAAGTAGAGTTAAGAACGAGAGGAGTTTAGTTAAACCCCCTTTAATTCCCCCTTACCAAGGGGGACAGATTTTTCACATTTTCCCATTTCACTTTTCCCATTTCACATTTCACTTCAACTTAAAGTTCTATCCCAAATTTAATAAAATCAACATTAATAATAAAATCACTTGTGCTAAATACATCCTGCTGGAAAGTACGGTCAAATGCTTCTATATCACCAACGACAGGTTTCGACATATTTATCTGACAAGCTAAATATAAATTCTTAGTAATATTAAAGCGTCTACCTAATGAAATTGAAATACAACTAAAATTTCTTTGCGGTTTTACCTCGTATAGACGCTCAGAATAAGCATAAACATATTGAATCCCAAAATCAAAATAGTACTTTCTAAAGTTATTAGGGAAATACTTCCGTAATAAAACATCAGCTACGAATAGGTACTTTTCACGGTTCATTATTTGACTTGTACTACTTTTCATATAATGAACTGGAATAATCAAAGATAATTGTTTATATATATTATTAAAAACTAATGAGTACTTAATTGCATAACCCTCTCCTCCCCCATAAGGGATAGAGTTAATAAGAACCAAATCAAAAGAAACATCATTCCCCATAGCTTTACTTTTTATTTTAATTTCCATTTGTTTTCTAATATTTGGTTTGTAATTTCTGTTCAGAAAATCACCAAATATTAAATTTAGGAAAAAACCACCAAATGGTTGTTCTTTATTTATGTTTAAGGTAAAGTTGAATCCAAGACCAAAATTTGTTGAAAATCCTTTTGTGAAATTGATATCAATAGGAACTCCAATAGTATATATTTTATCTTTTTCATATAATTCAGTATTTTCCATTATATCACCTTTTCTGATTAAGGTAACAAGATTTAATCCTGTTGCATACGAAAAAAATCCTCGTTTTTTTGTATTAAAATGAATTGCTTTTCCAATTAGAATTCCTGTTTCATAATTACCCGGTGTAACATTAGAGCCTAGACCAGCAAGAGGAGGAAATTGCCCATAATGACGGATAGCATAATAGCTGTACCCATTTAGCTTGTTAATAGATATCTGATAGATAGTTCCAAGTCCAAAAGAAAACATATTTAATTCTTCTTTGTTTTGAGAATTTAATTCTTCTGAGTATAAATATGAACTTGAAAGCAACAGTATGGGTATGAGTAATATTAAATATTTTTTCATTATTTTCTTTCCTGATTTTATCCTTTCCCAATTAATCGGGATTCAGAATGACAATATCTCTTCCTGCGGCTTCTTTCACTCCCTTCCCATTTAAGAATCGGCTTTGCAAAGCAAAACGATTGCCTTTTCTTTTTAAGGGGAAGGGTTGGGAATGGGGTTCATCTTCCCTAATTCCTAATAGAAAGCGCCTACAGCTTTTTCAATAACTCTTCCACAGCTCTTTTCAGTTGAACATCATCATCATTAATTATCTGCTTGGGAGTAGGATCTACAAAGATATCGGGAATCGCACCGTTTCCTTCCATATTTTTACCCGTTGGAGTAAACCAACCGGTGGAGGGCATCCGCATACTAGAGCCATCCATAAAAGTATAATGTCCAGTTCCAATTACTGAGCCGCTGGTAGGCATTCCGATAACTATTCCCAGTTTCAATTGCTGGAACAAAGTTGGAAATATTTCAGCATCAGAGAATGAATTTTCATTTATCAGAAGAGCCATTGGAACATCAACTGTATTGCCCGGATTCTTATATTTTGTTTTAGCATCATATGATCTATAAGTACTTAAGGCATATGGCTGCTTGGTTAAAATTTCCACCAACCTGTCATGTATATAACCACCACCGTTGTTTCTAACATCAATTATCAGAGCTTTCTTATCAGCATTTTCGGCAAACAGGTCTTGAATAAATTTTTGATAACTGCTATTATTCATACTTCTGATGTGAAGATATCCTATCTTTCCGTTAGATAGTTCTTCAACTTTTATCCGACGTTCTTCCACCCAGTTATCGTAATAAAGATTGTAGTTTTCTCTAGAGCTTAGTCCTTTCACAGTAACTACTTTCATGCCATCATCGCACAAGATACCCAATTTTATCTTCTCACCGATTTTATTCTTGAAATGAGATAGGATATCCATACTTTCACCGATCTCTTTTCCATCTACAGAAAGCAGAATATTCCCTGCTTTAATGTTATGCGGTTTATTCAATTTAGATTTTTTATAGACCTTTTTTATCCTGACCCCATTTTTTGGGAAATCCTGCAGGTCGAGTTCAAATCCGCAATAAGCAGTTGTATATGTTTTATAATCAGAATCACTTCGTGGATAAAATCCTGTATGTGAAGCATTCACTTCACCTATCATTTCATCAATTATCTTTTTTAGTATGGAAGGATCATCGGCATATTGCAGATATTTAGAGAAATCTCTTTTCGATTTCTTCCAGTTCACACCATGCATATCAGGGTCATAAAATCCTTTTCCAAATTCAACCCAAACTTGTTGGAATACATCATTATTAAGTTGGAATCTATCGTAGGAATATTTATAATCCATTTCAATAAGTTTTGCTTTCTTTCCTTTTTTTGGAGTATATTTGTATAATTTATCTTTTAGAATATAATAGAAATCTTTATTCTTCTCGTTAAACTTTAAATTTCCCGGATCATCAGAAATAGAAGTAATGATCTTATCACTTTCACCGGTGTAATCTGCTTTTCTTAAGGTGTATTTTTTATTATTGTAATTCACATAATAGAGGGTAGAATCGTCTTTTACATGTGCTATCCAGTTATTTCCCGGTTTAGAAATTATAGTAGTAATTCTATCGGCAAAACCTTCTGTATCGATCTTCAGAGGATCTTTCTTTTTTTTCTCTTTATCTTTTTTATCTTTCTTATCGTTGTCTTTCTTTTCTACCGGTGGATCTATGATGTCTTTCCAATTATCTTCTTCATTATAAAAGTCTTTTCTAGCCAATAGATCTGCTCTTCTTATCTTTCCGTTTTCACTAAAAAAAGCAGATTTATTATCTTTCCCCCAGAATAAAGATCCAATCCAGCCATCATGATTATAAAGCAGTTCTTTTTTGTTATTCTTTATATCATACAAATAGATGTGTTGAGTCCATTCTTCTGGCAGTGTTTCCTGATAGAGAGCGTATTTTTCATCAAGACTTATTTTAAAATTGCTAGAAACATATTGATCATCGATAATTGTATGGATGTTGTTGCCTAAGCTATCTGCCAAAGCAACTTGACGTTTTCTTTTATCATCAGAAAATCCAATTGCTAAAGTTTTTCCTTCCCGCACTATCCAATCTATATATTTATCATCGCTCCACCTAAGTTTTTCTATATTGCTAATATCTTTGATGTTAACTTTGTATAATTGCAATTCGCCCTCGATCCTTTTTGTGAAGAGAATAGTCTGGTTATCACTTAAGATCTCAATTTGCCCGATCCCCTTCTGATCATTCGTTATCTGCTTAACATCTCCCCCTTTCTCGGGAACTGCAAAGAGATCAAATTTGTAGGTGAACACCACAAGTTTTCCATTATTAGAAACTGCATAATTAGAAGCTGAATTCTTCACATCCTCCCTTTCAACCAAATTCACATAGCAATCCTGATCTACTTCAATTTCCAGTTCTGTAGCCTTTTTAGTGTCCGGATCATATTTCCATAAAGTATCGAAACGCTCAAACACAATACGATCGTTCAATTTTGCAATTGCAACATTCCGGGCAGACCATTTTTTAAATTTTGTAATCTGCTTTCGTTCTTGGAAGTTGTTATCTGCAACTTTATAAAGTTGGAACACATTGCCGTCTGAAGCTGCAAAGTATATATTATTAGAAGTTGATGAGAAAACAGGGAATTTCTCACTAAGTTCGGTCTCTGTCAATCTTGTAAAGTTATTTTCATCTATGTCATAAGTCCAGATATCGCCATTATAGCTTCCTGTATAAGATTCACGGAATATATTTCCTCTTCTATCAAAGATAATTTTATTCCCATCTTCCGAGACATTTGCATTCCTGCCTGCAAACGATGTGAGCTCCCTAAATGAACCGTCCAGCTTCACTTCATAAAAGATGTTTCCTTTTCCTGTTTCATAACCACGAACAAGCAGTGATCTGCTGTTTGGGAACCAATCTAAAATATTCAATCCTTCTGTATTTACAACTTCAATTCCTCCACCTTTTAATGTATAAAGATAGATGCCTGTCCATCCATCTCTATTAGAATTGAAAGCAATTTGTTTGCCGTTGGGTGAAAATTTTGGATGCCATTCCTCTGCTTCTGTTGAGGTTATACGTTGAGCTTCTCCACCAGTAAATGGTACAAGCCACAGATCATTTTTATAAACGAAACATACATTCTCTCCATCTGATGAAATATCCGGCCAGCTCATAAAATGCGGTTCTACTGCAATCAACATTGTAACAAATAGCAAACTGAGAATTAAAATTATCTTTTTCATTTTTTCCCCTTTTTCTTTTTTACAATTTTCTTTAATTTTCTACAAATACTCTTTCTGTCATTGCGAGGAGCGAAAGCAACGTGGCAATTACTTCTTTCTCTTCTTTCAACAGTAGAGATTGCTTCGTTAGAAGCTGCAAGAAGAAAACTCGCAAAGACTCCTTTTTATTTATTAATAATTTCTTCATAGGCAGCTTTCACAAACGGATTTTTTTCTTCTTTCATAAGATCTTCAAGCCACTCAATTTTCTTTTTATCGCAATTTGAATATATTGCTTTCACAGCTTCCGCTCGGATGCGTTCATCTGGATTCTTAATAAGTCGAATAAATAATTTCTGAGACCTTTTACGCTGTTTTTTATAAGCAACCATGGTGCTGTCAGCAAATTTATGTTCGATATTTGATAACGTTCTAACAGCCAGTTCAGGATAATCAAACTGCTCTTTTTTTATTCTATCATATAAAACTCGTGAAGTATTCAGATCTGCAAGATCTACTATAGCAATTATTACAGCTGAGCGAACTGTGAATATTTTATCATCAAGTGCTTTAATAAGTACCTCATTTGCAGTTTTATCTTTTATTTTTTTTAATGCACCAATCACACTTAATCTGCAAAGTTCATCTTCATCATGTAAAAATCCTGAAATTATACCGGTTGCATCTGTATTGCCAATACTGCCCAATGCTCCAATCAAACTTCGTTTTAAATAATCGTACTTTTCATCTTCAAGCATCTCTATCAGCGGATAATGAGCTGGTTTATATTTCGCAACACCCAAAAGCCGTATTGCATTTTTCTGTATTTTTTTATTTTCATCATCTATCTTTGTTAATAATATTGGTGCAATTGAATCGGGATATTCTTTTGTGATCGTTTCTATCAATCTGAGTTCCAAACTTTTATCGGTTCCTAACTTTTTATCACATATATACTGCATGGCTTCCATCTCTCTCTGTAAAAATGCTTTCTTAGCCCATGCAACTTTCTTCCGGTTAGAACCAACTTCCCACAAAGATGCTTCATCGAATAATTCTTTTATAGTCTTCAGTGAATCTTCAGCAGTCAGTATTATCTCTTCCACTATTTCTTCAGCTGGTTTTGTTACAATATCTCTATCAAGGTCTATCCCGATTCCCCAACCATTATGAGTCCACAATCCTCCGTCTTTAGCGAGAGTGTTGCGGGAATATCTGTCTTTTCCTTCTAGATCCATAAAAATTCCACAACCGGCAAAACCTCGTGCCCATCTCACGGAACCGAAACTATGATCTTCCCAGGTTGAGTACATATCGTTTCCCAATTTATCTATGAATAAGGCAAATGAATTTGTGAGTGATATTCCATAGCCGCCGGACACAATATAGCTGTCATCACCACTTTCATCAACGAGCATTGCAACAGAAAGATCGTGCGCAGTTCCACCAACAACGCCATTACGTGAATGATATTGATCATCTCCACCCTGTTCCCATAAAGCACCAACTGCGAGATGAATTCCGGCACCTTGAGCATATTGGGCAGCATTATAGGAATCATTTCCGCCACCATCGACTAAAATTCCCAGTGAATACCAGTAGGCTGAGCCTTCACAAAATACTTCGCCATCGTAAAAATCATTTCCACCCTCATCGTACAAAACGCCTATTCCGCCTCCTGCTCTTGGCCGCCAACCCATTCCAAAGCCATGACTGAAAGATTGATAATCATTAGGCAAAAGCGGTGCGTGAAGATATTCTCCTCCGGTTCGATATGTGTCATCACCACCTGTATCGTGCAATAATCCATAACCAAAAGTTGAACCGAATCCCTGAGCCCAGAGTTTTGCCAGATATCTATCGTCACCTTCTCCAATATCTCGTAAAATTCCGATGCCGTAATGACCCGAGCCTTGAGTGAAACAACCACCTCGATAATCATCTTCTCCTGCATTATCAACTAAAATTCCAATCCCACAAATACCTGAACCCAGAGAATAATGTGTTCCGCGGTAAACATCGTTTCCATTCTGGTCATACAAAATTCCTATTCCTAAGAATCCTGAACCCATGCTGATAGATCTTTCTTCACTAAAATAAACATCATTCCCATCAAGATCGATTACAAATGAATAGGCATTCCCCAGAGTTCCTAAAGCTCCTCCGGCACGGCATCTGTAAATGTCATTCCCTCCCAGCTCTATGATGAAGGCAAAATCTCGTGAGTAAACATTTTCACCTTTTCCGCCAATAATTAGTTCACCATATTTTGTTTGAGCATAATATAATATCTTGCCCTCAGCGCCTTCGATATCCCCGTTGCGAATAATTTCTAAGTTTTCAAAGTTTTTGTGCTGCAATTCTTCTATTAGATTTATAAATATCAACCCTGCAATATGTAATGAACTCCTATCAAGCTTCTTCATAATATTCAAAAGTCTTTCTTTATCTATAGAGCGTGATGTATCGACCGTAACATTGAATTCTCGCTGCCAGCTTCCTTTTAGAGCTATATCTTCAGGGTTATCTTCCCCGCACCATAAATTTGGGACTGACATTATAAGATCGTGAATTTCCAGAGTATCAAGTTTGGAATAGAATTCCCTTAAGTACGGTTCTGCCTTATCGAGAGAATTCACGATGGTATCTTCCGGCTTTAATGAATTTATTGAGTGGTATTCAAAAGTTTCATCGATCTCAATATCAAGCTGTTTAGTAATAAATTCGGTAAGATCATCAATACTGTTATCTCTTACAGTTTCTACAGTTTCCTCAACGTATTTAGCTAATTCTAATGGGTTATCCAATAGATAATCTACAATCTTGAGCTTGAATGTATCATCTTTTGCCCATGCTTTTTCAAAACCGAGCTCATTACGTTCCAAATGAAGATAATTTAAACACGAATCTAGAACTGTTGTACTTAGAGAATCCAATATCTGCGCTGAAAGCATAATCGGCAAAATGTGAACAAATATTATCAAAATTATAATTTTACTGTTAAGCATTCACTACCTCGGTAATAATTTCGTTTCAGATTCCGCATAAAGTTTATTCTGTAATAAGTCAAATTAAAAGATTATAAACAAAATAAATTCTTCTTGATTAAAAATTCACAATTTAATTTATGTATATTATCAAAGTATCAAGGAATTAAAACATGAAATATATTTTTGCGATAATTTTAATTATTTGTTCTTCTTTTGTTTCAGCTAAGATCATTGCTGAAGTAGGAGTTTATAAGATCACCTCTTCTGAACTTCAAGAAGAGATGGAGAATTATGAAGGTAGACAACAGTATTCATACAGTACCATCCGGCAATTATCACTTACAAACCTAATTGATAAATATTTAATTAAGAACTATGCTTTAGAAAAAAGGATATACATTGATGATTCTGAATTGGAAGCATTCTTTATTCATCAAGTAGGAGATCTACCCAGATTCCAGACAAATGGAACTTATGACAGGCGAAAATTCCTTAATTTTAAAAACTCAATAAGTGGTAGCAAAGTTATAAACGCTATGAAAGATGAGATTCTCATTACAAAAACAAAAACAATATTAGAAAAATCTTTCGATGTATCTGACGATAAGTTGCTGAGACAATATTTTATCGAGAATACAAAGATCGATCTCGGCTATGCGATAATTGATAAGCAAGATGTAGATTTTGAGATCGAAACATCTCCTGAAGAATTTGAGAGGTATTACAAACGCCACAAATATAAATATAATAAAGAAGAGAAAATCAAATTAAACATTTTTATCGTTTTGAACGAGGAATTTAAGGAAACAGTAAAGCCGATTGTAAGTAGAAAGATTACCGCAATGATATTGACTGATAATACGATCAATGCTGAAGATACGACAGAACTACGCAAAAAACTAACAAAAGAGGAAATTCAAAAATTAACCAGGCAAAAAGCACTTCAAGTAACAGAACTTCTGCAGGCAAAAGCAAATATCGCTCAAACCATAATAGAAACATCTTATCTCAGCCGAAATGATAAACTCGGTGAACTGCCGGAAATTATTTTAAATAGCGCTTTTGAATTAGATGAAGGACAATTTTCCGAACCTATTAGTATAGAAAAAGGATATCTTGTATTCAAAGTAATTGATAAAAAGAAAATTACCAGAAAGGATGATCAGGCTGTTGCTAAGGCAATCTGGCTAGATTATATTACCGAAGAAATAAATGAAACAAACAATGCAGTACAAAGACAATATTTTGAAGAGAATTTTGAGAAATTTATTATTCCTGCTGTAGTAGTGACTAAAGTTGAGATCTCGAATCCTTCTTTTTTTTCTTCAACCAGTAAAGAGGAATATCAGCAAGAATTAAAATACTTATTAGAAAGAAACGCAGATGACGAAAATCAAATTGCCCGTATTGTAAATGGATACAATCTCTCAGAATCCAAAGAAATCATTTATCTTGAAAAGTTTGACAATTCAAGTATTGTTGATAATATGATCGCGATCAGAATGAATCGTGATGAAACATGGGGTTTTATACCAATTGAGAAAAAATATATCTTCTACAAAGCTCTCTCCTTTTTCCCGGAATTTATTCCAAGTTATAAAAAAATCAGTGCTCAACTTCCAGAATTCATAGCTTATTCCAAAGAGGATAGTACAAAATTCAACGATTATTTTGATTCTCATAAAAGAGATTTTAGAACACCGGACAGCTTACAGATCGGTGGTGTGGTTTTTACCGCACAAAATGAATTCAATAGACTTGAACAGACGATTTCTGATAATGAATTAAAGAAAACCTATGATAAAAGAATGAATGAGTTCTATCGTGAAAGATCTGTAAAATTCAATTACATTTTCTTGCGTGATTTCGAATTGGCTGAAACAATATCAGAACAGGCTGCTAAAGGAATAGATGTCTCATTACTTGAAATGATTTTTGGCAACACTAATTCGTTACCAAAAAACAAGATCATTCCTTATGATGATCTACCCAGGCAGATAAGTTCATCTCTTTCAAAAATTAATTCTGGAACCTGGTCTCAACCGATTAGTTATGATAACGGCTGGATAGTTCTGCATAAGATACAAGGATATGATGCAGGTATTATTTCTTTTGCTGAGATTAAAACTGAGCTGCGTAAAGAAGCTTTGTTTTCTATTGCCGATAGCATGGCATTTAACAAGGCAAAAGTTGTATTTGATTCAACAAGATACTTTGCGCATCTTTCAGAATACGTTGAAGAACCTGAAATTTTTATAACTGAGTTTCAAGATGCAAAAGATGATTTCTATATCCTTGGAGATATTTCCAATTATAGAACAGAACTCTTGAGAATGTGGAATAATGAAAAATATTCCGGGATAATTAGGCTTGATGATGCATATGCTGTTATCTTCCAGTTAAAGATCAATCGATCACGTCAACTTACATACGAAGAGGCCTTACCTCAAATTATTGAGATTCATAATTCTAAAACTAAATTTGAATTTGCTAAAGCTAATGTATCTGAGATAAAAGATAAAATTGCTTCCGGTACAGATCCTGATTCTTTATTGTATTATCTGGGTGGTTGGAATGTGATCTCCGGTCTGTCGCTTACAAGTAAAATACCGGGTGTAGATTTCAGTGAAGCAATATTTGATGATATTTTAAAGCACCAGGAGGGATATTGCAGTTCGGTAATTCCAATTAACTCAGAAAAACTTCTGTTTTATAAACTTCTGCGATTGAACAAACCTTCTAAAAACGATTTTTATTCTGATAGGAAATACTATGAAAAAAGATTCCTACAAAGAGAATTTGAAAAGTGGAAGAATAAATATAAAGTGAAGATTGGGGTAAAAATGAAATAATGATTTGACTTTCTGATGAGTTATTCATATATTTCTTTATATTATATTTTGTGATATTCAATTTTGTTTCATTTGTCAAATAGTCTATTGACAAAAGGGAGGATGAGTGGCCAGCACAAATTATAGAAATCTTATCGAAAACCTTTATGAAGGTTTATTCTACATTGATAGAGAAAGACGAATAAAATACTGGAGTAAGGGTGCAGAAAAAATTACTGGATATTCTAGCTCAGAAGTATTTGATAGAAAATGCTCAGAAGATTTTCTGTGTCCTACCGATGCTAAAGGAAATCAATTATATGGTGCATACAGCCTGTTCACGAATACACTTGCAAATGCTTCTATAAAACAGTATGAACTTCTTATAACACACAAAGACGGTCATAAGTTTCCTATCTCAGCTAGAATTGCACCAATGTATGATAGCAAAGATCAGGTAGTCGGTGCTACTCAATTATTCACAGATAACAAAGATCATCTTAAGCTTCTAGTAAATGAATCTGAGGAATATCAAAATTCTTTTTTTGACCCGATGACAAAATTACCGAATCATATCAGTATGGAAATGTCAGTTGATGCAAAACTAAGTGAATTCCGAAGATATAACAGACCCTTCGGTATACTCTTAATTGAAATTGATCATTATGAAAAATTAAGCAATATTTATGGTAATGAATTAAAAGTAAATGTGCTTACAAAAATATCAACATTAATAAAACAAGACCTTCGACCATTTGATATCGCCGGAAGATGGTCTGAAAACGAATTTGCTGTAGTTTTGGTAAACGTAAGAAAAGATACAGTTGAAATGATTGGAAACCGGGTAATAAAAATTATAGGAGAAACTGAATTCACAATCGGGAAGGGAACTATCAATTTAACGCTATCTATTGGTGGAATTATTGCTACTCTACAAGACACAAGCAAAATCTTGATCAATAAATTGCATGATACTACAAAAAAATGCATCGATATGGGTGGGAACAAATTTATTCTCTGGTCTCCTGTTGAATAATACTTTTTTTATGAACAAAATTGAAGCCGTTATATTTGATATGGACGGTGTGATAATAGATAGTGAACCACTTTATTTCAAAATTCAGGAACAATTATTCAATGACCTTGGGTTTACAGTATCCAAACAGGAATATGACACCTTTATCGGTGCAGGAATGCAGCTTATGTGGGAGAAATTGTGCTCCAAACATGATCTACCATTCACAATTAAACAACTTATAATAATGAACAATGAACTCATTTATAACACTTTTAATAACTCAGATTCTCTTCAAGCTGCAGATGATTTCATTTCATTTCTTACTTACATAAAAGAAAAAGTGATTAAAACAGCCGTAGCCTCATCCACATCAAAAAAGATAATCAATGTGATCTTATCTAAGTTGGGAATAATACAAGAATTTGATGTTGTGATTAGCTCTGAAGAAGTTTTACAAGGCAAACCGGAACCGGATATTTTTTTGGAAGCTGCAACCAGGTTAAACGTCGATCCTAAAAAATGTATCGTAATAGAAGATTCTACCAATGGTGTAAAAGCCGCTGCAAAAGCTGGAATGAAATGTATAGGTTTTTCTAACAAAAATTCGGGAGAGCAAGATCTTTCATTAGCAAATATTGTTGTTGAGAACTTTACCAATATCGATCTAAATAAACTTAATCTTTTATTTTTATAATTTGGCAATTTTTCAAAATTAAGATATTAACCTGAACTTTATAAAATATATACAATTTGACACTTATATATTAAATAATTAAATTTGTATTAATTAGTTTTAAATAAATTGGAGGAATAGATGAAAAAAAAGAAATTATTACCATGGTACACAATTTCTATTTTACTTACGATCTTAGGGGCAATTTCAATAGTTTTATTATTTGGAGTTTACTTTTATAATGATAGCGGGATTGTATTTTGGTCCATCTTGCTTGCCTGGATCACAATTCTTCTTGCTGCATCCATAGAGATAGGAAGACAAGAGAAACTGAGACGAATAATTGAAGAAGAAAAAGATAAGTTAATAAAGAAACTTTCAGAAGTAGAAAAGAAATAAGACCTTAATTAAGGCAATGATCATATTGAAATTATTATTATTGTGATCTTAAGCCTGATAAGGAAATAGAATTTAGTAAATAATGAATATAAATTTATAACTCTAATAAATGAAAAAAATTATAGGATTTCTAATAATTTCAGTTATTCTAACTACAAATATTTTTGCTGAGAAACCGGTAGATGAAAAAGTAAATTTTCTTCCAGAAGCAAATAATGCTGAGTATTACTTTAATCGTGGACTAGGCTATTATAATTTGAATCAATATTCAAATGCTCTTGAATTCCTAAAACAAGCTTTAGAAATATATATTATCAATGATGATAAAACCAACATAGGTAGATGCTATAACAATATTGGCAATATATATAACAAATTAAGTATTTTTAATAAAGCAATGGAATATCATCTACTCTCTTTGGAATTGGAAGAAGAATTAGACGAGAAAGAAGGTATCATAAGTTCATTAAATAATATTGGTAATGTTTTAAAAAATATAGATAAATTTGATCAAGCTTTAGAATATTATCAGAGAGCACTCGACATAAGTTATGAAATAAATGATAAAAAAAGCCTTGCAATAACTCTTAACAATATTGGAAACATTTATCTATCAAAAGAACATTTTGAAAATGCACTAAAATTCTATAATAGATCATTAACTATCAAAAAAGAATTAAAAGATAATTTTGGGATCGCAACAACTTATAATAATATCGGAATTTCATATCAAGGACTTAGATCAACCGCAAAAGCTCTTAAGAATTACAATTCATCTTTAAATATGATGAAAAAGCTGAATGACGGAAATGGAATTGCATCATCATACTTCCACATCGGAATTATCTATTATGAAAAAAATGATGAAAAGAGAGCTTCCTATAATTTAGAAAAAGCTCTAGCTTATGCTCAAAATTATGATAATAAGCAGATTATGATCTCCTGTTATAAAATTCTTGCAGAGATTTATAAAAATAAAAGAAATTATCTAAAAGCTTATACAGCAATGAAACTTTATGCTCAGATAAAAGATGACCTAGTTACCATACAAACCCAAAAAGCTGTGGCAGAATTGCAAATACGCTATGAAACGGGGAAAAAAAAGAAAGAGATCGAACTTCTTAAAACAAACGCTTCCATTACTGATTATCAATCCAAAGAAAATGAGATGTTCATGGTTATTCTTGTAATTGTTCTTATAGCCGTAGCAGTATTAGGATTTTTCTTCTATTTCCAATTTAGACAAAAAGCAAATTCAAATAAGACTATTGAAGAACAGAATGTAAAGCTTATTGAAGCTTATACAAAAATGGAAGAATTAGCCAAAACAGATATGCTTACAGGTTTATCTAATCGACGTGATATGTATCAGAAGATCAAACATGAAACTGATCGTTTTGAAAGAAATGAGAAACCATTTGCTATTTTAATGGGAGATATTGATAATTTTAAGAAAATAAATGATACATATGGTCATGATGCCGGTGATCATGTTCTAACCTCTATTTCTTCATTAATGCTTTCATTTATGAGAAAGCAGGATATTGTGGGTCGCTGGGGAGGTGAAGAATTCCTGCTACTACTTCCAGAAACTGATATGAAAGGTGGAAAAAAGATCGCAGAGAGATTAAGATTAAGAATTAAAAATGAATCAATAAATTATAAAAATCATATATTAAAAGTTACAATAACAATTGGCATTAGCGTTTATGATCGAGTTCATGATGTTAATGAGAGCATTAAAGAAGCTGATAAAGCAATGTATTTTGGAAAGATCAGGAATAAAAATTGCGTAGTAACATCAGATAAAATATAATAATGAAAATGGAAAAAAATAGTATGATAAAATTTATTACCGGAATTCCAAAAGCGGAATTACATTTACATATTGAAGGTACTTTTGAACCAGAACTTATGTTTAAAATAGCCAAAAGAAATGGTATTGAACTTGATTTTAATAATATTGAAGAATTAAAGAAAGCTTATAATTTTTCTAACCTTCAGGAATTCTTAAACATCTATTATGCAGGCTGCAATGTTCTGATAAATGAAGTTGATTTTTTTGATCTAACCTGGGCGTATCTAACAAAAGCAAAAGAACAAAATATCCTGCATACAGAGGTCATGTTCGATCCACAAACCCATACAGATCGCGGCATCTTATTTGAAACCGTGATCAATGGAATTCATAATGCTTTAGCCGATGCAGAAAATAAACTTGGGATCTCTTCAAAACTTATCATGTCATTCCTTAGACATCTTCCGGAAAAAAAGGCATTTGAAACTTTAGAGCAGGCTGCACCTTTTAAAGAATGGATCGATGTTGTAGGTTTAGATTCCTCTGAGGTTGGGAATCCACCATCCAAATTTGCCAGAGTGTTCCAAAAGGCGAGAGAAGAAGGATACTTAATTGTAGCTCATGCCGGTGAAGAAGGTCCTCCTGAATATGTAACTGAAGCTTTGGAATTTTTGCAAGTTGACAGGATCGATCATGGCAACAGAAGTTTGGAAGATATGGATGTGGTAAATGATCTTATCGAACGGAAGATGGCTTTAACGGTATGTCCGCTTTCTAATTTAAAACTAAAGGTTGTAGAAGACCTCACAAAACATCCCCTCAGGGAAATGTTAGATAAAGGACTTTTTGTAACAATAAATTCTGATGATCCAGCTTACTTTGGTGGTTATTTAAATGAGAATTTCTTCGAGATCCAAAAAGCTCTTAATCTTTCGAAGGAAGATATAATACAGCTTGCTGGCAATTCGTTTAAAGCTTCATTCTTAAATGAAATAGAAAAAAGCAAAATGCTGCAGGAGATTACAGATTATATTAATTTGCATTGATTTTAAAGGATATAAATATAAGCAATTTGTAACGAACCTCTCTTCGTCCCGATCTTCGGGACTACGCCAAGGCAAGCAATAACAAATAAAAGAAAACAGTAACACATATTAGAAGAAAAAGATAAATATCCAATAAACCAAAGACTTACAAGTATCAAACAAGGAATAACGAATAGTGAAGGTAAAAAGAAAATGTTGATCAAGAATAAAATTTTTGATGAATTTTTTATTTGACACAAAAACCCGATTTTTTGTTGAGTCCACTTTGCGTGGCGGGATAGCTCAGTTGGTAGAGCAGAGGCCTGAAAAGCCTTGTGTCCCCAGTTCAAGTCTGGGTCCTGCCACCATTTATATTTAAACTTAATAATTCATTTTTAAAATTCTAATAAAAACTACTTGTAACTTTTTTTAATCTTATTATATTTGAATTAAATAGGAGATGAAAATGTCAGAGAGAAAGAAATCACATATTAATCAATCAAACAAATCTGATCTGGTTTTGGTTTCCGAAATATTACCAGATAAATTAACAGTTTTACCTACAACACAAAAACCAATATTCCCTGGTTTAATGATCCCGCTTACTTTTCAAGATGATGATATGATCCAGGTTATTGAGCACATTTATGAGAATGAAAACAGATTGTTAGGCATTGTTTTGATTAAAAGGGAAGATAAGCAGAACTTCTGGAATTCACAATACTATAATGTAGGAACTATTGTTAAAATTTACAAAATTAGTTTTATAGAAGATAATTCGATCCAAATAGTTGTTCAAGGCTTACGACGTTTTACACATATAAGAACTCTAGTAAAAGATAAAACCCAACTTTGGAAAGTTAAATACTATTATGAACCGGGCAAGAAACCAACTGATGAGATGAAAGCTTATACAATGGCAATTATGTCTTCTCTTAAAAAACTACTCAGTTTAAATCCAATTTTTCAAGAACAACTCAAACTCTTTTTGTCTCAAATAACTCACGATAAAACAAGTCTTCTGCTTGATCTTGTTAGTTCAATTTTGAATGCAGAATCACAAAGGTTACAGGAGATACTAGAGACTTTTGATATTGTTAAGAGAAGTGAAAAAGTATTGATCCTTCTAAAGGAAGAGATTGAACTCATAAACTTACAGGCTGATATTCAGAAGCAGATCGAGGAAAAGATATCAAAACAGCAGAGAGAGTTTTTTCTTCGTGAACAATTAAAGATCATAAAGAAAGAGTTAGGGTTAGAAAAAGACGATAAAGCTGCACAATTGGAGAAAATCGAGAAAAGACTTAAGGAATTGAAACTTAGTAAAGAAGCTTCACAAGTAATTAATAATGAGATAGATAAACTAAGCATGTTAGAATCTTCATCTCCGGAATTCAATGTAACAAGAACATATTTGAACGCTCTCACAGAATTGCCCTGGGGTATTTATTCCAAAGACAGACTCGATATAATTCAGGTTCGTCGTATTTTAAATCGAGATCATTATGGTCTTGTTGATGTAAAGAATCTCATTCTGCAATTTATCAGTACAATAATTAAAAGAGGGTCAGTTACTGGATCAATATTGTGTTTAGTTGGTCCTCCCGGAGTAGGAAAGACATCGGTTGGACACTCTATCTCTAGAGCGATGAACCGTGAGTTCTTTCGATTTTCTCTCGGAGGTATGCGTGATGAAGCTGAGATCAAGGGTCATAGACGTACCTATGTTGGTGCTATGCCCGGAAAAATAATCCAAAGTTTAAAGAGAACCGGTACATCAAATCCGGTTATTATGCTGGATGAAATTGATAAACTCGGTTCTAGTTTCCAAGGAGATCCAGCATCTGCTCTTTTAGAAGTTCTTGATCCAGAGCAAAATAAGGATTTTTTAGATCACTATCTGGATGTTCGTTTCGACCTCTCTAAGATCCTGTTCATAACTACAGCTAATCAACTTGACACAATCCCACGTCCACTATTAGACAGAATGGAAATTATTAAATTATCCGGTTATATCATGCAGGAAAAAGTTGAAATTGCAAAAAGGTATTTAATTCCCAGACAGCTTAAACAGCATGGTCTTAAAAAAACTGAGATAAATATTACAGATAAAGCTTTGAATTTGATCATTGATCAGTATGCTCGCGAAGCAGGTGTTCGAAATCTTGAGAATAAAATTAAAAAAATAATGCGACAAGTTACATTAAAGCTTACGGAAAAACAAGGAAACAGATTCTCAATATCGCAAAGAAATTTAAAAATGTATCTTGGAAATCCGATCTTTACACCTGAAACTCTTTATAAGAAACCAATACCAGGAGTAACACTCGGTCTTGCCTGGACATCTCTGGGTGGTACAACACTTTATATTGAAGCTTCAGCAGTTAAAAGTAAAAATGGCGGATTTAAACAAACCGGGCAATTAGGCGGTGTGATGAAAGAATCCTCAGAGATAGCATTTTCTTATGTTCGTTCTCTCTTATCTCATGATGATAATTTCAAGGATTTTTTCTCTACTCATTTTATTCATCTTCATGTTCCAGCTGGAGCCACACCTAAAGACGGACCTTCTGCCGGAATAACAATGGCTCTTGCACTTTATTCTCTTGCAACCGGGAAAGCTGTTCAAGTAAGACTGGCAATGACAGGTGAATTAACTCTTACCGGAAAGGTTCTTCCTATTGGTGGGATCAAAGAGAAAATAATTGCTGCCCGAAGAGTTGGTATAACAAAATTGATCTTCCCAAATGAGAACAAGTTTGATTTTGAAGAGCTTCCAGATTTTATCAAAGAAGGAATTACAATATATTTTGTTGATTATTTTAAAGATGTACTTAATATCATTTATCATTGATCAGATTTGTAATACATTCAGCAAAACCATCTTCTTCATTTGATGCAACTACAATAAATTGTTGTTTCAACTCTTCGGGAGCATTTGCAACTACATAACTTTTATGTGTTATTTCCAATAGATCTATATCATTGAAATCATTACCAATTCCTACGGTTTCATTTTTTAAAATTCCAAGTTCTTTGCATAACCATTTTGCAGAATGACCTTTTGAAATGTTTTTTGGAAAAATTTCCAGCCAGATAGATCTATTATCTAAAGGTGAAGTTGCTCGAATAACTTTTACAAACCTGAGTTCACTTTTCATCCTTTCAAATTTATCTTCCTCATCCTGCTTAAGAACTGCCAGTAGTTGTGTTGCTTTAATCGGTGAACGATTCAACTTCAAAGGTTGAGCAAATGCACTGTACAATTTTACTCTTCGTTTAAAATCCGGTAATAAATTATGAACCCAATAATAAAATTTATGGTTTTCAGGAATCACATCATGCACCATAAAATCGACATCATACTTCAATAAAATATCTATAGCTTTCTTTGTATTTTCTTTGTTAATATGATTTTCATAAATTATCTCTTTGGTTTGCCAATGAATAATTCCTGCTCCCGAAGAAAACATTAAATAATCAAAGTGATGTTTACTTGTTAATACTTTTTTTGCAGATAGAATATTCCTTCCAGTGGCTATAATCAATTTTACATTATTATCTGCAAGAACCTTCATTGCTTTTAAATTAGCTTTAGAAAACGTTCCGTTATTCTTTAGAAGTGTTCTATCTAAATCTGTAAATACAACTTTTATCATAATTTTATCCTTGTTCATTTGATTCACTTGACAAGAATATTAGTCAAGAAGTTTAGATTAGCACAGAAGGAAGTTTGGAGGGAATTTGTATCTAATCAGAAATATATTAGTACCAATTGCAAAAGAGATCGACCTATTAAAAGCTCTCTCTAATAAACTAAATATCTCGGCAAAGCACTTTAGCAATATCCAAACAATCCGTCGCTCAATAGATGCTCGTAAGAAAAATTTCCTCAAATATAATTTCACTCTTATAACCGATATAGATTTCAATATAAAATTGGATAATGAAGTACAGAAATATTCTACACCACAACCGTACATAAATGGTTCAATTAAATTATCCAACCCTCATCCATTTATTATTGGAGCTGGTCCTGCAGGGCTTTTTGCTGCCCTATCACTTGTTGAAAAAGGATTTCAACCTTACATTTTTGATCGTGGAGAAACAATTGATCTTCGAGCAAAAAAGGTTGAAAAATTTTGGCAGAAAGGAATTCTGGATGAGAACAGCAATGTCCAATTTGGTGAAGGTGGTGCAGGCACATTCTCCGATGGTAAGCTTACATCCAGAACCAGAGATTATTATACAAATCAAATTATTGAATACCTTATTAAATTTGGTGCCGACGAATCAATAAGATTCGATGCTCTTCCCCATCTTGGAACAGATGGATTGAGGAATATTATAATTCGTTTGAGAAAATATCTAATTGAAAAAGGCTGCAGATTCTTTTGGAACAGTAAACTTGAAAATATTAGAATAGAAAATAATGATGTGACTGAAATAACTATAAACAAAGAAAAATATTCTCCTGAAATTCTCATTTTAGCAATTGGAAACTCAGCTCGTGATACATTCATAATGTTGAAAAATAAAATTGAAATGGAAAATAAATCTTTTGCAGTTGGTTTTAGAATAGAGCATTCGCAGGAATTTATCAACAATGCTTTTTATGGTGAGAAAACTGATTTCTCGCTGACAGGTCCTGCAACTTATCGTCTCACAGCAAAATATAAGGACAAAGGAATTTATAGTTTTTGTATGTGTCCGGGTGGATTTATTTTAGCCGGATCTTCCGAGCAAAACAGCTTGGTGCTTAATGGGATGAGCTATAAAAAAAGGGATAACATTTTTGCTAATAGTGCAATTGTTGCAACGATAAACAGAAATGATTTTGGTGATGATATTTTTGCCGGAATGAAATACCAACAATTTATTGAAAAAAAATGTTTCAATGATTCCAAACTCATTTTTGCTCCATCTCAAAATGCTGATGATTTTATGAAGAACTCATTCTCTTCAGATCAGAAGCTAACAAGTTTCCAACCAGGGCTTTTCCAACATGACCTTAATCAAATCTTCTCACAAAATATCATAAAAGCTATAAAATTTGGATTAACAAAATTTGATAACAGAATTCCCGGATTTATTGATAACGGTTTGCTATTAGCTCCTGAAACAAGAACTTCATCACCTATTCGTTTACTTAGAGAACTTGAAACCTTTTTGGCAAATGGAATTTCAAATCTCTACCCGGTTGGTGAAGGTTCAGGTTATGCAGGTGGGATCATGAGTAGTGCAGCAGATGGCTATAAATGTGGTTATTTATTTACTCCAAGTTTAGATAGTATAAAATAATTTAGTTTAAAAAAATATTTGACAAAACACTTTAATAATTTTTGTTGCCTCATGTGTTGCAACAGTAAAATTTTCTGGAGAAAGTAATGGATAAATACATAACAGAATTGATAGAAGTCGGACTCACTTTAAATGAAGCAAAAGTTTACAGTTGCCTACTAAGGAAACATACTTTTACAGCAACTGAAATCTCTCAATGTTGCAATGTAAACCGATCCCGAATATATTCTGTTCTGGAAAGTCTGATCAACAAAGGGTTATGCATTGAAAAACTAGGGAAGATCAGAAGATTCAAAGCCGCATCTCCCGAGATAGCGTTTGAAAAACTAATAAGCGAACAAAATGAAAAATTAAAAATTCTTAATTCACTTCCCGAACTTTTATCACCAATATATCAATCTAATTCAGATAACTCTTCTCCGCTTGAATTCATCGAAGTTTACGGCACTCCTGCAAGTATCATAAAAAAACATCATACTTTAGAACTTGAATCTAAAGAGATCGTACTCTCTTTCTGTAAATCTCCTTATGCAATGTCAAATGATCTTGATATTCATGAGGAGCAAGAAGAAAGTATGAAAACAGGGGTTGTATTTAGATCGATCTTTGAAGTAGAAAAGGATGATATTGATTTTTTTGCAAGAAGGATGAAAAATTTTGAGGATCAGGGTGAAGAAATAAAAGTGGCTTACCATCTTCCAATTAAGTTGCATGTTTTTGATGATCACACTGTGATGTTCTCTATGATAAACCAGGTAAACCCTGAGCAAAACCTTACCTATTTGGTTATTGAACATTCAGATCTTGCTGAAACGCTCATCACAACTTTTTATAAATATTGGAATGAGGCACTTACTGTAAGTGAGTTTTTAAAGAAGGAAAATATTAAACTTTAGGAATACAAATTGCATTATTTGATATTGTAAAATAAAAATAAATTTGGAGAATTAATGAGAAGATTTTTATGGATCACATTTGTTTTAATGATATTATTCACTTCACTTTCTGCCCAAGCACCAGAGCCAAAGCAGGTAATATCAGCAAAGATCGAAGCAAACCAGATTAAGGTTATGTATAAAATTCCGGAAGGCTTTCATCAAACTTTGCAGAAAGATATGTTCTTTGTTGACGTGGATGAAATTGAAGGAATTAAATTTGAATCTACTGTTTATCCTGAAGGTGAAAAAATGGAAGATGGTACTATTGAATTTCACGGAACGGTTACATTAACCAAACAATTCACTACCTCAGAACATTTAAAAGGAGAGCCTATCATTCAGATCTATGCCGGATATCAGTTCTGTGATGAAGGCGGAACCTGTTTCATGCCGGAGGAAGCTGAATTCAGTTTATCATTAACAAAAGGTGCTGAAGTTCTTAAAAAAGAAAAAACAGAAGAGACACAAGAAGAAATCAAAAGCACAGATAGTATTGAAGAGCTTCTTGTTTTATTGGAAGATTTTGAGATTACAGGAATAGAAGCAGGATATCAAAATAGCGAAGATTTTGTTTCGTTTTTAGAAAATTCAAAAGAGCCGGGGTCGTTCAATACAAATAAGTTTGCAAATATGAGCATCTGGCTCATCATCGTATTGATCTTGCTGGGTGGAATTGCTTTAAACCTTACTCCTTGTGTACTCCCAATGATGCCCATAACCATTGCTGTATTGGGAGCAGGCACACAATCGGAATCAAAAGCAAAAGGATTTCTAATAGGTGGAGTTTACGGTTTGGGAATGGCATTGGCTTATGGATTACTGGGAGTAGTTGTAGTCCTCACAGGTTCTCAATTCGGTACTATAAATTCATCTCCCTGGTTTAATATCGCTATTGCAGCTCTTTTTATTGTTTTAGCTTTGGCTATGTTCGATATCATTCCAATTGATTTCTCCAAATTTCAGAGCAATAAAGTCGGAAGTAAAAGCAAAGGAAAATACATAACAGTTTTCATTCTTGGAGTTATTGCTGCTGTATTGGCTGGTGCATGTGTGGCTCCTGTTTTGATTTCAGTTATCATCTATTCAACTTCGTTGTATACTGCTGGAAATCCTGCAGGATTATTACTACCATTTTTGTTAGGTGTTGGAATGGCTATTCCCTGGCCTTTTGCGGGAGCCGGACTTTCCTTCCTTCCTAAACCGGGTAACTGGATGAAATGGGTAAAAATAATATTTGGAATAATAATTCTTGCTATTGCGATTTTCTATATCTATACAGGAGTTAAAATAATTAAAAATAATAAGCCTGTTGATATTGCCGATTATTCTCATGAAACTTCAGATCTTCCTTGGAAACATTCGATTACTGAAGGTTTGATAGAAGCAAAGAAAACAGGGAAACCGGTCTTTATAGATTTCTGGGCAACCTGGTGTAAGAATTGCCTGGCAATGGATGCAACTACCTTTAAGGATGAAAAAGTGATTAAAGAATTCGATAATTATGTTTTGGTTAAATACAAAGCTGAGAATCTCAAATCATCTCCTACAAAAGAGATATTGAAGCACTTTGAAATAATCGGCTTGCCAACTTACATTGCTTTAGCTCCGAAAAAATAGAAGGTAAAAATGAAGAAGATCTTAATCTTGTTTTTTCTCACATTAGTAATTTTTGCCTGTGATAGATTTGAGTATGAATTTTACGAACCACCAATTGCGCAGATAAATGTATCAAATGCTCAGGGTTATTCACCATTGGAAGTAACTTTTTTTGATATTTCTGAATTAGGTAGCAAACCCATTGAAGAATGGACTTGGGATTTTGACGGAGATGGAATTCCTGAACAAGTATATAACTTAAGTAATAATCCTGATAGTGTTGTATTTGTATACGAGACTCCAGATATATATGGTGCGACTCTAATGATTGATGATGGAAAAAGTGTGAGTACAGATACAATTTTTATTGAAGTTCTGGATGTACTTTCACCTTTAGCAGATTTTAATTATTCTCAACCAGATTATTATCAATTAGAAATCAATTTTAATGATCTATCTACTCCTGGTGTTAATCCTATTACAATCTGGGAATGGGATTTTAACGATGATGACATAATAGATTCCTACGATCAGAATCCAAACTATACATTCACAACAAATGGGGATTTTCCAGTTACATTAAAGGTGTCTGATGGAATATATGAAAATATTATAACTAAAATTGTTACAGTAATAGGTAAGAGTGTTCTAGTAGAACTTTTCACAGGCCAATGGTGTTCTAATTGTCCAAATGCTGAAGAAGCTCTACACAACCTGAGAATGCAATACGGCAGCCGATTCTCTTATGTGGAATATCATATTGGAGATCAACTTGCCGGTGATTTCTCTGGTTTATTCAGTTATTATCCTAATACTGGATCTTTACCTCTTGGCATAGTGAACGGAAATGCTCACATAGTATATTCTGCTCCTAGCATTGAGGAAGTTGAGGTTGAAATTGAAACAGCAATAACACCTCTTCTTCAGGAACCACTCTTGGCACTATTGACTGATGTGCAAACAAATCTAACGGACATTTCTCTTACGGCATCTGTCCAGATCGAAATTGATCCATCTATTCCAACTGGCAACCTTTCATTGGTTGCTGTTTTGATGGAAGATTATAATGAGGAATATCCGAATCATCATGGCGACCCGCATCACAATATTGCTTTGAAGCGGATAGCAGTAGATATTTCTACTTTAAATTTAGATGATCCTGTTAGTTTTGAGATCGATGAGCTGGACGTTCTTCCACAATGGTATATGGATAATGCAACCGGTTTACCTGAAGATCTTACTCTTGTGATATGGATTCAAACTTTAGAGACACCATATAATCAAAATTCATGTGCTGTACATAATGTAATCGAAATCTCATTAAATAATTAAGGAGTATAAAATAATGAAAAATATTTTTGTAACTATACTGATTGTGGTTCTGGCAATTCAATTAATGGCATCTGAAAAAGCTGGTGAATTTAAACTGGAAAATATTGATGGCAAACAGGTTAAACTATCCGATTTTCAAAAAGAAGGCTTAGTGATATTAGATTTTTGGGCAACCTGGTGCGTTCCTTGTAAAAACGGACTTCCTAAAATAAATGAATTACATGAAAAATATGATAATGTTAATGTACTGGCAATCAACGTTGATAAACCACGAAAAAAATCTAATGCTATTTCTCATATTAAATCGAATCGCTTTAAATTTCATACATTGTTCGATCCGAAAAAAAATGTTCAAAAACAATATAATATTACAAATATTCCGCGTACTTTGATCATAGATCAGGATGGAACAATAATTTACAACCATACCGGTTATCAGCGGGGCGACGAAAAACATTATGAAGAAGTGATCATTAAATGGCTGGAAGACCAAGAAATCAACAAATTAGAAAAAGATGCAACTGAGCAGGGAACTGTACAACCTGAAGTGTTGAAAAATTAATGGTGAAAAAATGAGAAAAACTTTATTTGTCGTATTGATGATAGTTTTTGTTACTAATCTGCTCTATTCTGAGCTGTGTTTTTCTGGATTAAATGAATTCAAGTATATTTATTCTAACCGGATAATCGAACATCGCAATTATTTTTCTGATGAATTTCAGTTGCAGGCACAATTAAATAGTTTCAGAGTAGGCATCAAGTATAATCTATATTATCCAAAATTCGGTAAATTTATTATGATCAATGATGATATGAGCAATCATGCTATTGAAAACGAATTAAATAAAGAAGAAGATGAATACTATTTCGATGAATACTATATGCAATATGAATCTGATTACTGGTTTGCACAAATTGGAACTTATGAAGCTGTAATAGGATCCGGTATTGTTTTACACAATTTCTATGATGATGATTTTGAAACCGACTCCAGATTGTTCGGTGGTTATGTAAATCCCGTTTATGATAGATGGCAAGTACAATTATTCGCTGGTAAAATGGAAAGTGGCAATCCTGATCCAAAATTTGAAGACGAGTATGACCAAATTGGTGCCTTTGATGCTGATTTTAACATAATGGATAATTTGACGATAGGTGCTAGTTACATTCTGCATAAAGAACTCATCGATGCTGATGAAGACGAATTTAACAATAGAACTGTATATGCTGGAAAATTTAACTACTCCTCTTCCCTATTCGATCTAATGGCTGAATACGCAACAAGCAATGACGATTTAGATTTAGAAGGAACAGCGATCTATTCCAACATAACATCATATTTAGGTAAATTCACTCTGATGGGTGCATATAAAAATTATGAGAATTTTAATGTAAGAATTTCTGATCTTCCTATGGTAAACCATGCAGGACAAGTATTGGAACATAGCTGGGAGCCGGGAAAGGATGAAGAAGGACTAATGGGTGAGGTTCGTTTCCTCCCTAATTATGAAAATGAGTTCGTGATAAATTATGCCGAAGGTTGGAACAGTAATTTTAAGGTTAGGCTATCTAATCTTTATTCAGAATTCAAACATGATTTTGAAGATTGGTCGTTCAAAGTTGAATTTGAAAGCCTTGAACAACTCAATAAAATTTCCAATCACTGGTATAAAGAGAT
>JAOZPK010000098.1 GCA_029932755.1 Candidatus Cloacimonadota bacterium | reverse complement strand
TTGCCGGATCGTTAATTCAATGGATACGTGATAATTTTAGTTTGATAACAGAATCCAGTGAGATCAATGAATTGGCAGAAAAAGTATCTGACAATGGTGGGGTTTATTTCGTTCCTGCTTTTTCAGGACTTTTTGCACCACATTGGAATTCAGGTGCACGTGGAACAATTATTGGACTTACTCATTTTGTGAATAAATCGCATATTGCACGTTCAGTTTTGGAAGCTACTGCCTTCCAAGCTCGAGATGTATTTGAAGCAATGCAAAAGGATTCCGCTTTGAAAACCAAGGAGTTGAAAGTTGATGGAGGAATGACAGCCAGTAAATTATTAATGCAATTTCAAGCAGATATTTTGAATGCTTCCGTAATTGTGCCAATTATTACCGAAACTACTGCTCTTGGTGCCGCTTATGCCGCCGGACTTGCTGTTGGTTTCTGGAAAGATACAACTGAATTGCAGAAGAATTGGAAAGAGAAGAAAACATGGAGTTCCAACATGACTGAGAAAAAAAGAGAAAAATTATACAATCAATGGCAAAAAGCTGTAAAACGTTCATTAGATTGGGAATAAACCTTACGAATGGTCTTGACCTTCGTAATGGTTGGTTATCTGTGTTACCATTGCGGAGGGTTATTATCCTTTGGCTGGTCTTAAACCATACGTAAAGGAAATTTATTATTTCATTTGGAGGAATGAATATGAATTTAAAAAAATATCATCAACCGTTTTCCTATATGACAAAAAGTGAAATTGGCGTACTCGTAATTCACGGATTAACCTCAACAACTTCATCAATGAAATTTCTTGCTGAACAATTTGCAGATGAAGGTTATAATGTTGAATTACCCAGACTTTCAGGACATGGCACAAAATGGCAAGATATGAATTCTACAAAATATACAGATTGGATAAATGATGTAGAAAAAGGATTGAAAAAACTGCAGGAAAGGTGTTCCAAAATATTTCTTTGCGGTTTATCACTCGGTGGAGAGCTTGCCTTATATCTTACAGGGAAACATCCTGAGATTTCTGGTACTATTCTAATCAATCATACTAGCAAATTCACTAATCCAAAATTTTGGTTCGTACCATTATTAACTAAGTTAATTCGATCCATTCCTGCTATTGCTTCCGATATAAAAGATCCAAATTCTAAAGAATATGCTTATGATAGAACTCCTACAAATGGGATTAATGAAATGCTAAAGTTAATAAAAGAAGTAGATAAAATGCAATTGAATATCTTACAACCATGTCTTATCTTTAAATCAAAAGGAGATCATGCTGTTCCCAAAATTAGCGCAACATATACTATGAAAAAATTAGGATCAAAAGATAAAGAATTAATCTGGTTAGAAAATTCCTATCATGTTGCACCGCTGGATTATGATAAAGAATTGATAGCAAAGAAGAGTATTGAATTTATACAGAATCATCTTTAAAATATATTTTGAATGTAAAAATAGTTTGACTATTATTACGATATCTAAATTCCCTATGTTAGGTAATATATTGGTGTGGAGCAGATTATGTTAAACAAGATCGACCCAACAAAGACGAATTCATGGATGAACCTAGAAGAACATTTTCAGAAAATGAAAACAACCCAAATGAAAGATTTATTTAAGAAAGATAAAAATCGTTTTGTTAAATTCTCACTTGATTTTGAAGACATTCTCATAGATTTTTCTAAGAACATCATCACTGACAAAACGATGGGGTTGCTTTTAAAGTTAGCTAGAGAAATCGATTTAAAATCAGCCATTAATGACATGTTCTCCGGTGAAAAGATCAACGAGACAGAAGATCGAGCAGTCTTGCATACAGCTTTGAGAAACCGTTCCAATAAACCTGTACTTTTTGAGGGAAAAGATGTAATGCCCGAAGTAAGAAAAGTTCTTGGGCAAATGAAAGAATTTTCTGGAAAGATCACATCCGGTTTGTGGAAAGGATTTACTGGTAAATCAATAACTGATATAGTAAATATTGGAATTGGAGGATCTGATCTTGGACCCTTAATGGTTACAGAAGCTCTTAACCCATACAATAAGGGAATTAATGCTCATTATATATCTAATGTGGATGGTACTCATCTGGTAGAAACATTGAAGAAACTAGATCAAGAAACCACACTTTTTATGATAGCATCAAAAACATTTTCTACCCAGGAAACAATGACCAATGCGCATTCTGCACGTAAATGGTTTCTGTCCCAAGCAAAAGATATAGATTTTATCAAAAAGCATTTTATAGCAATTTCTACAAATGAAGAAAGTGTAACGGAATTTGGTATCGATCCGGAAAATATGTTTGGTTTTTGGGATTGGGTTGGCGGAAGATATTCACTCTGGAGTGCGATCGGGCTTTCTATTTCCTGCACAATTGGATTCGATAATTTTGAGAAATTATTGGACGGTGCTCATGCCATGGATAATCATTTCAAGAAAACTCCTTTCAAAGAAAATATCCCCGTCGTCCTTGCACTCATCGGCATCTGGTATAATAATTTCTTCGGTGCAGAAAGTGAAGCAATATTGCCTTACAATCAATATCTTCATAGATTCCCAGCTTATCTCCAGCAAGGGAATATGGAGAGCAATGGAAAATATGTAGATCGTGCCGGTAATGATGTGAAGTATCAAACCGGTCCAATAATCTGGGGAAAACCTGGAACAAATGGACAACACGCTTTTTATCAACTAATTCATCAGGGAACTAAAATGATACCTTGCGATTTTTTAGCTCCAGCAATTTCTCATAATCCCGTTGGAGATCATCATCAGAAATTATTATCAAATTTCTTCGCTCAAACCGAAGCATTGATGAATGGAAAAACAAAAGAGGAAGTAATTTCAGAATTGAAAAAGATGGGAAAGACAAAAGAGCAAATAAAGAAAATTTTTCCTTATAAAGTTTTTAAAGGTAACAGACCTACAAATTCAATTCTTTTCAAGCAATTAACTCCGCGTACTCTTGGAAGTCTTATCGCAATGTATGAACATAAAATATTTACACAAGGAATTATTTGGAACCTATTCAGTTTTGATCAATGGGGTGTAGAACTGGGAAAACAGCTTGCCAAAAAGATATTGCCTGAGCTGAATTCTTCAAAAGTAATTAGCTCACATGATGTTTCAACAAACAATTTAATTAACCGTTACAGGAAGATGAGAGGACCACTTTCAAAAAAGAAAATTTTGAATTTAGATCAGATAAATTTACCAATAACTCCTGCAGTTTCTGATTGGGACCCAATGAACCTAACAGAATTACATTATCAAATATTAAAAACTTGTTCACTTCAGGAAATTTCCACTAAACATATTGCTGACAAATTAGGACGAAAGGGGAAATCTGGAAATTTCAAACGTGCAATATCACTACTGAGAACAAATAAACTTATTACATACAAATTCCCGAATAAACCCGGAAGTTCATACCAAAAATACCAAATCACAAAACTGGGATTAAACACAATACAAATACTTGAGACAATTGAAGACAAATTATTAAAAAACATTCAAGTAATAAAGGGTGATATAACAAAAATGAAAGTTAATGCAATTGTAAATGCTGCGAATACAACTCTTCTTGGTGGCGGAGGTGTAGATGGCGCTATTCATAATGCAGCCGGTGAGGAACTATTACGTGAATGCAGAAAACTGGGTGGTTGTGCAACAGGAAAGGCAAAGATCACAAAAGGCTATAATCTTCCTGCAAAATACATAATTCATACTGTTGGTCCTGTATGGCATGGCGGAAAAACCAAAGAGGATGATCTGCTAATTGGCTGTTATAAGAACTCATTAGATCTCGCCAGGTATAACGGTATCAGATCAATTGCATTTCCTGCGATCAGTTGTGGAGTATATAGATTTCCAATAGAAAGAGCTGCCAGAATTGCTTTAACAGAAGTTAGAAAATATATGAAAGAATTTCCTGCTATCAAGAAAGTTATATTTGTTTGTTTTAATGATGAAATATATCAAATTTACCAAAAGATTTTAAAGGATGAGTTTAAATAATCACGAAAAGTTGCTAACCCTCTATTAAGGAGATATTATGGCAATATTAGAAGTAAAAAACATTTCCAAAAGTTTTGCATCACTCAAGGCAGTGGACGATATTTCATTTTCCATCGAAGAAGGTGATGTGTTAGGAGTTTTAGGACCGAACGGTGCAGGAAAAACTACCATGATCCGCATGATAATGAACATCATTGTTCCAGATAATGGAACTGTGACATTGCTGAATAGCACTGAAAAATCAACAGCAAACCTGATCGGTTATCTACCGGAAGAGCGGGGTATTTACCGCAAAATGAAACTTGTGAATGTACTGTTATTCCTTGCCAAGCTGAAAGAAATGAAAATGAGCGAAGCTAAGAAACAAATCGATTACTGGTTGAAGAGACTTGATCTGATGAAGTGGAAAAAGAAGAAAATCGAAGAACTTTCTAAAGGAATGCAGCAAAAGCTGCAGTTTATTGCTACGATTTTACACAAACCCAAGCTTCTAATTCTGGATGAACCTTTTCTTGGTCTCGATCCCATCAACACTAAACTGATAAAAGAGATCATCATGGAATTGAAGGCTAATGGGACAACGATCATTTTTTCCACGCACCAAATGGAAAGTGCCGAAAAGCTCTGCAACAAGATCATGCTGATCAACAAAGGAAAGCAGATACTTTCCGGTAAGATCGGCAAAGTGAAGGAAAGCTTTGGAAAACACAATATTCACCTGGAATATGGAGGGAAAGACGACTTTCTGAAAGAATCAACTTATATCAAAAAATTCGATAATTTCGGTAATTATGTAGAAATTCAATTGAAAGATGATATGCCATCGCAAGATTTTCTTAAAGAGATAGTTCCCATTATCCAAATCAGAAAATTTGAGATCAAAGAACCTTCTTTAAATGATATCTTTATTGAAACCGTGCATTCTCATGGTAAGGAGGACGATCATGAATAAGAAGATATGGGCTGTTGTTAGCAGAGAATTTTTAACTCGTGCTAAAACGAAAGGTTATATCATTGGAACCTTGATGTTTCCTGTTATTTTGATTTTCCTGTTTGGTGGAATCTTTATTTTTGGAAGATTCTTCCAACCTTCCACTCAACATTTTGAAGTTATTGATCAAACTGGAAAAATCTTCCCGCAAATGGTGGAAATGCTATCAGATACTTTGAAGAATGGAAGTTTAAAATACAGTTTTACAGAAATAGATGCAACGGAAGAGAATCTTGAAAACACATTAGAAGAACTTAGAACTAAAGTACTTCAAAAAGTTATTGATGGTTTCTTCATTATTCCTGATAATATCCTTACTTCAAGACAGGTTAAGTATTCAGCTAGAAATGTGAGCAACTTTGATGATCTGAGAGATATCGAACGGGTCATTTCAAAATCTGTGGGAAATATTCGCCTGGAAAATTTGGGTTATTCTCCTGAAGTAATTCGTCAGGAAATGTATGCAGGTTATATCTCTCTAACTAGTTATCAAGTTACCGAGAAAGGCGAAATAAGTAAATCCGGTGTTTCCAATTTTCTGCTTACATATTTGCTTACCTATCTTCTAATGTTGTTTATTATGATCTACGGACAAGCAGTAACAGGCAGTGTGATCGAGGAGAAAAGTCAACGCATCACAGAAACCATTATATCCTCAATAAAACCAATAGAATTAATGATGGGAAAGATAGTTGGTATATGCCTGCTGGGAATCACACAACTCACGGTTATCGGTTCTTTCATTATTCTTTTATCTACATATGGAACTCCTGCCTTGGTTAAGATGGGAGTGGAAACACCAAAGTTATTGAATATTATTGGCAATCTGCAATTTACACCCGTAGTCTTTGCTTTCTTTATATTATATTTTTTTATGGGTTTTCTGCTTTATGCTACTCTTTTTGCAGCAGTTGGCTCAATGGTTAATACAACCGATGAAGGTCAGCAGTTTCTTACACCTATTATTTTTCTGAATATTATTGGATTTTTCATTATGATCACAGTTGCCCAAAACCCTGATACGCCTGCCGCTTTCTGGGCTTCATTAATTCCATTCTTTACACCTTCGGTAATGTTTGCACGAATAGCTGTCAGTCATCCTACTTTGCCCAGCGGAGCAATTCTTTCCATTTTTACAATGGGAATTTCAATTTATCTTATTATCAGTTTAGTCGCTAAAATCTACCGCGTAGGAATTTTAATGTATGGTAAAAAACCATCCCTTAAAGAAGCAATAAAATGGATTAAGTATAAATAAGATTGACCTCACTCTGCTGTTTCTCTCCTACTTTGTAGCGTAGACGAAGGAACATAAGATAAGCAAGAAGAAGTAGACTGTCATGCTGAGTACGAACAAAGAGAGGTATCGAAGTGGAAAGGATTTTAAATCATTCACTATCCTTCGATACATCCGACAGCTGTCGGATACTCAGGATGACAATTTAAAATTGAATCCTGTCCTGAGCTTGTATCATCTTGAGCCCTTCGACTTCGCTCAGGACAGGCTTGTCGAAGGACAATAAAACATGAAATTAGTTAAAACTAAAGATGGTTCATACACGGTTTTTAATGAAGCTGCAAGTGAGCATTACCACACCATTTCAGGTGCAATTGAAGAAGCATTTGAAAAACATGTAAATGCGCTGGGAATTAATAACGGAATGCAAATTCTTGATTTCTGTTTCGGGATTGGATATAATTCCATCGCTGCCTGCAAAGATCATGCAAATCTACAGATAACTGCTCTGGAAAATGATAAAAAAATTATTGAAGCAATGAAGGATATTGAGATCCCTGAAATATTAATAAAAGAATTTGCCCATTTTAGAAATATTGCAGAAAGCATGGATGTTACCGATAATAACAACAATAGAATTCAAATCTTTTTGGGAAATGCATTACAAATAATTGATGAGCTTTCAGATAGCAAATTTAATAGAGTTTTTTTCGATCCGTTTTCTCCCAAAAAACAACCTGAAATGTGGAGTGAGGAGATCTTCCAAAAAATATACAATAAAATGAAGATTGGAGCAAAACTAAGCACCTACAGTTGTGCCAAACAAATCAGAAAAAATATGATCTCAGTTGGCTTCAAAGTAATGGACGGTCCTGTGGTGGGAAGAAGAAGCCCTGCCACGATTGCGGTGAAGGAATAATTTGACACAATTAAAGTTTTCCGTGAATCTTCACATTGATCAGTAAGAAAAGAGAAAAGGAGAATTTATGCTTTTACCCAGATTTCTGGCAATACTCATTATTGGTGGAGGATATTTAGTCTGGAACATGATTTTCCAGCAATATCCATTAAAAAAAGAATATGAAGAAAAACCTACCATAGCCTGGGGCATAGCTTTTGCTATCATCATTGGTCAATTGTATTATATCTGGTTTATATTTTCACGTCTTTTTACTTATGGAGATTCATTATTTGTTTTTTTCCTTGTCATCAGGATTGTAATTTCTGCTTTAATACTTTTGTTGTTATGGAAAAAATATAGAGGATAAAGAGAATGTTAGAAAGAATTATAGACCCGGGTAACATACCGGAAGAAAAAGATTTTGATCGTACCTTGCGTCCGAAATCATTGGATGAATTTGTAGGGCAGGAAAAAATAAAAGAGATATTAGATATTTCCATACAAGCAGCTAAATTGCGCAAAGAACCACTCGACCATATTCTGTTTTATGGCCCTCCGGGGCTTGGGAAAACTACTCTCGCACATATCATTTCAAATGAACTTGGTGTGGAAATAAAGGTAAGTTCTGGTCCGGTTCTAGAAAAAGCTCCTGACCTGGCAGGGATATTAACTAATCTACAGAGAAACGACGTTTTTTTCATCGATGAAATTCACCGGCTGAATCATGTGGTAGAAGAATATATGTATCCTGCCATTGAAGATTTTGAAATGGAGATCATTATAGATAGCGGTCCCGCTGCACGCTCACTTTCAATTGATATTGAACCATTCACGCTTATCGGTGCAACTACACGGGCAGGACTATTAACCTCTCCCCTGCGAGCTAGATTTGGTTTGGTTTTGCGTCTGGATTATTACGATGTGAAAAGTATTGAACACATAATTAAACGCTCAGCCGGATTATTAAATATCCCTCTGGAAGATGCCGGGACAAAAGAGATGGCTCGTCGCAGCCGCGGAACACCACGAGTAGCAAACCGTCTTTTACGCCGTGTTCGCGATTACGCTCAAATAAAAGGTGATGGCATTATTACTAAAGATATTGCAATAAAAGCTCTTAAAATGTTAGATGTTGATTTTGCCGGACTTGATGATATGGATAAACGCCTTTTAAAATTATTAATAGAAAATTATAATGGCGGACCTGTAGGACTGAAAACTCTGGCTGTTGCTTTGGGAGAAGATTCCGGAACCGTAGAAGAAATTTACGAGCCATATCTTATCCAACAAGGATTTTTAGATAGAACATCTCAAGGTAGAAAAGCAACAATGAAAACATATAAACATTTTAATATGAAGCCAACTAAAGCACAAATGAGTGTGTTTGATATAGTAGAGGAATAATATGAAAGAAAAAATTGGAATAATTATCTGTGACCG
>JAOZPK010000097.1 GCA_029932755.1 Candidatus Cloacimonadota bacterium | reverse complement strand
CAAAATCGAATTTGTAAATATTATTGTTAGGTGTCAATTAGAAAATAAATCACAAACTTTGAAGTTCTCGATTCACACTCTTTTCGTTCGCTGCGAATCAAGTCTTTCTTAAACTTTTAGGTAAATATATAAGGCATACATATTTATAATTAATCTGCATTTGATTTGTATATTAATTAATAAAAAAAGCCCGAAATAAATCCGGGCTTAACAATATCTGAGATAGACTATTTATTGTCCGTTCATCTTAACATTCTTTATAGCATCAATAGGGCAGACTTCAATACATTTACCACAATCTATACATGCTTCAGTGATAAGATACTGTTCCTCACTCTCAACGATAGCTGATATAGGACAGACATCTACGCAAACACCACATTTTACACATTCAGAAGTTATTATAAACGCCATAAATTTTCCTTCAATTTATTTTTCTACAAGCCCTATACTTCCATAATCTCAGTTTCTTTAGATTTGGCTGCATCAGTGATCTTGTTTACCAATTTATCTGTAAGTTCTTGAATGTCAATTTGGAGATCTTTCATATTGTCTTCACTGATCTCGCTTTTCTTTTCCATATTCTTAGAAGTTTCATTCCCTTCACGTCGTATGTTCCTGATCTCGATCTTAGCATCTTCTGCCATTTTCTTGATCTGCTTCACAATATCCAATCTTGTTTCTTCAGTTAAAGGTTGGAATGGAAGGCGGATAACATTTCCATCATTATCAGGAGTAACTCCGATATTGGAGGAAAGCAGAGTTTTTTCAATTCCTTCCAGAATAGATTTATCCCAAGGCTGAATCACGATGAGTCTTGGTTCCGGGATAGAGATATTACAAAGTTGTTTAATAGGAGTTGGAGCTCCGTAATAATCAATTTTTATATCGTCTAAAGTAGATGTATTAGCTCTTCCGGTTCTAATCTTGGAATAATTTTTAAGTAATGAACTGAATGCATTTTCCATTTTTTCCGTAAGATTCTGTATTAATTCTTGCATGATAACTCCTTACTTATGAACAAAGGTTCCAACATCTTTATTCAAAATTGCTTCTTTCAAATTACCTTTTTTTGTTATGTTGAAGACTTTAATAGACATATTGTTTTCACGAGCTAAAGTAAATGCAGTCATATCCATCACCTGTAATTCTTTATCAAGAATCTCACTGAATGTAATATCAGCTATGAATTTTGCATTTTTATCTTTTACCGGATCTGCACTATAAACACCTTCAACTTTGGTTCCTTTAAGAACTATATCTGCATTCAATTCAATTGCGCGCAAGATTGCTGCCGTATCTGTTGTGAAGAATGGATTTCCAATACCACCGCAGAAGAAACATATTTTTCCTTCGTTGAGGGAAGTAGTCGCTCTGTTTGGAGTATAGAATTTTGCTACCTTATCAACCTGAATGGCAGAATAAATTTCTGTGCGATAATTTTTCTTCTGCAAGACACCACTCATTATCAAAGCATTTTGAATAGTTGCCAACATGCCTACATTATCAGCAGTATACCTGTTAATGTGTTTACCAACTTCAGAAACACCCCGGAAGAAATTTCCTCCTCCTAATACGATGCCAATACTATATCCCGCTTTTTTAATGGAAATTAGGTCTTCAATGAGATTTTCAACACTTTGTATATCAATGCCGAATCCTTTCTTGCCAGCAAGAACTTCTCCGCTTATTTTGAATATAACTTTATGGATCTTTTCAGGTTTATATCTTCGCATAAGATCGCTCCTACAAATTATTATCCTTTCATTTGCTCTGCAACTTCAGCAGCAAAATCTTCATTCCTCTTTTCCAAACCTTCACCGAGTTTAAAACGTACGATAGAAATTATTTTCATATTTCCAGCATAGTTTTCTACGGTTACTTTATCATCTTTTACAAATTTTTGTTGAAGAAGACAATTCTCTTCGAAAAACTTATTCATTTTTCCTATAAGGATTTTATCGATAATGTTTTCTGGTTTCCCCTGTTCAATTAATTGAGCTTTGAGAATGCCTCTTTCTTTATCTAATATTTCTTGTGTAACTTCAGATTTATCCAAAAAATCCGGAGACATTGCAGTAACGTGCATTGCAATATCTTTTGCTTTTGCCTTATTTTCGTCAGTTACATCGCCTTCTAACTGAAGCGCTACACCGATCTTTCCACCCATATGAAGATAGGTAGTTACAAAGCTATCGGATGTAACCCTTGCGAAACGACGGATATTCATGTTTTCACCGATCTTGGCAATAAGTCCGGAAAGTTTTGTTTCAATAGTAGAACCATCAATTTCAACAGCTTTAAGCTCATCAACTGATTTCAAATCATTTTCAATAACAAGTTTTGTTAGTAATTTACCAAAATCCTTAAAGTCATTATTTTTTGCTACGAAGTCAGTTTCAGAATTGAATTCCACAAGTGCTGCAATTTTTGCATCTTCAGAAATTGCGTTAAACACAAGACCTTCAGCTGCAATTCTGCTAGCTTTTTTTGCAGCTTTACTTATGCCTTTTTCTCTAAGGTAATCAGCAGCTGCTTCTAAATCTCCATTTGTTTCGATCAGAGCTTTTTTGCAGTCCATCATACCTGCATCAGTTTTTCCCCTAAGCTCCATAACTAATTTTGCTGAGATACTCATAATATATTTTTCTCCTGGTCTAAAATCTTTTTAACTAAGCTTATTTTACAGTTTTCTTAGTTGTTTTTTTTGGTTTATCTTCAGTTTTCTTTACTGGTTTGTCTTCAATTTTCTTAGCTGTTTTCTTAACTGGCTTGGAAACTTTTTCTTTTTTTACTTCATTTTTTACTTCTTTTTTAGCTTTCTTTTTCGGTTTATCTTCAGTTTTTTTTACTTCAGCTTTTTTTACTGTTTTCTTTTTTGGTTTATCCTCAGTTTTTTCAACTGTTTTTTTAACAGGTTTGGAAGCTTCAACTTTCTTGGTCTCTTTTTTCACTTCCTTTTTAGCTTCTTTCTTAGGTGTATCTTCTACCTTTTCGGCAGCTTTTTCTTCAACTGCTTTTTTCTTAACTTCAGAAAGAACAATGTCTGCACCTTCTAATAATGCTTGCTTCCCTTCGATCACGGCATTTGCCATAACATCAGTGATAAGCTGAATAGCTCTGATAGCATCATCGTTAGACGGTATCACATAATCTATAAAATCAGGATCTGCATTTGTATCTACCATTGCAACAATTGGAATGCCAAGTTTTTTTGCTTCTAAAAGTGCAATATTTTCTTTGATAATATCTACGATAATAATAGCACCTGGAAGTTTATCCATTTCTCTGATGCCAGCAAGACCGAAATGGATCTTATCATAAGTGCGTTTCATTTTTGTAGCTTCAAGTTTAGTAAAACTATTAATAGTCCCGTCTTCTACGATCTGCTCATAATATTCCAATTTTTCAATACTGCGTCGAATAGTCTTCATATTTGTAAGCATTCCACCATACCAACGATTTGAAGCGTAAAACCCGCCACATTTTTTAGCTGCATTTACAACTGCTTCCTGTGCTTGTTTCTTAGTTCCAACAAAAAGTACTGTTTCACCTTTTGAAACGATATCTTTGATGAACATATAAGATTCATTGATTGCATCGAGGGTTTGTTTAAGGTCTAAAATATGGATGCCATTTCTTTTAATGAAAATGTATTTATCCATTTTAGGATTCCACTTATAAGTTTGGTGACCGAAGTGAACTCCGCTCTCTAAGAGAGACTTCATTGTAACTACTGACATTTTTTTCTCCTTTATTTACGGTTTTTTTTCTCCTATCCGGTTTCGTCTGCAATTCAATCCCGAAAGCTTTCGGGACACCGCTTTGCATATATCCGAATAGTGTGATCAGTTTATAATATTTAAACTGAATATTTGATTAACGTTTAGAGAATTGGAATTTCTTTCTTGCTTTTGGCTGACCCGGTTTCTTTCTTTCTACCATTCTTGGGTCACGAGTAAGGAATCCATGCTTTTTTAATTCGCTTTTTAACTCTTCATCATATTTTACAAGAGCACGAGATATACCATGACGGATCGCACCGGCTTGACCGGAAAGACCACCACCATTAACGTTCACGTTAATATCAACTTTATCAGAAAGTCCAACAAGGTCGAGTGGTTGTTCAACGATCATTTCGAGTGTTTCACGTTGAAGGTGTTTTTTCATTGTGATCTTATTTGCGATTCGTTTACCTGTTCCAGGGGTTAAGCGAACTCTTGCGACTGATTTTTTTCTTCTTCCTACAGCATCAAAATATTGCATTTGATATCTCCCTAACTAGATAAATTGAGTAGCTTGGGAGTTTGAGCTTTATGAGGATGCTCTGTCCCAGCGTATACTTTAAGCTTGGTGAATATTTGTCTTCCCAAGATGTTCTTCGGAAGCATTCCTTTCACAGCATGTTCGATAATTCTTTCAGGATGTTCCTGAATCATTCTTTTGAATGGGATAACAGTTTGTCCATCTGGATAACCACTATAACGTTTATAAGTTTTTTGTAATTCTTTATTTCCTGTAAGCCTGATTTTCTCAGCATTGATAACTACAACGTAGTCTCCGGTATCGAGATGCGGGCTAAAATATGGTTTGTTTTTTCCGCGGAGGATCGTAGCGATTTGTGTCGCTAATCTTCCTAATACCATATCTTTTGCATCCACCAGATACCAATCTTGCTTGATCATATCAGCTTTTGGAGTCTCAGTTTTCATTCTATCTCCTTATTTTTCTATACTCTTTGATGATCGGACGAACAAAATATTTTATCCACGGTTTTACTGTCAAGTATACATTGAAATTAATAGCACTAAACTACTTTTATGTCACTATTTTAGATGTTCTTTTTAGAAAAATATTGCCAAATAACTTTAAATTATAAAATTGATAATTAAATAAGTACAAAGAAATTTTTTTAGTTAGTTTAATAGTTCCGATCTGGGAAATATGACGAAAATAGTAAATAATATGGACTCCTCATAGTGAGGATGAAAAAATTATTAAAAGAGGTTTTATGAAAATTAGTACATCTCTTATTCGAGCAGTTATTATTATAATTTTGCTTATAATTGTTATTAGCGATTTTTTCTACATTAAATACTTAGAGAAGAAGATGAATAATATTACAATTCTTACCAGTGAGGAGGATTCTATGTTGGCGGTCAAGGTCTCTTCCTTTAAAGAACCGGTAGTTGTTTTTACAGCAGATTTCATTGATAAATTCTATCATTATAGTTCGCCCTTTAAAGATGGGATGGATTTTAATGAATTGATAAAAAAATATATCAGAAATCGCTGGTCAGATCATTATGGCTGCGTACGTGGGACTCGAGAACGCAAAAGGATCCATGAAGGTATTGATCTTTTTGTCTCGGAAAATACTCCGGTTTACCCGCTTACAAATTTTGGCATTGTTACGGAAGTAAGTGATAATCCGCATTACCTGGTTCAAGTTCAATACAAAAAACCGAATGGAATTATCGATTCAATGAAAATTGAGTACGGTAAAACCATTAGAATATTATATCCTGAAGGAATCGAAAGTATTTATACACATTTGAATGAAGTGTTTGTAGAACTTAACCAAGCGGTAGATAGAAATACTGTTGTTGGCCTTACAGGACTTACCGGAAATATTCGTAACAGCGGCAAACCTTCCCATCTGCATTTGGAATTGCGTGATAGTGAGAACAGATCATTTGATCCCAGGAACAGACTCAGATTTGAACAAAATTCTGCAGCAAATTTTATAAAACATATTAATATTGGTGAAGAATAAAAAATTAATGCGTTTTGCACAATAGAGTGTTTTGTCATCCTGAGCCCTTCGGCACCGCTCAGGACAGGCTTAGTCGAAGGATAGTTATAAAGTGAATGTGGCTTACACTTCGATACGTCATTTCACTCCTACTCAGTGTGACAGAAAGAGTCTTTGCAAGTTTTCTTTCTGCGGCATCGAACGAAGCAATCTCTACTGTTGAGAGTGGAGAAAGAAATGATTGCCACGTCGCTTTCGCTCCTCGCAATGACGATAGCTTTTCTGAACTAATGAAGAAAAATAAGGAGAGTATGTATGAAAAAGATAGGTTTGTATTTAGTTGTTTTAATGATGTTCTTATCAGGATGTGCCGTGATGAATACATCAATGATGGAAACAGCAGAAACTGTTGAACCAGGTCATCCAAAATTTGGTGTTGAATATGGTTATGGATTAGATCTGACTTCCACAATACTCATTACAAGTATCCCATCAGATTCTACTAATTTCAATGCAACCGGTTTGCTTTCTCTACCTGTTTATGGTATGAAAGCCGGTATTGGCTTAACCGATAAAATAGATATTAACGGCAAAGTATGGATATCTCTGGGAGGAGTCGGTACTAAAGTATACTTGAAATATCGTTTTCCATACGATAGTGAAAAAGCGTCGCTCGCTATAATGCCGGGTTTAACTTTTGTAACTACTGAATCTGACGAAGAAGAAGGAGAGAACACTCTCGAAATAGCAGAAATAAATTCGTATGGTTTTGAAGCTCCATTTCTGGCAACTTATAGAGTTGGGAAAGCTCTGGCAGTAACCGGAATGGCGAGATACAGCGCAGATTTTATTTCCATTGTTGAGGATGATATTGATGAAGCATTTATGCTGAATAGATTTGGGGTTGTTGGTGGATTATCACTTGAACTTGGTCCTCTTTATTTCAGACCCGAAGTTGGAGTTGAAATGGCAGCTCAAAAATATGGATCTTTTGGCGTAGCTCCCATCTTTGCCATTGGAGCGGGGTTCGATTTTTAACATGAATGAATATGTAATTAGAAGTTGGAATGACTTGCAGGAAAAATTATTTGAAAATTCCTGGAATCCAAAAATTGGAAGATATAGATCTAAGTTTGCTTTTAGAGGGTTATCTGATTGTGATTACAAATTGGAAACCACTTTGATGCGGCTGGGTGGAGATTACAAACAATTGGAAAATCATCTGCTGAGAAATTTTAGCAAATATGCTCATCAAAATGTTGTGGAACGAGACTCGATGTGGCACTGGCTCTCTGTGGCTCAGCATCACGGACTTCCAACAAGGCTTATGGACTGGACATATTCACCCTATGTAGCGATGCATTTTGCAACTGAAAATATTGAGAAATATGATGTTGACGGTGCTATCTGGGCAGTTGATTATATTGAAGTTAATAAAAATGTTCCGGAAGTGTTATATAATGAATTGCAAGAAGAGGGTGCAAATGTATTCACCAGCAGAATCCTGCTGGATCATGTGAATTCTTTGAGTGATCTTATGAATCTTTCCAAAGAAGATTTTATGCTGTTTATCGAACCACCTTCCATTGATGACAGGTTTATAAATCAATTTGCTTTTTTCTCAATTTCATCTAATCCGCAGTTGGCTATGGATGAATGGCTACAAAAATTTCCCAAGATCTGGATGAAGATTATAATTCCCAAAGAGATGAAATGGGAGATTCGTGATAAACTTGATCAGGCAAATATCACAGAACGTGTTTTATTCCCTGGATTGGATGGCTTGAGCCAGTGGTTGAAACGGCAATATAGCCCAAAGGAATAAATAAAACCTTCCAATCGCTTCTTTTAGTGAAACTTGCATTTAGCAATTTCAGGATTGGAAATTAAAATTACCTATTTTTCTGTTGCTAACCTGAAAAGTAAAACGGATAAAATTACTGTAACCGGTATGAAAATAAATCTTTCCAGTGTTACGGCTAAAGCCAATTTTGCTATTGAAGTTATGATGAAATAAATATAAATAAACCAAAATGATACATTAGATAATTTTTTAAATTTTGTAATTTTATTTTGGTTCATTTTTTCTAAGATAATAGCTAAGAATATAAATGAACCAAGTAGTCTTAATATCTCATGCTTTATTACAGTTGCCTTATCTATTATTTGACCACCCCACACGACATTAGACGGCACAACACCCAGTAAAGCAAGAACATGAAAGATAATCAACAATACAATTATTGTTATTGTTATCTTTCCAGTTAGTTTGAAACTGATTAGGTTTTTCATAATTCTAATTCTCTCAAATACTTTATTTTTCTATTTCTTTTTTATATCCAAAACTGCAAATTCGAAGTCTAACCGTTAATAATAAAAGAGTTTAGTGGTGAATAAGATGTGAAATGTGTGAATATTCAGGTGAATCTTGTTCCTATTTCTTGCGAGAAGTGGTTTTTCTTATATTTTTCACATAAATATGTTTTATATGGGATTTATTTTCAACTTCTCTTTCATCGACAGTAAAATACTTGGATAATGATTTTATAAGCGGAGTTAACTTTGAGAATCCATAATTTCTGGGATCAAAATCTGGTTTCTTTTTATTCAGTAAAGCTCCTACAGCAGCCAAAAATGCCCATCCATCATCGTCAGCCATATCTTCAATGGAGGATTTTAATAATTGGATAAATTTATTATCTATTACGTCAATTTCAGTTTTTCGATCTGAAGTTGTTGTAGTTTTGGGAGTTTGTTTAGGAATTGCTAAAGCCCCTATAATTTCAATATAAATGAACTTGTTACAAGCTACGATAAAGGGTTGAGGGGTTTTCTTTTCCCCGATTCCAATAA
>JAOZPK010000096.1 GCA_029932755.1 Candidatus Cloacimonadota bacterium | reverse complement strand
TAGTCTCTTTCTTCTCAACCTTAACTTCAGGTTTTTCTTCAACTTTCTCAGCAACCGGTTTTGCTTCCTTCTTCTCAGCTTTAACTACAGGTTTTTCTTCAACCTTCTCAACAACAGGTTTTGTTTCTTTCTTTTCAGCTTTTACTGCAGGTTTCTCTTCAGTTTTTGCTGCTGGTTTTTCTTCTGTTTTCTTAACTACAGGTTTAGTCTCTTTTTTCACAGTTTTCTTCACTGTAGTTTTCTTTGCTGTAGTTTTTTTAGCTTTCGGTTCTTTTTCTTCGTTTACTTCGTTCTTCAAATTGTGCCATTTCTCTAATACTCCGGCTTTACGAAGTAATGATCTTACTGTATCTGAAGGTTGTGCTCCTTTTTGCAACCATTGAATAGCTTTATCTGTATCCACTTTAAGTGTAAGCGGATCAGTTTTTGGATCATAATGTCCTAGAGATTCAATATAAGCACCATCTCTTTTTTTACGTGAATCTAATACTACGATTCTGTAAAAAGGTGTATCAATTTTACCCATTCTTTTAAGCCTTAGCTTAACCATGTCGACTCCTTATTTCTTATTAGACTTTTTTAAATTACTAAAGAGGATTAACTTTTTTTTAGCCATTTATCGTCAAGCATTTTCTAAATGCCAGAATTACTGTTTTAACTTATTGAAATGCAAAAAGTTATAAAACAGTTTTGCCGCTTAATCCTCATTACATCAATTTTCCAAGATTTTAGAAAGGCAGCATGCCTTTGTTCATAAATTTTGGATTACTAAATTGCTTCATCATTTTCTTCATCTGTTCAAATTGTTTGAGAAGCCTGTTAACGTGTTGAATGGAGGTTCCGCTTCCTTTAGCAATTCGGTGTCTGCGGCTTCCATTTATACTTGTCGGTTTTTCTCTTTCTTGTGGTGTCATTGAGAAGATGATAGCTTCGATATGCTTAATATCCTTTTCATCAACCTTCATTCCCTTCATTGCTTTTCCACTCATACCCGGGATCATTCCCATAATTTGATCCATGGGTCCCATCTTTTGTATTTGCTGCAATTGGGAAAGGAAATCGGTAAAAGTGAACTGATTTTTCTGAAGCTTCTTCGCAAGTTTTTCAGCTTCTTCCATATCAATATTTGCTTCTGCTTTTTCGATGAAGCTTAATACATCACCCATTCCCAGAATTCTGTTTGCCATTCTATCGGGATGGAATTCTTCCAGATCAGATATTTTCTCACCGGTTCCAACGAATACTACTGGTTTGTCTGTAACTGCTTTTATAGAAAGAGCTGCACCACCGCGAGCATCACTATCCATTTTTGTCAGGATCACACCATCAAACTCTAACTGATCATTAAATTCCCTGGCAACATTTACAGCATCCTGTCCTGTCATCGCATCAGCAACGAAGAAAATGTAATCCGGTTTCAGGAGCTTCTTGAGATCTTTCAGCTCCTTCATCATTTTCTCATCGATATGCAATCTTCCTGCAGTGTCAAAGATCAGAAGATTTGTATCGGAATTTTCAGATTCCTTCAACGCATTTTTTGCGATCTTAATAACATTCTTCTGCTTTTCATCTGCATAAACAGGAATTGATAATTGCTTTCCGAGAACCCTTAATTGCTGAATAGCAGCTGGACGATAGACATCACAGGCAACGAGTTTAGGGTTTATAGATTGTTTGCGGAAATTACTAGCAAGCTTAGCACAGGTTGTGGTTTTACCAGATCCCTGTAAACCAACCATCATGATCTTATTAAGCTTATTGTCGTGTAATTTGATCTTGGAATTCTTACTTCCCATTAAATCAATAAGTTGATTATGCACGATCTTAACAACTTGATGACCAGGAGTAAGACTCTTCATTACTTCAGTTCCTACCGCCTTGGCACTAACATCATTAATGAAGCCTTTAACTATTTTAAAGTTCACATCAGCTTCTAATAATGCACGGCGAACTTCACGCATTGATTCTTTTATGTTCTGCTCGTTGAGTTTCCCGCGACCCTTAAGTTTGCGGAAAATGGAATCAAAGCGTTCTGTTAAACTATTAAACATAATTATTTCTTAAGAATTTCTATTTGTTTTTTATAATCATCAGAACCAAAAACAAATGAACCGGCAACTAGAATATCAGAACCTTTGCTGATAAGTTTTGGAGCATTAATATTGTTAACTCCACCATCAACTTCAATTTCCAGTTCAGGATTTACTTGATCAGCTAATTTACGAAGTTTTTCAATTTTATCATAGACCAACGGAATAAAACTCTGTCCGCCAAAACCCGGATTAACACTCATAATAAGCACAAAATCCAATTCAGCAATTACTGGAAAGATTGTCTCAACAGGAGTTGCAGGATTCAAAGCAATGCCGGCTTTTACACCATGTTTTTGAAGAACTTTTAATTGTCTGTGAATATGAGCTTCTGCTTCTTGATGAAATGACACATAATCAATTTTCCATTTTCCCAGTGTTTCCAGGTAAACATTCGGGTTTGTAACCATCAAATGTACATCTACCGGGATTTGGGTAATATCTTTGATTTGCTTGATAATTGGTAATCCAAATGTTAGGTTAGGAACAAAATGACCATCCATTACATCCAGATGAAGAATATCTGCCCCTGCTTTTTGAATACTATTTATCTCTTTTTCTAAGCGAACAAAATCCGCTGAAAGAAGTGATGGAGCTATTTTTATCATTATTTACCTTCGTTTACTTTTTTGGCTCTGCTTCATGAAGAAAACAATATTAGATAATTTCACATGCAATATCCTATTGATATCGCTAATAAGTTGGGATCTTCTGAGAACAAGTTCCTGCATCCATACATTGTTGGTAACAGCGATAAAAAGCACACCATTTTCTAATTTAACTATAGAAGCACGCTCTGCCAATAAATTACCAACTATTTTTTTCCAACCAAATGCAACAGCTATAAGATCATGGTTTTCTTCACCGGCAATACTAAAGACCAGGTCTTTAACAACATTCCCAGTTTTAAAAAATCTCATGAAAAATCAACTACTATAGCAAAGGACTTTAATTCTTCTTGAAATAAAGGGAAAATCCCCACCATGCAAAAACTGATACAGATACAATTGCCCAGTAAGAAGTACCAAGTGCATTATAAGCATTTGGAAAATATGTCGATAGGAATGTAATCGCAAATATTGCAGGAATTGTAGCAATGAGAATTAGAAGAAGATATCCCAATATTTTCTTCTGCTTTATTCCATTTATCAGAGTAATTGCCATTATACCCAATCCGATCAATATCACTGTTGCCAGGAATATTAATATATTCGACAGGATAGGAAGACCAATCTTCCTTAGTGCTATAATTGGGCTTAAAAGACCAACCAAAAGTAACACAACTCCAGATATCTTATTAGCTAGAGCAATTTTTTTATGATCGATCTCAGTTTTTCTATGGTGCTTTTTAATGTAGAGATAAACAAGCGCGAAAGTTGCAGTAAAGAATGCTAAATAAAAGAAAAATCCAAATGTCGGATCATCTGAAGAAAGTCCTAAAGCTGCAAATGCAAACAGTAAAATTACCCATCCAATAATACTAATTATCTTTTTCAAGTTTTCCTCCCTCTTATCTTAGTTTAATCATTCAACTTCAATAGTTACTTTTACTGTAGTTTGTAATTCAGACATAAAGCTGATTACAACATCAACAGTTCCAATATCTTTAAGGTGTTTTTCCATAACAACGTCAGCTTTATGGATTTCGATTTCCTTTTCAGCAAGTGCTTTTACAATATCATTTTCTGAAACAGAACCGAATAAGTGTTCATTCTCATCTGCTTTTCTTATAAATGTAAGTTCAACACCTTCGATTTTATCAATGACTTCTTTATACTTTCCATGCAAAGCAATTTTTTCGTCAGCAGCAATTTTTTTAATCTCTTCAATCTTTGAGAGATTTTGTTGGCTTGCATGTATTGCAAATCCATTTGGTAAAAGGTAATTCCTGGCATAACCAGCTTTTACTTTTACAAGTTTTCCGGCTTCACCTAAAGCCTTTATATCTTTAGTTAAGATTATTTCCATCTATTTCCTCCATATATATTTTCCTAAAATTAAACCAAATATCGGAAAGTCCGATAAGAACAACTAATATTAAAATAAAATAATTAAACACCATTGAAAAGATCAGTAAAAAAAGTAGAAATTTAGATTTTTTAAAGAAATCTCTCCAATAGAAATCCAGAATTGATATTCCCTGGATCAAAAACAATGGTGCAATCATGATCAGTGCATTAATACCATAAGTATGACTAGTTGGCAGTAGAAATCCAGCTAATGCTGCAATTAAAATGTATATAAGGTAAAAGGGCATTCGGATTTTTCTATGTTCCCATTTTAAACTTCCCTTTTTGGAAAGAAATAATGATCCAATATAGATTGCGAATACAATTGTGATAACCCAAATTCCAACATAATATTTTGTGAATAGCTCTTGAAATGTTTCTGTGAATTTCAATGCCAGAGTTAACTGTTCGTCGTTATTTTGAAATGATTGTGTAATGAATTCTTTGTATTTTTCTATAACTTCTGCAATTATCTCAGCGTAATACTTCCCAAAAATAATCAAACGTAATGCTGCATAGATTAAATTCAGAAAGAAAACCGAGATCAATGCGTTGATGAAATTCAAAGTACGATGCAAACTCCATAAATATAGAACAGATGTTAAACCTACTCCAATTAACAGATCTAAAAAAGAAATGACATCAATTACTCTGAAAATAAACAGTAAAACAATAAAACCAAAATACACAGAATAGAACAGACTCTTTTTCCCCTGGTATTTACCACTAAATGCGATTATAAAGATCAATCCCCAAAATGGGGATAACGTTGCAACAACAACTGATATTACAGCTAAGAAGATCACTGCTTAATATTTATGCTTATCAGTATATTGAATAAGAGCCATTTGACGTGCTTTTTTTATTTCAACAGCAATTTTTCTTTGATGTTTTGTACAAGCACCTGTAAAACGTCTTGGCGTGATCTTACCGCTTTCAGCAATAAATCTTTTCAATAAACCAACATCTTTGTAGTCAATTACTGCATCTTTGTTCTTGCAGAAGAAACATACTTTCTTTTTAAAAAGGAATTTACCTCTTGGCTTAAAAGTTCTTCTTCTGTTATCTCTATCTTGAGGTGGTCTTGATGGTCTTGAATATGGCCTTTCAGTTCTTACTTCAGTTGGTTTTACTGTAGTAATTCCTTCATTAGCTTTTTCAGTTTTTACCTCAGTTGGCTTTGCTTCAGTAGTTTTTACTTCAGCTTTTTCTATTTTTTCTTCCATTATTATCTCCTTCAATTTTCTAGAACGGTACATCGTCATCTGTTACTTCTGCAACAGGTTGACTTGTGTTCTTTTTACCACTATTATCAGAAGGTTGAAACTCTTCATTTGAATTAGAGTCGTAACTCTCTTTCTCCAGGAAAGATACCTTACTGCTGACAATTTCTGTTACTTTTCGGTTCTGTTCGTTCTTATCAACATAAGAATGCGTTTTTAAATAACCTTCTACAAGCACTGGGCTTCCTTTATGTAAATATTCAGCACATTGCTCGCCGCGTTTGCTCCAAACAACTACATCAATATAACCAGTTTCTTGTTGCCACTCACCATTCTTCTGATAATTTCTGTTGAATGCAAGAGAAAGCTTTGCAACAGGAGTACCATTTTGAAGATAGCGTAATTCAACATCTCTGGTTAATCTTCCACTAATGATCATCGAATTAATATTTGGGAATCTAAGTTCTTTTGACATAATATCTCCCTATTTGGTTAAAATATTATTACGAATAACATATTCATGGAGCTTGTAGAAGCGATCAAGTTTGGTTAACTTAGTCGAATCGAGAGTGAAGTAATTAATGAAGTAGTAACCTTCTTTGAATTTGTTGATTTGATAAGCTAAGCGTTTTTTTCCCCACTCGTCAGAGTTAAGGATCTCACCGCCATTTTTTTTGATGAAATCTTTGATCGACTCGTTCTCTTTTTTAGCGTTTTCTTCGCTAAGAGTTGGAGTGATCACGACCATGCTTTCATACTTATTCAGCATTTTTCCTCCTTTGGTCATTTTAAGATAGTAATAGTATTTTACTATCTATCGATCCTGAGATTCTAATATTTTCTCAGAATAGGATTTTTTATATTTACTGTACTCATTTACCATCTGATCAAAATCAGAATTTTTATAACTTTCCAGTAGAATATTTAAAAGATCAAAAACAACATTTAATGTTGAAATTTCGTTTTTTGAGAAATCAGAAAGAACGTAATTGGAAAGGTTCTTTTCATCTGGAGAACCAACTCCAATACGGATTCTTCCAAACTCATCAGAACCGAGTGAATTGACAATGGAACCAAGTCCGTTATGACCTCCATTGCCGCCGCTTTTCCGTATTCTGATCTCTCCGATAGGTAGATGAATGTCATCAACAATGACAAGAATTTCATCTATCCTATATTTTGTTAAAACAGAAGTAACTGCATCTCCGCTTCTGTTCATATAAGTTTTAGGTTTTATAAAGATCAAATCATCTGAAATCAGAAAATCATATTTAATTCTTCTTTTAAATTTCAGATTTAGTTTTTTTAGATAGGAATCCAGAAACGCAAAGCCAATATTATGCCTATTAGATTTATATTTTTTCCCTGGATTACCAAGCCCGACAACTAATCTCATTATTCAGATTTTTTTTCAGAACTCTCTTCTTCAGTTGCTTTATCGCCTTCTTCGCCTTCAACACCTTCGCCTTCGGTTCCTTCTTCACCTTCAACTTCTTCTTCTTCTTCAGATTCTTCTATAACTTTAGGAACACTTAAAATGGCAATTGTTATTTCATCAGAAAGTTCTGTAGCAATATCTTCAGAAATATCAAGGTCTTTAAAGTGAATAGAATCGCCAATATTCATACTGGAAATATCAAAACTAATTTCTTCAGGAATATCTTTTGGAAGGCATGTAACCTGGATCGCCCTATGAATGATCTCAAAAACTCCACCTTCCTTTGTCCCAAGTGCTTCACCAATAAAATTAATTGGGACATCAATTGTAATAGATTTACCTTTATGAAGTTCCAAGAAATCGATATGTACAACTTCTCGTGTTAATGGATGAATCTGCTTTTCTTTGATGAAAGTTTTGTATGTTTTTCCATCAACAGTAATATCGAAGAATGCAACCGCTCCGATAGATTTTTTATATTCGCGAGTATAATCACGTGCATTAAAAGCAATTTTAATTCCTTCTTGTCCTGCTCCGTAAATTATACCAGGGATAAAACCTTCTTTTCTTAATTCTGTAAGATCAGATCTTTTACCCAAATCTCTTTTTTCTGCATTAATTTTTATGTTCATTCCTTCCTCCGTTGAAATCCCGCTCTGTGGATTTTATGTTTATCTAAATAATATACTTAAAGATTCTTCAATGTGAATTTTCTTAATTGCATTAGCTAATAACTCGGCAATAGAAAGCTGTACGATTTTCTTACATTTTGCTTTCTCTTTACTTAAGGGAGCCGAATTTGTAATGAACAATTTCTCTATTGGTGATTCTTCTAAATTGCTAATGGCATTCCCCGAAAGGATTCCATGAGCACAGGCAGCAAAGACTTTTTTTGCACCTTGGTTCATAAGTGCTTGGGACATTTTGCATAAGCTGCCACCAGTATCGATAATATCATCAAAAAGAATAGCTGTTTTTCCTTCAACATCACCAATAATATTTAATATTTCAGCTTTATCATTATTCCCGATTCTACGTTTATCCCCAATTGCTAAAGTACAATCAAGTCGTTTAGCTAATAATCTTGCTCTTGCCGTTCCACCGGTATCCGGTGATACAACAACAGCATTTTTTAAATCAAGATTTTCTTTAAAATATCGGACAAAGATAGGGGTTGAATAAAGATGATCAACCGGTATATCAAAAAAACCCTGAATCTGATCTGAATGAAGATCCATTGCCACAATTCTGTTTGCACCAGCTTTTGTAAGAAGATCGGCAATTAGTTTTCCCGTAATCGCAACTCCAGGTTGATCCTTTTTATCTGAACGGGCATAACCAAATATAGGAATTATACAATTAATCCTTGCTGCTGATGCACGCTTAAGTGCATCTATCATGATGAATAATTCCATTATACTATCGTTAACAGGAAAACATGTGGGCTGTATTATGAAAGTATCAGCACCTCGAACATTCTCATTGATCTTAACAAATGAGTTATCATTTGAGAATTTAAAAACTTCAGCATCACCTAACGGAATACCTGAGAGTTTTGAAACTTCATTTGCCAATTCAATATTTGAATTTCCAGTAAAAATTTTCAGTCTTGAAAACATCTAATATTTATTCTTCAGCTGGTTCTTCAGCTGGCTTTTCTTCTGGTTCTTTAACTAGCTTTTCAACTGGTTTTTTAACCTTTTTTTCAGAACCTTCATTAGCTGACAATAATGCTTCCTGGAGAACTTCCTTATACTTTTCAATGATAACACCTTCGATCATGTTTCTGGTTTCAGTATTAATTGGATGAGCAATGTCACGATATTCACCGGAGCTTACTCTACGGCTTGGCATTGCAACAAAAAGACCATTATCACCTTCGA
>JAOZPK010000095.1 GCA_029932755.1 Candidatus Cloacimonadota bacterium | reverse complement strand
TCGTCCCAATAGGCAAAAGAGCGAAGCGAATTTTGCCTATCATATGCACGCTGCGCCAACACAAAATGTATACATAACTAACCTATAGTTACGGTAATTTTGTTGTACAATAACTTTTTTCTGGTGGTTATTGTACAACCTTACATAGTCCACTAAAATCATTGTTCAAATTCAATTTCGTTTCCTTTAAACTAATTTAATTAATGCAAATACTAATTTGTCCAAATGAGATTTGATAGTCAATAATAAAATCTCTTTGACAGAAAAAATCGTTTTGTAAACTTTAACTATTAACACAAAGGTAATTTAAAGGGGTAACCATAAAAAGATTAATGATATTTCTTTTATTTTTGTGGGAATTACCTCAGAATATTTTGGGTATTTTTATCTGGTTTTACTTTAGAAGTAAAATCCAAAAATATGAAAAACTGCACAATAGACTTTTTTTTCAAACTCCAAATTTTGGTATTAGTCTCGGCAGTTTTATTTTCTGGTCCCAAACTGATAACGTAATAATAATGATTCAAAGTAATAATAAGGAACACGAATTTGGGCATTCTGTTCAGTCATTATTTTTTGGTCCTCTTTATCTGATAATTATTGGGCTGCCATCCATTCTTCGAGTTATCTACGGCTCGTTATATTTCTCTCATAAAAAAGAAAAATGGCTAAATTATTATAAAGGATATCCCGAAAATTGGGCAGATACATTAGGAATGAAGTACTATTAATCAACAAATTTTATTTAACCAAACAATACTATTGGACCGATAGGGGAATTAGTCAGTAAAGATCTGTGGCAAATAATTTTTGAATTAAACAATATGAAAGATAACTTGCCCCTTCGATGAACTCAGGGTGATAAAGTAATCAATAGCGTAATTTAATATTTTTCCGTTTTAAAGCAATTAGCTCAAAAATAGCGATCGCAAGCAATGATCCAATTCCGCTTGCAATAATATCAAACAGATCATACTGTGTACTTGCTCCCCACATGGGCATCAGTTCTTCCACTGCCAGGATTACAAATACAAGTATGGAAATAATATAAACAATCAAACGCTCATGTTTTGGTTTTTTTGTTACAATCCCATTCACTAAACAAAGACTGATAATAAAGGCAGCCATAAAATTGGGAAAGCATCCAGCTAAGAATCCAACAAATGGTGTTTGAGCATATAGGGGTCTTATTACTTCTTTGTTAAATGTAATTGATCCAAACAAAATAGCGAATAAAATTGCATTGAATATGAGTATTCTTTTTTTACCTTTAATCATCATTTCACTCCCGATAAAATTATAACCTACAACACAATTCAAATTTGATAAAATGAAATTGATAAGTCAATTAGAAAATGTTCTTATAGCTTTTAATTAATTGCTTGACCATGATATTATTTGTAAATTCATTACGTCATGAAAAAAGAATATACTGTGGGTGAATTGGCTGAATTATTCGGGGTTAATGCTCAAACCTTGCGTTATTATGAGAAAATTGGATTGTTCAAACCTATGTCCAGGATCTCGGGAAATGATTACCGTTGCTACTCCGTAGATCAGATCTACGAGTTTGCAGCTATTAGATTCTATAAAAATTGCGGATACTCTCTGAAGGAGATCGGCAACCATCTGGTTTCACGTAAATCAGAGGAAAGTGTCTCATTCTTGAAGGAACGACACCTGATGCTGAAGGAAAGGCTGGCTGTTTTGCATAAAATGGAAGAGGCCATCCGTTACCGTTTAGAATTCATCGAAGCGGAACAACCTAATTGGAACAACCTCTCTATTCGAAGGAAATACATTAAAGTACGCGGATTTAATCCCATTGGAGCTGAGACAAATATTTACAAAAGTAACGCCTATTATCTCTATCCTACTATCGTAATTTATCAAGATGGAATTCGTGAATTCGGCGCTCAGGTAAATACCTTGGATTTGAATCAAGAAAAAGTTCGTGAACTGGATGCTGGAAATTTCCTCTGCTGTTTTCATGTAGGAAGCTATGAAACAATTACTAAAACACAAAATAAACTGAAGGAATATGCTAAAAAGGAGAAAATAAAAACTGAAAAATATTATGTTACTGTAAATCATGTTGATCCGCTTTTAGAACGAAACCCAATGCGTTTTATCACAGATATTCAGCTACGCATCATAGAATGATTTCTTATTTAATGATTCATACTTCTGAAGTAAGACAAGAAAATAGCTTGACCTTATTGTTACTATAACCTTTGCCTTGTTTTGGATAGTATCATTGGAGGGATAATGGAAGATAAGATACTTATAAAGAACGCTTTAGCTATAATAACCTGTAACCATCAAAACGACATCCATTATAACTCAGATCTATATATTGAAGGACCGGAAATCATAAAGATCGGAAAAAATTTGGAAGCTGGAGATGCACGGATCATCGACGGAAAAGACATGTTCGTCTATCCCGGGCTGATTAATACACATCATCATTTTTTTCAAGCCTTCGTAAGAAATAACGTCTGGTTAGATTGGACCAAGCTCGATGTTATGGATTGGATCAAGCAAATATATGAATTCTTTAAACTTATTGATTCTGATTCCATTTATTATACTTCTTTATCTTCTATGTCCGAGCTAATCAAACATGGTTGTACAACTGCTTTTGATCATCAATACTGTTATCCAAAACATGCAGGAAAATTACTTGTAGACAGGCAAATGGAAGCTGCCGAACTATTGGGAATGCGCTTTCATGCTGGTCGTGGCACAAATACATTACCTAGATCAAGGGGAAGTATTATGCCGGACGAAATGGTAGAAACAACTGATGAATTTCTAAAAGATTGTGACCGTTTGATCAGCAAATATCATCAATATGAAAAATTTGGCATGAAACGAATCGTTGTAGCGCCCTGTCAGCCGGTGAACTGTTATCCTGAAACCTTTTCTGAATCGGTTAAATTAGCCCGTTCTAAAAATGTTTCTATGCATACGCACTTAGGTGAGGGTGAAGATCCTATAATTGTAGCAAGGTATGGGAAACGCTCTCTTAAGTGGTGTGAAGATCTGGGATTTGTCGGTCCGGATGTTTGGTATGCCCATGGTTGGGATTTGCAAGATGAAGAAATTGATTTGCTAGCCAAATTAAAAACAGGGGTTTCTCATTGTCCGGCTCCAGCTTTTCTGGGGGGATTTAACGTACTTAATATTCCCAGATTTTATGCTAAGAATGTTCCATTAGGATTGGGTGTAGATGGGCATGCTTCCAATGATAACTCCAACCTGATGGAAATAATTCGCACAACATACCTTTTACAATGTCACGCTGCCGGGCAGCGAGATCTTCCAATCCCCCCACCGCAGGAATTTCTTAAAATGGCTACTGCCGGAGGAGCTAAATTATTGAATCGGGACGATATTGGTATATTAGAAGAAGGAAAGGCTGCAGATATGTTTCTGCTCGACACTAGAAAATTGGAATATGTTGGAACACTGCATGATCCTGCAAGTCTTCCCGTAAAAGTCGGCATATCGGAACCGGTTACAATGACCATAATTAATGGAAAAGTAGTTTATGAAGACGGACATTTAAACGGTATCAATGAATCTGTAATATTTGACAAAGCTCAAGAGACATGTAAAAAAGTCATTTATTCTGACTCTAATTATAAATTATGTGTTGAAGGTTTTAAAAAACAGGATGAAGTTTAATTTAATCTGAAAAAAGGAGGAGTAAGATGGTTAACAAATTATTAGTGATTTTTTTGGTAGTTGCATTTCTCTTTACTGCTTGTGCAAAAAAGAAAGCACCGGCTGGAGATAATGTTTTTAAAGTAGCAATGCTTACATCAGGACCAGTTAATGATGGAGGGTGGAATGCTGCTGCTTATCAAGGGTTGTTGGATATTGGTGAGAAACTCGGATTTGAGACTAGCTACACAGAAAATGTAGCTGTAGCAGACATTGAAGCAGGTTATATTGATTATGCTTCTCAAGGATATGATTTGATCATAGGTCATGGATTTGAGTTTGGAGATCCGGCAGTAAGAGTAGGAGAAAGATATCCCGATACAAAATTTGTAGCAATTGAATCTAATGCACATTCAGATAATGTTGCATCCTATAGAATGGCTTGTAAAGAAGCTGGATATTTAATGGGCGTTCTGGCTGCTGAAATGTCTACAACCGGTAAATTGGGAATTATTGGAGGCGTTGAACAGCCTTCAATCGTACAAGTTCTGGAAGCTTATAAAATAGGTGCTAAATCTGTAAATCCTGATATTATTGTTTATGATGTTTATGTTGGTACTTTTACTGATGTTGCTAAAGGTAAAGAGGCTACAATGGCAATGATCGATAAGGGCGCCGATGTTCTTTCTCATTGTGCAAATCAGGCTGGAACAGGTGCTATAAAGGCTGCCGAAGAAAAAGGTCTTTTTGCCACAGGCGATTCTTATGATCAGAATTTCCTGGCACCAAATACAATCCTATCCAGTACAATTTACAATGTTCCCGCCTTGGTTCTAGCTGCCGCAACTCATGTGAAAAACGGAACATTCAAGGGTGAGATCATTGAACTGGGTACCAGCGATGGATGTATTGATATCGCTCCATATCATGAACTGGATACAAAAATTCCTGAAGAAGTTAAAACAAAGATCGAAAATTTGAAAAAACAAATTATAGACGGTTCACTTGTTGTTCCTTCTGTAGAGACAAGAACGATATAAATATCTGTTTGGGTGGGCTTTGTCCCACCCTTTTTTATTGGATATATTAAATGCCAAATTTACAATTGAAGGATATCTTTAAGGAATTCCCTGGAGTAATCGCAAATGACAATGTTTCCCTTACTGTAGAGAAAGGTGAGATACATGCCCTGCTGGGAGAAAACGGAGCAGGGAAAACGACCTTGATGAATATTCTTTATGGGATATATACCAAAGACGTTGGAACAATAATATGGAAAGATGAAGAGGTATCATTTAAATCTCCCCGAGATGCTATTGAAAGTGGGATTGGAATGGTACATCAACATTTTATGCTGGTTCCAACTTTATCTGTTGCGCAGAATATAACCCTTGGCATAAAAGATAAAGGATATCCTTTTAATAATAGGAAGAAAGTTGTTAAAGATATTACTGAACTCTCAAAAAAATATGGCCTTCAGGTCGACCCTACCCAGCTGATCTCTAAATTATCCGTAGGTGCCAGACAAAGAGTTGAGATCCTAAAATCTCTATATCGTAATGCGGAATTGTTAATTCTAGATGAACCCACGGCTGTGCTTACACCTCAAGAAACAGATAATTTTTTTGAAATTCTTAAAAAATTAAAAAAAGAGGGACATTCTGTAATTATAATAACACATAGAATCCCGGAAGTTATTAAAATAACAGATAAGGTCACCATTCTTAAAGATGGGAAAAATGTTGCAACAGTAAAAACCTCCGAAACAAACGAAAATGAACTGTCTAACTACATGATAGGCAGATCATTGAAAACTTTTTCCAGTAGAGAAGAAGTAATCGAGAGTGAAGATAATGGACTTGTTCTTGAGCATGTTGGTCTCAACAAAAAGTTAAAAACTCTCACAGATATTTCTTTTCAGGTTAAAAAAGGTGAGATCTTTGGAATAGCTGGTGTTGATGGGAATGGTCAGAAAGAATTAGCAGAAGTTATAGCAGGAATCAGAAAGCCGGATTCAGGGACTATTTTAATAGCAGGCAAGAATATGAATAGAGCCAGCTTTAAGACAAGAAAAAAAGCAGGTCTTGCCTATATTACAGATGATCGACATCATGAAGGTCTTGTACTTGATATGAATGTTACTGAGAATATGATATTAAAAGATTATGATCAGGAGCCATTCTCCAAAAAAAGTATTATTAATTATAACGTGGTTAGAGAGAAGACTGAGCAACGAATAAAAGATTACGATATTAAAACCCCGGGAGTTAAAACTCCTATACGTCTTCTTTCTGGAGGAAACCAACAAAAAGTAATAATAGCTCGTGAATTGGCGGTAGGCCCATCGGTAGTGCTTGCCTGTCAGCCAACCAGAGGTTTAGATATCGGTGCTACTGAATTCGTCCGACAAATCCTGATAAATAAACGTAACGAAGGTCTCAGTATTTTATTAATTTCGGCAGACTTGGAAGAGATCGTTAGTATTTGTGATCGAATTGCTGTAATATTTGAGGGCAGAATTGTCGGTATCGTTAAAAATGGAGCTGACCTTGATCTAAACAAAATTGGATTAATGATGGCAGGACATATTGGGGAAACGGTTAATTCATGAAATATACTAAAGAATTAGTTTCAACTTTGATTATTATACTGATTACTTTCCTGCTTGCAGCTGTACTTATAATAGTAGCAAAATACGATCCTGGAATGGCTTTGCAAAGTTTTTTTTACGGGATTTTTGGTTCCCTGCATGGATTTGCAGAAATCATGGTTAGGGCTACGCCATTAATTTTGGCAGGGTTAGGTGTTTCAGTTGCTTTCAGTACCGGTTTTTTTAATATCGGTGCAGAAGGTCAACTTTATATGGGAGCTATTGCAATAACATTTGTGGGAGTTTTTCTTCCTCCAATGCCGCCAATGCTACATATTGCTGTGGCTATTCTGGCAGGTTTTCTTCTGGGAGGAATTTGGGCAGTAATACCGGGTTTTCTGAAAGCTAAATATGGTGTTTCTGAAATAATTACTACGATCATGTTTAATTATATCGCGATAAATATTGTGGGTATCTTAGTTAGAACGGTGTTGAAAAATACAGAATCTGCCTTGCCCTATTCACCAGTTATGCCCAAAAGCCTTTCTTTCCCACTTCTGCTCTATCCCACTAGATTGCATGGAGGTTTAATACTGGCTCTCGCCTGTGCTGTGCTTATCTATATTATTATGAAAAAAACCACAATTGGATATGAATTACGAGTCGTCGGTTTCAATAAAAGAGCCGGAACCTGTTCTGGCATCTCTGTTTATAAGAATATCGTACTGGCTTCCCTTATTAGTGGAGGTTTAGCCGGATTAGCTGGAGTTAGTGAAATCGCCGGAGTCCATCATCGCCTGCTTGAAGGAATTTCTCCGGGTTATGGTTATATTGCAATTATTGTAGCTTTAATGGGAAGGAATCACCCCATGGGAGTGATAATTTCGGCAATAGGGCTGTCTGCTTTACAGGTTGGAGCAAATTCTATGCAAAGACAGGCTGGTATTCCAACCTCAATTACATCTGTTTTAATGGGGGTCATTGTTCTGTTGGCATTAGGTAAGAATATCATGTTCTCGGGCATATTAAAGAAAATGAGGATAAAATAATGGCTGAAGCTGGTACTGTGCTTTACTATATTGTTACTCTTTTTGCGGCATCTATCAGAATGGCGGTACCACTTACCCTTGCAGGTTTGGGTGAGTCCTTTTCAGAAAGAAGCGGTGTTTTAAATATTGGATTGGAAGGAATAATGCTCAGTGGGGCTTTCTTCAGTTTTATGGCTGCCTATATTACACAAAGTATTATTGTCGGAGTTATTTTCGGATGTTTTGGTGGTTTACTTATAAGCATGATCCACGCCTATATGAGTTTTAAATGTTATGTAGATCAAGTCATCGTTGGTATTGCCCTGAATTTTTTCTCTTTAGGATTAACAAGTTTCCTCTTTATGGCTTATTTTGGTAGAACAACAACTGTGCCTCAATGCCCTGTAGTTAAACCGATAAGAATTCCATTATTAAGCGATATACCAATTGTGGGAGATGTGTTATTTAATCAGGATATTTTTGTTTATTTTATGATCTTTGCCTGTTTTGTTTCTTACATAATTCTGTATAAAACAGTTTGGGGAACAAATATTGATGCGATAGGAGAACATCCTAAAGCCGCCGATACTGTAGGTCTGAACGTAAAGAAAACAAGATATATTACGGCAATTATTAATGGCTGCCTGGGTGGATTGGGTGGAGCATATCTTACTCTGGCTTTGTTGGGATTTTTTATGGAGAATATTACTTCAGGAAAAGGCTTTATTGCGCTTGTGGTAGTTATCTTAGGTCGCAGACATCCTTTTGGAGTTCTTTTTGCAGCTCTTTTGGTTGGTGCCGCAGAAGCATTGCAATATAGATTGCAAACTCTCGGTTCAGGATTACCCTCTCAAGTTTTCATAATGCTTCCTTATGTTGTAACGGTAATTGTTCTTCTTTTCTCAATTGGAAAAAGCAACGATCCGGCAGCTCTGGGAATATCTTACAAAAGAAGTTCAAGGTAGCATATCGCTTATCTAAAGGAAAAGTAAAAAAAATCTGGCAAGTGCCAAACTTTTATATTTGAAAATGTAGTGACAGTTCAATTGAACTGTCAGAAAAAAAAGCAGATCACTGATCTGCCACTACGATATATAAATTAATCTTTTACAAGCTATAATATAAATTCATCTCAAACGGATGTGGTCTGTTGTTCACAGCAACCACTTCTTTCATTTTTTCAATTATCCAAGTGTTAATAAGCTCTTTATTGAACACATCGCCGGCAAGTAGATAATCGTTATCTTCTTTCAATGCTTCCAATGCTTCTTCTAAACTAGTTGGAATTGAGTGCAGTTTGGCCTGTTGTTCTTCGTTCCAACTAAACACATTATCATCAAATGGTCCGTAACCATTCTCCGGTGTTGGCATAATTTTATTTTTGATCCCATCTAATCCGGCCATTAAAAGAGCACTCATTGCCAGATAATAATTACAGGTTCCATC
>JAOZPK010000094.1:2062-8876 GCA_029932755.1 Candidatus Cloacimonadota bacterium | reverse complement strand
TAAATTCAGGTTGGAATCTTGGGAAAAATTGGTTGAATAATCCGGTTGACAAATTAAGTTGAATAAAAACATTCTACTGCATAAAAAAAAATTGCAATAATAAGGAGTCAGTTATGGCAAGAATGACCGTTGATGCGGAAATGTGTAAGGGCTGTGGATTGTGTATTCCAGCATGTCCTAAACATATTATTAGGTTTTCTGAAAAGATCAACTCCAAAGGATATCATTATGCTGAGTGTTTTGATCAAGAAGCATGCATTGCTTGTAAATTATGTTATACAACTTGTCCAGACGTAGCAATTACGATAGAGAAATAGATGGAGGATATTATGGCTGAGAAAGTATTGATGAAAGGTAATGAAGCAGTTGCAGAAGCCGCTATCCGTGCAGGTTGCAGGTTTTATTTTGCTTATCCGATCACTCCTCAAAGTGAGTTAATAGAATATATGTCGAAAATGATGCCGAAAGTAAATGGTACTTTTGTGCAGGCAGAAAGTGAAATTGCTGCAATAAATATGGTATACGGAGCTTCCGGATGTGGGAAAAGAGTTATGACATCTTCTTCGTCACCTGGTATTTCTCTTAAAATGGAAGGTATTTCGTATCTTGCTGGGGCAAATTTACCGGCTGTTATTGTTAATGTTCAGCGTGGTGGTCCAGGATTAGGTGATATCCAACCAGCTCAAGGTGATTATTTCCAGGCTACAAAAGGTGGCGGACATGGTGATTATCGTCTTATAGTTTTGGCACCAAGCACAGTTCAAGAATTTGCCGATATGGCAGATCTGGCTTTTGAACTGGGTGATAAATATAGAAACCCCGTAATGATACTTTCTGACGGACTTCTGGGTCAGATGATGGAACCGGTTGAATTTAAACCTTACAAAACAGAAGAGGAGTTAAAACAACTTGACGAACAGCATTTTGATTGGTGCATGCATCCAAATGAAGATGAACCGAATCATCATCATCATGAGATCAATTCTTTAGAGATCGATCCTCTGGTTTTGGAACAACATGTAATCAAACTAGGCAAGAAATACGATGAGATCACTAAGAATGAACAAAGATATGAAGAATATAATATTTCTGATGATAATGAAGTAGTAGTTGTTTCATTTGGGACAGCAGCCAGAATAGCAAAATCTGCTATCGATGAATTACAGGAAAAAGGGACAAGTGTTGGCATGATCAGACCGATTACAGTCTGGCCATATCCTTATGATGCAATAAAGAATGTTCTTCATGAGAAAGTTAAAAAGATTGTTGTTTGCGAATTGAATCTTGGTCAAATGATCGAGGATGTGAGATTGGCAGTTAATGGTAAAATGCCTGTGGAATTCCTTGGGAAAGTCGGTGGTATTTTATTTACACCAGATGAAATTAAAGCTAAGATCTTGGATAAATAGGGGGAATGATGGAAATTATTGCACAAAGACCAAAATCATTAACTGATCTACAATTTACATACTGTCCCGGTTGTACTCATGGTATCTCCCACAGACTTATTGCGGAAGCAATTGACGAACTGGAAATGAGAAATCAGATGATGGGAGTAGCTCCGGTTGGATGTTCTGTATTTGCCTATAAATTTTTTAATTGTGATATGGCAGAAGCTGCTCATGGAAGAGCTCCCGCAGTTGCTACTGGAATGAAAAGAGCTCGACCCGACATGCATGTTTTCACATATCAGGGAGATGGCGACCTTGCCGCTATTGGTACTGCAGAAATCATTCATGCAGCTAACAGGGGAGAAAATATCACCGTTTTCTTTGTGAATAATGCAATTTATGGAATGACTGGTGGACAGATGGCTCCTACAACTCTTCCAGGTATGAAAACCTCAACTTCACCTTATGGAAGAGATGAAAAAGATATTGGATATCCAATCCAGGCCTGTGAACTAATAAATTCTCTCAGAGCTCCTTATTTCATTGAACGAGTTTCTCTACTCTCACCTCAAGATATTCTAAAAGCAAAGAAAGTTGTGAAAAAAGCTCTTCAATTTAATAAAGAAGAGAAAGGTTTCACTTTTGTTGAGTTTGTTTCTACATGCCCTACAAATTGGGGATTGGCACCATTGGATGCGATGAAATGGGCAAAAGAAAACATGTTGCCATATTTCCCTCTTGGAAATTTCCGAGATAAGTCTATGGAAGGGGGAGAATAATGAAAACTGAAATTATTAGCTCCGGATTTGGTGGCCAAGGTGCATTAACGATAGGAAAATTCTTAGCAAAAGCTGGAATGGGTGAAGGGCTTAATGTATCATGGTTACCTTCATACGGACCAGAAATGCGTGGTGGAACTGCAAATGTTTCCACGGTTATTTCCGATAAACCAATAGCATCTCCACTGGTTAGTTTTCCAGATATTTTGGTTGCTTTAAATCAGCCTTCTATTGATAAATTTGGTCCGAATATTAGAGAAAGAGGGCTTCTTATTTCCAATACGGATATGTGTCCTAATGGTACAAACCGTAAAGATATTACAGTAATTAAAGCACCGATGAATCAAATTGCAAAAGAAATTGGTAGCATGATGGTTTTAAATATGGTAGCAATCGGCATTGTAATTGGTAAAACAGGAATAGTGAAATATGAAACTCTTGAAAAAGACCTTTCGAGTTTTCTCAAGAAAAAGAATCCGCAACTCTTAGAAGCAAATCTTAAGGCTATTAAAAAGGGAATTGAGATAGGAAAAAATAATTAAACCTATTTTCAAATTGATTGAGAAAATTGGTTCTATTTGATTGAGTAGCCCGACAGAAATGCCGGGTTATTTTTTTATATATTAAAATTAGTTTGACATTAATATTATATATTTAAGTTCTATATCATTAGAACTAATTAGGAGGAAACATGAAAATAAGTAAAATTATAGTTATTGGGTTTTTAATGATCATATTGATGCTAATGGGTTGTGCATCAACAACTCGTACAGTTGAAAGGGTTTCAGCAGAAGAAGTTTCAGATCAGAGCGGTAATTGGAATGATACCGATTCACGGCTGGTTGCAGAGCAGATGATAAGAGATCTAATGTACAGACCTTGGCTGCAGGATTTTGTTCTGGATCAAGACAGAAAACCTGTAATGATTGTAGGAACTATCAGAAATTTCAGTTCAGAACATATTCAGTCAGATATTTTTATTAAGGATATAGAAAGAGAGCTTATCAACAGCGGAAAGGTAAAGTTCGTTGCAAGTAAAAAAGAGCGTTATGAAATCAGAGAAGAGAGAATGGAGCAGCAGTCTTATGCAAGTGATGAAACAGCAAAAAGATTAGCTGTAGAATCCGGTGCAGATTTTATGCTTCAGGGTGGAATAAAATCTAATACTGATGCCAGTGGTGGAAAGGCAGTAAAATTCTATCAGATAGATCTTGAACTAATAAATGTAGAATCAAACGAAAAAGTATGGATAGGATCAAAAGAAATTAAAAAATACGTCAAGAAAAACAAAGTTAAATGGTAGATCAAGAATGAACAGGACACTCAAAGTATTTCTGCTCCTTGTAATTCTATTTGCATTAAGTTGTGCGAGCACAAAAAGCTCTAAAAACCAATTTATCGGGATCAATGAAAAACTGATCTCTCGTGATTATCAAGGTGCATTAAGACAGATCGAAGCAGCTAAGGATAAATTCTACAAAGAGAAAGAAAAAGCACTCTATTATGTGGATGCAGGAATGCTTCATCACTACAATGGCGATTTTGAACAGAGTAATACATTACTTTCTAAAGCAGAAACGGCATTTGATGAACTCTATACAAAAAGCCTGGGACGTGGAGCAGCTTCAATGTTGTTGAATGATAACGTCCTGGAATACTCCGGTGAGGATTATGAAGATGTATATCTTAATGTATTTAAGGCACTTAATTATGTTGAACTGAATAAATTTGATGATGCTTTTGTTGAGATCAGGAAAATAAATGGAAAACTCTCTTTATTGGAGCAGAAGCACAAAAAAATGGCAAAACAATACAACTCATCTAAAGATAAAAAGAAAAATTTTGAAACAGGGAAGAATAAGTTCCATAATTCTGCACTTGGAAGATATCTCAGCATGCTTCTTTACCGCGCCGAAGGAAAGATGGATGACGCCAGAATTGATAAAGAAAAAATTGATGAAGCCTGGCAATTGCAATCACATATTTACAATTTCAGCAAACCATCTTTAAATAGCTATCTTAACAGAAGCGATAAAGCTAAGATAAACATAATCTCTTTCACTGGTAGATCTCCAGATAAAAAGGCGAATACACTCTATATTCATACTGAAAAAAACCTTCTAGTAATTGGAACTACAAAAGAGAATCCCCATGGTAAACAGAGTTTAGAAACTCTTGATCTGATACCTTGGAAAGATATGAAAAAAGGTTATCACTTCAAATTTCAACTTCCATTTATGAAAACAAGAAAATCTAATATCGGAAGAATTGAAGTTATTATTGATGATAATATAGCAATTGATCTTCAACAAATAGAAGATATCGAGAGAGTTGCCTTGGAAACTTTCAAAATTAAGGAACCAATAATTTATTTAAAAACAATAACCAGAACTATTATTAAAGGACTTTTTGCTGCAAAACGCAAACAAGAAATGAAAAAAAAAATCGATAATAAACTTCTGGGTTTTGCTGCTCGATTGGCTACAGATGCACTTGTAGACGCAACAGAAAATGCTGATCTTAGAATAGCTAGATTCTTTCCAGCAAAAACATCTATCACCGAGATCGAAGTGACTCCGGGAATTCATAATATCAAAGTGAAATATTATTCTAAGAATGGCTCTGTACTTTTTGTTGATGATATTGGAGATAAAAATGTTTCAAGATCAGGGTTGAATTTATTTGAATCGTTTTATTTGAATTAATAAATGAGTTTTGCATAATAGAGTGTTTTGTTTATTTGTCATTCCCATGAAAACGGGAATGACAAGAACTGTTGTCTTTGCGAGTTTTTCTTCTTGCTGTTACAAACGAAGCAATCTTTTTTTAAATTTGTTATTAAGAGATTTAGATTGCTTTCTCGATAAATCGGGACAATGACAATTATTATTGGTTTTGTGAAACAAAACGGCAAATCCAATTGGAATCATGCAGAACACTTTAAAATAATAAAAATAAAGAGGGAAATATGAAAAAAACATTTTTACTATCAATTGTACTAATTCTTATACTTTCATGTGCCGCACACGCCAAGAAAAGAAAAGATTCCAAACCGGAATGGCTTAAGAATCCTAAAGCTGTATATTCTGAGCAGATGTATCTTACAGCTATAGGTGAAGGAGATTCAAGAAGTGATGCAGAAAATATGGCTGCCGGCAAATTAGCTCGAATATTTGAATCTAACATCAAAGCGGAAGAGACTGTCAATCAACGCTATATGGAGCTCACTAAAAATGATAAAACTGACTTTGAAGAGCAAACCGATGTAACTAAAAATGTGAATATCAAGTCTCAACAAACGCTTTTTAACATCCAATATGGAGAAAGTTATACAGATGATGTTGGACGGATTTATGCAATTGCCTATCTAAACAGAATGAAAACTGCAGAAATCTATGAAAATAAAATTAATAAGAACGCAGATCGTATAGATTATTTTATGGAAATTGCTGATAAATCTGGTGATCCAATTCTGAGATATGCTGCAATGAATGCTGCTTCTGCTGTAAGTTCTATTAATGAATTGCTTCTTGCACAACTTACTATTATTTTCCCTTCTGCTATTGATATGCTTGAAATAAACTATAATCATGACAAAATCGTAAAAGATACAAATGCAGCAGCTGCAAATGTTTCCTGTAAAATCACAATACAGAATGATGAAGAGAATAAGATTGCGATAATGCTGGAAGAACTCATTAACGATCTGGGATTTGTACTTTCTAAAGAGAGTGTATTAAGGATTGATGGTAAAATATTACTGGAAAAAACAGATTTGAAACGTGACTTAGAATTTATCCGATATGAATTACAGATAAATGTTACTGATAATAAAGATGATATTATTGTATCGATGTCCGAGAAGGGCAGAGAAGGACATGTCTCGGCCTCTGAAGCAGAAGCTCGTGCTATTCGCACACTAAGCAAGAAAATAAATAAGCAGCTTAAAAGGAAACTTATTGCTTATTTTGATGGAATGGTTTTGGAATAAATAGCTCACAGATAACACGGATTTAACGGATTTGTATTATGCAGGTTCATTCTGGTTGATAAGTTGAAATCATCAATCCAATTGCATCCGCAATCCGGCAATTGCCGGATGCGAACGAGTAAAATATTCTGGACGCATCAAAATGATACATCCTGTGTAAAATGTAAATCCGTCAGTTTTAGTCTGTGAAAGTCAGTGACAAAAAAGGAAGAACAAATGAAATCATATCGTAAAGAATTATGGTTTAGTACAAATCGACGCAGAGAACTAATAAATATTACTCCTGATGTAAACAAGTGCCTTTTAGAAAGTGGAATAAAAGAAGGACTTTGCCTGGTGAACGCCATGCACATCACAGCCAGTGTATTTATTAATGATGATGAATCTGGTCTTCATAACGATTTTGAAAAATGGCTGGAGAAACTCGCTCCCGAAAAACCATATTCCCAATACCAACATAATGGATTTGAAGATAATGCTGATGCACATCTCAAAAGAACTATCATGGGACGGGAAGTGGTTGTTGCTGTTACAAATGGAAAATTAGATTTCGGACCTTGGGAGCAGATATTTTATGGTGAATTTGACGGAATGCGCAAGAAACGCCTTCTAGTAAAAATAATAGGAGAATAATTCAGTAACGGCGTAAACGC
>JAOZPK010000094.1:0-1962 GCA_029932755.1 Candidatus Cloacimonadota bacterium | reverse complement strand
TTATTTCAGCAGAACCATTTTCCTTATTCTGTGATACTCTTCAGTATTCATGCTGTAAAAGTACATTCCGCTCGCAACTAATTTACCACTGTTATCTCTCCCATCCCAAACAGTGGAATAGAAGCCAACATTTTTATATTCATCCACTAATGTGCGAATCTTCGCACCCTTAATATTGAATATATCAATTTTAACTCTACCTGCATTTACAAGAGAATAATTGATGGTAGTTACAGGGTTGAATGGATTTGGGAAATTTTGGCTTAGATCGGTAATAACCGGTAGTATTTCTCCAGCATCGGATCCCGCTTCAACCTGAATATTCCAGATAGTTTCAATAGTGTATTCTTCATCAGATGCTAATGACTTGATCTCGATATCTCCCACAATCTCAAAGATATGAATGAATTCTTCTGATATTTCTGTCTGTAAAACATCATCAACGTACCACTCGTATTCTATTGTACTATCGATATCCTCCACTTCCACACTGAAAAAGACAGTACTGTCTTCTACAACTGTAAATGCAAGTTCTTCAGGTTGGAAACCAATAAGGACCGGTTCATCATTAACCGGAGTTACTATAATATCCACATCATCTTCTGCAGTTGCTCTTGTGGCATTATCATCAATAATGAAGGTGAGTGTTTCAGTTCCATTCCAATTTTCAGTTGCTCCAAATGTAACTTCCAATCCATTAATATCAACAATCACCTCTACATTTCCTGTAACAGAGAGGGTAAGATCATCAGGGTCAACATCATCAACAAATTCCGTGAAATTTACTATCAGTTCTCCATCTTCCTCAAATGTGAAACTCGCCGGTAAGATAATTGTTGGATCGTCATTAACAGGAAGCACTATCACATCTACATCATCTTCAGCAGTTGCTCTACTGTTATCATTGCTATTCTTTTCAGCTTTTTTGCCAAATGCAAAAGAAACTCTATCACCCTGACCATCATCAACGGTAAAAATGAGTGTTTCAGTTCCATTCCAATTTTCTGTTGCACCAAAAGTAACTTGCAAGTCAACAATATCAACTGTGACCTCAATGTTTCCTTCTACAGAGAGTGTTAGAACATCAAGGTCAACATCATCAACGAAATCCGCGAAATCTACAATAAGTGTTTCATCCTCTTCAAATGTAAAATCGTCGGGTAATGTAATTGTTGGATCGTCATTAACAGGAAGTACGATCATTTCAACCATATCTTCTGCTGTTGCTCTGTTGTTCTCAATTATCGTGTTGTTTCTATCCTGCGAATTTCTTCCACCGGTTGAGAAAGAAACTCTGTCACCCATACCATCATCAACTGTAAAGGTGAGAATTTCCGTTCCGTTCCAATCTTGTGTTGCTCCAAATGTAACTTGCAGATCAACAATATCAACTGTGACATCTGTATTACCGGTAACCGAAAGTGTTAGAACGTCCAGATCAACATCATCAACGAATGATGTGAAATCAACGATAAGTCCATCATCTTCATCAAAAGTGAAATCATCGGGTAGTGTAATTGTTGGATCATCATTAACCGGAGTTACGATAATATCTACATCATCAGAAGCTACTGCTCTATCCATGTTATCATTAGCTGTAAATGTGAGCGTTTCAGTTCCATTCCAGTTCAGTGCGGCACTAAATGTAACAGTGAAGTCAACAATATCTACAATTACTTCAGTATTTCCACTCACACCTATGGTTACTATGTCACCGTTAATATCATTAATAAACGGTGCAAAATCCACAATAAGAGCGTCATCTTCATCAAAGGTGAAACTATCCGGTAGGATTATTGTAGGCGCATCATTGGATGGCTGCAGAAATCCCGGGAAGAGTTGGTAACCGGTGCTGGTTGCCCCATCATTGGATATTCCCAAAATCGCATTCTCCGTAAGGTCATAGCTTGTTGAACCCGGGGGAGGTGACTGATTGGCATTTCCTACCAGGAATCCTCGTTG
>JAOZPK010000093.1 GCA_029932755.1 Candidatus Cloacimonadota bacterium | reverse complement strand
ACTTCGTTTGCTCGCTCCACTCACAAACCGAAGTATAAATGGCACGCCTTAGTCTTCGTTAAAGAAAAGTAGTTAGAATTTAACTACGCCCCAACAGGCGAGAGGATTACTGAACATATGAAACACTGTTTCATTTGTCAGTGCTTCTTCGTTCCTGAAATCTCGTAAACTCAATTTCAGATTCCAAGCTATATAATTACATCGTTTGTTCACTTTGTTCACAAGCCGATGTGTAAGTGGTCAAACTATAGCAAAAAGAAGGGGTTCTCATATAATTCATATTGTATAATTATTAACTCTTAATTATTAATTAAAAAAATGGCACGCCCGATAGGATTCGAACCCATAACCCCCTGATCCGTAGTCAAGTACTCTATCCAATTGAGCCACGGGCGCACGTATGTGCTAATCCAATTTTATCACTTTTAATGTCAAGAAATTTAAGAATTCCAATTATTATGTCCGAGAGTTCAAATAATTTTAGATATTCTTGACATCCAAGCCAGTACATTTTTTCTGATACAAATGATTCGAGGTTAATTATGAAGAAGAAGATATTGATTATAACTACAGGCGGCACAATTGCCATGAAACACAATAGCCCTTTTGGTGTGATCCCAAATGATGAATTTGCCAAACAATTATGTTCTTTGCCTCAATTAGAAGAGATCGCTGTAATTAATGTATTTGAATTTTCCAATATTCCAAGTCCATATATAGATCCAAATATAATGCTGGAACTTGCAAAAATAATTGATAAAAAGATTAAAGATTACGACGGTGTAGTTGTTACTCATGGAACTGACACGCTGGAAGAGACAGCTTATATGTTGGATCTGATCTTAAAAACAAATAAACCGGTAATCATAACAGCTGCAATGCGCAGTAGCTCTGAACTTGGTCTTGATGGACCCAGAAATATTGTTGGTGCTGTAAGGGTTGCAGGAGCAGATCGCTCCTCAAATCGTGGTGTGCTGGTCGTTATGAATGATGAAATTGATTCTGCACGCGATGTTGTAAAAACAGATTCCAGTAAAATCGATGCATTTGTAAGCCCTTCACTTGGTCTTCTAGGAGTAGTTGACCCCGATAAAATCATATTCTACCGTAAATCTGAAGAACATGAAAAAATACTTACTGATTCAATAGAGCCAAATATAGACCTTATAAAATGCTGTAGCGGGATGGATGGTAGATTCATAGAATCGTCAATCCAAAATAATGCCAAAGCAATAGTTATAGAAGCATTTGGAAGAGGTAATGTTCCAAAAACGATAATACCATCTCTTGAGAAAGCTTTAATAAACAATATACTAGTTATACTTGTTTCGCGCACTTATACAGGACGAGTTCTGGCGGAATACGGTTATGAAGGAGGAGGATTATTCCTTCATAAAAAAGGTGTTTTACTGGGTGGAGATCTAAAAGGACCAAAAATGCGAATTAAATTAATGGCATTATTTGGAAAATATAAAAATGTAACTAATGTGAAAAAATATTTATTAACTAATAAGGAAAACTAAATGTTAAACATTCTTGAAATGATGAAGCAATATTTTGCTCATCACATTATATTCAGTGCCGGGTTGCTGCTTATTGTCGGATACATTTTCGGACAATTAGCAGAGAAGATAAAGCTTCCTACAATTACAGGGTACATCCTTGCCGGTGTCTTTATCGGAAGCTCCGGATTGAAATTGATCCGGCATGAGAATATGGAAATACTATACATTTTATCGGAGATAACACTTTCATTTATTGCAGTTATTATCGGTGGTGAGTTCTCATTTTATAAACTTAAACTATATGGAAAAAAAATATTTATTCTCACTCTAACCCAAATGCTATTAACTTTTTTAATTGTATCATTCGGTTTGTTAACGATAGGTTTTTCCAATTATGTTGCATTTGTTCTGGGAGCAATTTCTGCAGCTACTGCTCCTGCTGCGACAGTAGTTATTGTGGAGAAACTCAAAGCACGAGGAAAATTCGTAGATTACCTTTATGGAATTGTTGCTTTAGATGATGCAGGAACCGTAATTCTATTTTCAATTGCATTCGCTATTTCCGGATCAATGATGGGAGATGTACAAGTAAATATCTCACATTCAATTATCCATGCATTCAAAGAGATATTCATTTCTATTATTATTGGTGCAATAAGTGGTCTCATCATCCATTTTGTAACAATAAGAAAGCGTAATTTGAATGAGATCAAGATCATCTCCTTAGGTATAATATTTCTAACAACTTCAATTGCAATAAGTATGCATCTATCACCACTTATAGCAAATATGACACTCGGAATGATATTAATTAACATGAACAAAAAAAATGCACGTATTCTTTTTTCGTTTGAGCCGATGACTCCCCCGCTTTATGCTATCTTTTTTGCAATAGCAGGAGCAGAATTGGATATTGCTGTTTTTAAAGATCCAATAATATTATTAGCTGGTTTTGTGTTTATAATTCTACGATTTTTAGGAAAATATTTTGGTGTTTTCTTAAGCGCAACTGTATTGAAGATTGATAAAAATATTCGAAATTATCTGGGTTTAAGTTTACTCCCACAAGCAGGAGTTGCCATCGGGCTTATGTTATTCGTGCAGGCTTCTCCCATTGTTCTGCAAGCTTCTGCTGAGGTTCAGAGCGAAATTGCTGAAATGACAAATATTATTTTAATGTCTGTATTTGTTAATGAAATTATCGGACCATCACTTTCTAAATTTGCAATTTTAAAAAACCTGAAAAGGAGAATATAATGGAATTTTCGGAAATTGTTAAACTTGAATGTTGTGAGGTTGATTTCAATGCTAAAAATAAAAATGAAGCATTACACAACATTGGTATACTGCTTAAACGAAGTAGGGAATTTAGGAATATTGAAGAAGATGTGATTTTCAGAGCTCTTAAAGAAAGAGAAGAGATGGGAAGTACAGGATTTAGCAAAGGAATCGCTATCCCTCACTGTCAACTGGGAGGTATTGATCATTTCATCATTGCAATAGCTATCTGTAAAAAAGGCATTAATTTTGATTCACTTGATAAAAAGAAATCAAAAATATTTGTTACAATAGTTGGACCAAAAGGTGATAGAGGAACACATTTGAAACTATTAGCACAAGTTTCTCAAATTCTAAAAGAACCTCATGTGATAGAAGAGATATTGCACTCAACAACAAAAATTGGACTTTATGAAGAGTTCCTTCGCAACGCAAATAATATAAAGACAATCACAAAAAAGGGAAAAGAAGTTATGATGATGCTTACAATTAAAGATGAAAGTATTATGCAGGATATTACAGAAGTATTTGTAGAATACGGAATTCAAGATTCGATTATTCTGGAAACTCAAAATATGGAAAACCTACTTTCTACAACTCCTCTTTTCATGGGGTTTTTTAATTTCACTTCAGAACAAAATGCTCTCACAAAGATTATTCTTGTTAAGTTGACAAAAGATCACATAAATGCGTTGATAAAAGGTCTAGAAGATGTCTTCGGAGATTTGGATACTTACTCTGCACTTAGTATTCTCGTACTCGATATCTTCTTCTCAAAAGGGAATATGTAATGAATAGATTCGATCAAATCATTGATCGTAAGAATACAAAATGCTACAAATGGGATTACAATAAAGACATATTTGGGAAGGAAAAACTACTTTCAATGTGGGTTGCTGATATGGATTTTCAAGCACCACAAGAAGTTTTGAAAGTTCTACAAAAACGTGTCGATCATGGCATTTTTGGATATACTGGTCTTACCGATTCTTTTTATGATTCCATAATAAACTGGATGAAGGAAAGATTTGATTGGGAGATAAAAAAAGATTGGATTATTGCAACTCCTGGAATCGTTATATCTATTAATTTTGCTATACAAACTTACACTAAAGAGAAGAATAAAATTTTAGTTCAAACTCCGGTTTATTATCCTTTCTTTACTTCCATAAAGAATAATAATCGTAAACTTGTTATATCTGAACTTAAATTGATAGATGATCATTATGAAATGGATTTTACTGATCTGGAAAAGAAACTGGCTGATGATGTGAAAATGATGATATTATGCAGTCCGCATAATCCAGTCAGTAGAGTTTGGAAACTTGAAGAATTGCAACGAGTTTCTGAATTGTGTCTGAAATATAATGTGCTTCTTATTTCTGATGAAATTCATTCTGATCTGATTTTTAGCAGCAATAAACATATTCCAATTCCAACTATATCTAACCAAATAGCAGATAGTTCTTTAACGATGTTCGCACCCAGTAAAACCTTTAATGTGGCTGGACTTTCTTTATCTTATCTGATAATACCTAATAAAAAAATTAGAGTTAAGTTCCAGAAAACACTTCTTAAATTAGGACTGCACAGTGGAAACGTATTTGGGATCGAGGCACTGGAAGCATCGTATCAGTATGGACGAAAATGGTTGGAAGAATTACTTATTTATATTGAAGATAATTACACTTTCACCCAACAATATCTGCAAAATAATATTCCACAGATCAAAGTTATTAGAATGGAAGGAACATATCTTTTGTGGCTTGATTGCCGTGAATTAGATCTTTCACAGAAAGAACTTGTAAATCTATTTATCAATAAAGCAGGGTTAGCATTGAATGATGGATCTAAATTTGGTAAAGGTGGAGAAGGTTTTATGCGCATGAATCTAGGATGTTCAAGGAAATTAATTGAGAAAGCTCTAATGCAATTAGAATCAGCTGTTAAGAACATTTAATCAGTTATCTATTTAACAAAAAAAGGGACCCTTACATAAGGATCCCTTTTTCTTATTCTATTTATCTATGAAACTCATCATACAGAATATTATCCCATATTTCCCAATACTCCGGATTAGCTCCGGCGTTATATATCCCATTCCAGTCACCATCTGCAGGCACTGTGTTTCCTGCATCACCATTTGTATCTCCACCATGTTCATCATCTTTATAAGAAGTAAACCACACACCCGAGCCATCAAAATTAATAAGATTATCACCCTGGTACCAGATCGAACCTCCATCAAACTTTAGTATAACATCATCCGCCAGGGTTAATGAATTGCTTGTATCAATTTGTAGTTCAGCAGACAAGACAAAAGGAACTTCAGTTTCTTCCCAATTTATGTTTCCTTCAATGTCAAAACTGGAAGAAACAAATATTCCATTCTTAATGTTAGATTGAGAAGGATTTTCCAGATTATGGAAAGTATTCGATGAATCTAAGCTTATACTTCCGTTTATCAATAATGGTTTCACATTATTATAGAAAACATTACCGATAATTGTTGTATTTGCTCCGGCAAGGCTTGCATCAAGTACAGGTTCATCTGAGCCGGTATTATAAATGAAACTACAACTTGTGACATTAACTGAAGTATCAACATCTAAGTAGATAGTGTAACCGTCATAATAACCACCACCATAGTAGAATTTAGTGTAATTAAATGAAGAAGAATTATTAATACCCTGAATCATAATATAATCCCAATCACCAGGATTTGGAGAGGTTATAGTATCATCATTATTGGTATCACCACCTACAGTGTCATCTTTATAGGAAGTAAAAATTACTGGTTCTGCCAAAGTGCCTTCAACATTGATAGTTCCATTTATCCATAAATCTACTCCATCATCCAGTTTCAGCATAACTCCTGGAGCACAGGTCAGAGAATTTCCAGCAGGTATTAAATATTCTCCTTCTTGCAACACATAAGGAACCTCTGTCTCACTCCAGGTTATCTGTCCGTCAAAATCACCTTCAACCAGAATACCATTATGATCATTTATATCGGAACGAGTATCCGGATCGTGGAAAATATTTGAATCATCAAGATTAAAGTTAGCATTTATGTTTAAGGGCCAGATATTATCATAGAAAATATTATTTTGAATAATTGTTCCACTTCCCGCTGCATAAGCATTCAAGGCTCCTTCTTCACCTTGATTATGTGCAATTGTACAATTAGTAATGCTAACTGCTGTATTAGGATCTAGAAATAATACATAATTATCATAATACCCACCACCATAGTAAAATTCACAGTAATCAAAAATGGAAGAATTATTATCTCCATGAATATTGATATCATCCCAATCACCTCTTACGGGTTCGGTTGCATCTCCGTTTCCATTTGTGTCTCCACCATGTGCATCGTCATGCCATGAAGTAAATACTATTGGTTGCAAAGTTGATCCCTCAGCAATTATCAAACCTCCAGCAGCACCCTGAATTACCCAATTAGCACCATCTTTAAATTTTATTAACGTTCCTGGTTCAATAGTTAAAACAGAGTGAATAAGTATTTCTCCATCAATCAAGTAAATATTATTATTAGTCCAAGTAACATTACCAATTATATTACTATTAATAAGTATTATATTGATAGGTTCAAGTTGGAAATTTATAATAGTAGATTCTCCTGCATCAACTTCGACATCTGCCATCACCTGCAAATTATAACCTTCTGCAGTACAGGTAAATGTGTAAGTGCCTGCTTCTATTTCGAAAGAATAGGTTCCACCGGCTCCAGAGATTGCTACATCTGATGTGCCATCATTAATAATGGCACCAATTATCTCTGCGCCTGTATCCAGATGTGTTACAATACCCTCAACAGTACCGGGTTGATCAGGTCCTGATGGATCTTCTTCGCATCCTATAAACAACAACCCAAAGACCACAATAAGAACTGCTAATAATTTGTTAATATTTGTCATAACTTCCCTCCTATAAATAATTAGTTTATCCATTTGCACTTTACTAAAAACAAAAAAAATAAATCTTACGTCAAGACATTAATTATATAATAGTTTATTTTTTAGTAAGTTACATATTCTTCCACTGGAATATTGTCAGATCAATTCTGTCCTTTATTACTTGAATTCCTTCACTTTCCAACATAGACTTCTGCATTTCAAAACCATCACCAGTTCTCAATGATATTCTTCCTTGAGAATTTATCACACGATGCCATGGAAGATCATACTTATCAGAAGATGAGTGAAGAATTCTTGAAACTTGTCGAGCAGCTTTATTGTTACCGGCTAGTGTTGCGATTTGTCCATAAGTTGCTACAGTTCCGTAAGGTATCTGTTTAATAATTTCAATAACTCTCTTTGTGAATTCGGAGATCATACCATTCTCTTTTTGTTATTAATCAAAGCTTGAACTGGTTTCAATCCGGTTACTTTTCCTTCATTAATTGCCTTTAGAATTGTACCGCCGCCTGTAAAAAAGTAGTATGAATCATCATTTAGAGCCTTATTGTAAAGATCTGGCAGAAGTGTTTTAAATTCCTGAAGTGTATCGCCACCGCCGAAGAACTTTTCACTTTTTCTATTTTTAGAAATTATTGTATCCAGTGCACTCGTACCTTCAGCAAAATATGGAGTTAAACCCATTACAGCATTTACAAATATTGTTTTTGTTTCCATGAAAATATTATTGATCTTATCCGATTCAAAGGATCTCGGATCTGCATCTAATATGTAGTTGTATTCCTCACCTTTCGTCATTTGTTCAATATTGAGAATCTTTTTGTTTTCTGATGAATCCAAATTATCTGATTCCACTATAAATGGGATTTCAATTAATTTTCCCGGATATTCCTCTGTTAATTCAACGAACTTCTTAGCAGAAAGTATGTCCTCTTTATCGATACCCTTTATTATGAATCCGTATTTTGCACACAAATAGGCATTATATAAAACACCGCCAACTAACAAATGGTCTGCACTTTTCAAGAGAGCAGTTAATGGTCCTATCTTAGTATCGAACTTAGAACCGGCTACGACTGCGAGAAATGGTTTTTGGGGAGAGAGCACTCGCGTCAGATTATCAATTTCTTTCTGCATCAGAATACCGGCAAAAGAGGGCAGGTATTCAGCCGGTTCCACTGTGGAAGCGTGTGGCTGCCATGATCCAAAAGCATCATTAACAAAAATATCTGCTAAATTTGCAAGTTCTTTCCCTAATTTCTTTGTTTGTTCATCTTTACTTTCTTCACCTGCAAACCAGCGTGTATTGGGAAGATAAACTCCATCAATCGCACCGGATTTTAATTCTTTAATATAGTTTGGTTTTGAAAAATCAGGGATATTATCAAAGGCAATTTTAAAATTAAGGTTAAAATGATTTTTTAAATATTCTACGATTGGAATTATAGAAGTATTTTCAGAAACATTGATCTCCCCTGTTTTTTTATCCCTTGGTCTTCCCACATGCGTCATTAATATCGGTTTCCCGCCTTGCTTGATTATGTAGTTAATTGTTTCGATCGACGCATCAATTCTATAAGGATCTTTAATAATACCCTTCTTAACAACATTATGATCAACACGAACTAAAACTATCTTTCCTTTCAAATCTACAATTTGAATTCTGGGAATATCTAACAAATCATTACCTCCAATTTTGTAATTTATCTAATCGGATTTTTATTTTCTTTTTTTTTAAGGCAACAATTATTTTAAATTTTTGTTCAAATAAAAAAGCCTTACAGTATTGCAAGGCTTTATTTTTCCGATATAAATCTATCTATTTCATAAGAATTATTTTTTTCACACTGGTATAATCACCTTCTTTATCATTTGCATCAAATGTAGAGAAATAAATACCACTGGAAACGTTTCTACCATTTGTATCTTTGCCGTTCCATACAACACTATGTGTTCCACCCAACTGAGAAGAATTAACCAAAGTACGAACCAATTGTCCCCTTGTATTGTAAATTGTTATTGTTACTTCTGAATAATTTTTTAAGTTATATTGTATGGTGGTTTCAGGATTGAATGGATTAGGATAATTCCCTAACAATTTAGTTTCTACATCTACTATATCATTATGAGTATCCGTTCCGGTAATAGTTAAAGCTATTGGTACGATCGTTTCTTCTCTGTCGTCATTAAT
>JAOZPK010000092.1 GCA_029932755.1 Candidatus Cloacimonadota bacterium | reverse complement strand
AGATCTTTTGGGCCGTCGACAAGCGGTAAGTCACATGGTTTTGGTCCATGCATTCGGGGGTTCGAATCCTCCCGGCCCAACCATTAAAGCCATCCGGCAATACCGGATGGCTTTTTATTTTGTTATAAAAACAAATTGACCACTTTTTCTTTTTTCTACTTTTTGTTACATGTAATTTTTTTAGGACATAATTTTAGGAAGGTGTAGGTAAATAATGGCACAGAAAAGACTGTTGATTGTTGAAGATGAAAGGATCATTGCAGAAGATATAAAAAGAACTTTGTTACAATTCAACTATGAAGTTATTGACATTATTTCTTATGGAGAACGAGTTCTTGAACGCTACGAAGAATTAAATCCTGATTTGATTCTGATGGATATAATGCTAGCCGGAACGCTCAACGGTATTGAAACTGCTGTTAAAATTAAAAAACAATACAATGTCCCAATAATATATCTTACAGCCTATGCGAACGAACCCATTTTGAATAGCGCAAAAGTAACTGATCCTTTTGGTTATTTGATAAAACCTTTTGAAGAACATGAACTTCATGTAACAATCGAAATGGCATTTTATCGCTATAAAATGGAATACAATCTCCGACAAAGCGAGAAAAAATATCGTCTCCTTTTCAACAGTATTGCTGATCCTATTTTTATATTATCTAAAAATGGAGAGAATTTTCTTGATTGTAATGATGTTGTATTAAATAAATATGGATATGCAAAAGATGAACTTATTTCAGCTCCTGCTTTTACGCTTTATATTGAAAAAGAGTGGAAACAATTGTCAAATTATCTAAATAAGAAAAGTATTATCGATTCACCTGTTTTTACTCACGTTAAAAAGAGTGGTGAAGAAATAATTGTTGAACTTCATAAAAGTGAAATAACTTTTAATGAAGAACAAGCACTCTTAGTTATTGCTCGTGATATAACCAAACGTATTCAGGCTCAAGATGAAAAACAGATTGTTCAAGAACAATTATACCAATCTCAAAAAATGGAAGTTGTTGGAAAACTTGCAGGTGGAATTGCGCATGATTTCAATAATTTATTAACAGCTATTAATGGTTATTCCGATTTAGCTCTTAAAAAATTGGATAAAGACAACGATTCTTATAAAGATATCAAAGTGATTAAAGATTGCGGTGAAAGAGCGGCAAGACTAACTAAACAATTACTAGGTTTTTCACGAAAGCAAATAGTTGAAAAAATTAATGTCGATCTGAATAAAACTATTACAGAACTTGAGAAAATGTTGAAGAGATTAATCGGAGAAGAAATATCTTTAAAAACAACTTTTCAAAGCCCTTCTTGTATGATCTATGCAGATAAAAGTCAACTCGAACAGGTTATTGTTAATCTTGTTGTAAACGCACGTGATGCGATTGAAGGCTATGGCAAGATCATGATTTCTACAACAAAAGAAGCACTTACCAAAGAATTCATTGAACAGCACAATCTTAATGCGTCAAATGAATATATTAAGATATCTGTTGTAGATACGGGAATAGGCATGAGTGAAGAGATTCGGAGAAAGATATTCGAACCTTTCTTTACAACTAAGGAAGTAGGCAAGGGTACCGGTCTTGGACTTTCTACAGTATTTGGTATCATGAAACAGAATAAAGGCGTAATACTTGTTGAATCAGAAGAAGGAAAAGGCTCTGAATTTAATGTCTATTTTCCACAAATAATTACAGAGTCCAATGTTAATGAAGCTAAAATTTTCGATTCAGAGAATCTTCCAACCGGAGATGAAACTATCTTACTTGTTGATGATGAAAACAGCATCAGGAATTTCCTATCTGAAATTTTAGAGGAACGGGGTTACAAAATTATTGAAGCATCAAATGGTAAAGAAGGCTTGCTTAAATTTAAAGAAAGTAATGAAAAAATTCATCTTTTGATCTCCGACATTACAATGCCGAAGATAAGTGGACCGGAGTTGGTTGATGAACTAAGAAAGCTTCAACCTGACATAAAAGCTATCTTCATCTCCGGAAATGTTGATAATGATTTCATTAAAAAACATACATCCTCTCCAAATACTAGTTTTCTTCATAAACCATTTACATATGATTCTATAATTTTAAAAGTCAATGAAATCTTAAATAAGTAATATTAAAAAGGAAGATATTTTGAAGAAGAGAAAAACAGAACTGGAAAAACGGATCTTTGAATTATTTTTTGTAATCACATTTTTTCTTGTGCTTACACTCACTTTCATCGAATGGCAATTAGCCAAGTTCGGAATAAATCAATATGAAGACTTGAATATAAAATCAACACTTTCTGAATTGAAGATCGCTCGTACTGAGATGGAAATGGGAAAACAGGATTTACTAAATAATCTTGAAACCGATACAGTAATAATTGATGCATTGCAAAAAGGGGATAAGAATCTTATTAATGATCATCTTAATCGAAATTTTAAATCCGAGAATATTGAAAAGCTCATAATTTGCAATAAACAGCGAGAATACATTTTTGGCGAGCAATGGGAGCTTTTAAATAAATATCTTTCACAGATATATCGCGATATTTCCAAAGAAAACTCTGGGATTTTTATAGGAAATTTTGGAAATAGATTATTTCAGATAACATATAATCCGATTTTTATTTCAAATGAAGTAAAAGAACTTCTTGGTGTTCTTATTCTAATAGAAAAATTCGATATGGCTAATTTGAAATTAAGCTCAGATTCTGAAGTAAGCTTAATCTCTTATGACAAAACACTTTCTAACAATGCAATTCCTGGCAATCTTACTGAATATATCTCAGACATAAATGATCTGATTGAATCTATGACTGAAAAAAAATTAGAGCAGACCATTAAGAAATTCAACATTAATAACGCTGCAGGTATCAAAATATTCTACGATCTGGCAAATGAACCAACTGGAATTTTTATCATTTCCTATAAAAGGTATGTAAATCAATTTGTGCAGCAGAGTATTTTAATTTTTATTCTGATCCTTTTAGCTTTTACACTTGTAATGATAAGTTTGCTCGGTAACTGGTTTAGTAAAACAATACTTATTCCAGTAAGAAATATTAGCAATAATATGCAGAATATTTCAGAAAATCCTTCTAAATTGGAACCTATTAAAAAACAATATTCTGGTGTATTGGGTGATATGGTTACATCTTTCAATACTATGAATATTGCCCTATCGAGATATGGCCAAACTTTGCGTGAATACAAAGAATTAACAGATAATCTGGATACGGGGATTTTCTGGCTGAATCAAAATTTTGATGTGATCCTTTTTAATCCCAGTTTCGTAAAAATTATGGAGATGGACGAGAACCAGATCAACCATCAAAATCTGAGCAAATTAATGGGATTGGAAGAAAAGCAGTTTGCAAAAATATATAATGCACCACTAACATTCCCAAATATAAAGATCTATCCAAACAAAAATCAAAAATTCGTAGCCCTGAATATTCGAGCAGTAAAACATGATGAAAGCACCAAATTTTTTGGAAGCATCATTGATGTTTCAAAAGAGATCCGAGAATCTGAAGCAAGAAAGTCACTTGAATTGGAACTGATAAAGAGTAATAAACTTGCTGACATCGGTAAAAAAATTGAAGGAATAGTTCACAATATCAATTCGCCCTTGAATACAGTTCTGGGCTATGCTCAACTTCTAAAGAAAGATTTGAAAGATAACACTGATTTGGATAGAATAATTGAAGCTGGTAAAAATATTGCTCAAACAGTAAAAGGTTTATTAACAAAAGTAAAACAAAGTAATATATCAGCAGACCGTCCAATTGATATCAATGAAATGATTACACAAGAACTTGAGTTTTGCAAACATAATCTTTTCTTTAAACATTATGTAACACTTACTACTGATTTCCAAAAAAGTCTTCCAAATGTTACAGCATCCTACGGTGATTTAAGTCTCTGTACCGCAAATATTATCAATAATGCCATTCAAGCGATGAAAGACTGTGTACAGAAGGAACTCACAATCCGTACTTATGAAGAAGATAAGATGATCTACATTAAGATTACAGATACAGGGGAAGGAATCCCTGAATATAATTTAAATAAGATCTTCGAAACATATTTCTCAACCAAAATTGGAAAATCAGGAACCGGTTTCGGGCTTGGGCTGGCAATAACAAAAAGCATAATTGAAAAATACGATGGTAAGATCGAAGTCGAATCCAAACAGGATTTTGGATCAACGTTTACTTTAATCCTACCACAAACAAAAGGATAATATTATGTTCGAATATAATGGAAAGAAAGCTAGGATACTGATAGTTGATGATGAAAAAGATACTAGAGATATTTTTAGTAGACACTTAGAAGATGAATACTTGATCGATACAGCAGATTCAGCAATTGCAGCCATAGAGAAATTAAAAACTCATTCTTATCAGATTGCACTTAGTGACCTTGTAATGCCTGGTGAAGATGGTTTAAGCCTACTGAAGAATATCAAGAAAAAATGGCCGGAAATTGCTGTGATGGTAATCAGCGGTAAAGCATCTATTGAGATGGCGGTAGAAGCGATGAAGCTTGGAGCTGATGAGTTTATAGAAAAACCCGTTGAAGATCTTGATCTGCTTAAACTCAAGATAGAGAAATTACTAAAAGTAAAATGGCAAACAGATGAGATAAAAAGGTTAAGAACGATCTTGGATAAAGAGTTTGATAGAACCCATATTGTTGGGAATAGTCTGGCTATTCAAAAGATCATGGAAAAAGTAAAAAAGATAGCTCCACTTGACACAACAATTCTAATTACAGGGGAAACAGGTGTAGGTAAGGAACTCATTGCTGATCTGATCTATCGAAACAGCAGTAGAAGTAATAAAAAATTTGTTGCAATCAACTGTGGGAGCTTACCGGAAAGCCTTTTAGAAAGTACTCTTTTTGGTCATAAAAAAGGATCGTTTACCAGTGCAATCAAAGATAAGATGGGATATTTTCAGGAAGCTGATGGTGGAACATTGTTTTTAGATGAGATTACTGAAACAACACCAGCCTTTCAGGTTAAATTACTTCGCGTTTTAGAAAAAGGTATTATCAGACAAGTTGGTGGTGAGAATGATGTTACCGTTGATGTGAGAATTATTGCTGCCACTAATAAATCTCTTTCTGAAGAAGTTGAAAATGGAAATTTCCGAGAAGATCTTTTATACAGATTAAATGTGATAAATCTGCATATCCCACCATTACGGGAACGAGTTGAAGACATTAAGCTTCTTGTTATCAAATTCATTTCCGAATTTTCTGATAAATACAAAAAACAAGAGCTTAAAATATCAAATGTAGCTCTTTCAATCCTATTAAACCAACAATGGAAAGGAAATATACGAGAACTAAAAAACACTATTGAACATTCTGTTGCCCTTGCTTCACATGATACCATTATTCCAGAAGATCTACCTGACCATATTTATAAGCAAGAATCAAAGAAAATTAATTCTACATCATCTCTTTTTCTTGATTTACCTTACCCAAAAGCTAAAAGCGAATTTGAAAAAGCTTACATCGGAAACCTTATGAATCAATATAAAGGTGATGTTACAAAAGTATCTAAGATATCAAATATTAAACGCCAGAATCTATATGAGAAATTTAAACGATATGATATTAATCCTAATGATTTTAGAAAAAATTAGTATTTGGAATTGGTTATTCTGATTGTTGTAATTACTATATAAAAAAGCATCAAATAATCACTTAAAATAACTCCTTTGGGAAATGTATAAAACATAGTGTTTAGGAATAACCCTACTATTACAAAGACTAATTCGGGTTTTAAGGTCTTTTTGATATCATTTGTTATTAAAATAATTAATGATAATGGAAACAACCAGTAGATATTCATATATGAAAGACGAGCAGCAGGAAGAAAGAAGCTGCTAATAATTACAAATACTATTCCAATATAAAAAAGAATATCATTGCTTTTTGTTTTAACTATTCTCTTCCATAATAGAAATATCAAAACTGAAATACAAATGATCAAAGATAATTCAAGTATGATCGCTTTAACTTTTAGATGAAAGATAATACGAAACATATCTTGAATAGAAGAATCTTCTATTGGTAGATTTGCTGAGAAAATTGCATTCTTTATCCCATCAACATCAATCTTATTAAAAAAACTATATGTCGGTCGGATGATGAGTAAATGGAATTTTTCATGAAACTCCATAGAATTAAAATAGCTCTTCCAAAATGGAAATGGAGCAATGAATAAAGAAGATACAAAACTTATCAACATTCCGGTAATACCGCTAATAATAAACTTCCATTTTTTTTTTATAAGAAATGGGATACCCATCAATATTACAGGTGGACGGAAGGAAACAGTTAATCCCAAAATAAAGCCACTGAGAATGTAATTATCTTTCTTCTTAACAAGCCAATAAGATAAGATAATCATAAAAAGAAAAAGAATATATATTTGCCCCTTATCAATATGCAGTCTCCAGAAAAAACTAGAAGCAATGATCAATAATCCAATTATCCAGATTATTTTCTTTTTAATAATAGAATCAGTTGTATTTGAAAGCAGAATAATACTTAGAAGAAGTAATAACCATTGGATAAATGCCCACAAAATCTGCTGAGTTTTATAAGGTATTGAAGCAAAAGGCGAATGAAGCAAAAGCACAGATGGGGGAACAGTTAATCTACTCATTGGAAAATTAGAATAAAAATCTCGTGCATCAACAAACTCTTCCGGTGTATCCTGTTCCCATTTAAAGAAATAGGGATCTTCCTCATTTAACAATACTCTTACTCCAACTACACGGTTGCGAAGATCTAAAGCTCCATATTTAAGTGTATTCACCGTATCGAATGAAATACAGATCGCTGACATTAAAACAGAGTAGATCAATAATGCATTAACTAAAATTCTAAGATATTTTGTAGTTTTCATGCTCCCTCTAATAAATGTTAGGTGGATTATATTTAATGAAAAAATTTGGATTTTTATAATATTCAATCTGGGAATCATGAATAATTTTTATCTGTTGTTTCATTTCATTAACTATATCCGGATATTCATCAATTTGATTCTGTTTCTCCATTGGATCAGTTACAAGATTGTAGAGCTCAACTTTTTTCACAGGATGATACGTAATTAACATTTTCCAGGGCCATGAAACTAAAGCATCCTGCCAAACAAATGAATTATTATGCATAAATATTTTTCTCTGTTTATCTGAATCATAAGCAGAATATCCTTGAAAAGAACCAGGTATAGGAATTCCCATAATATCAAGAAGTGTTGGGAAAATATCAATGTGGCTAATTGATTTCTCTACCATTTGAACATCAACACCTTTAGGAGGTTTGATCATTGTAAATGTACGAGCAATCTCATCATACATGGATCCGGAATGATTTGCAAATCCATGTTCATAAAATGCTTCTCCGCTATCACCAATAATCACAAAGTAGCAATTATCCCAAAGTCCCTCTTTTTTTAGGTAACTAACAAAATCTTTTATAATACTATCCAAATTATGAAAAGCATTTAGATACCTGTTCCTCACATGAACTACTTTAGATTCCGGCCAATCATAATAAACCATGGGAAAATCAATAACACTTGGTTCAAATGGCTGAATACTATTTGTTGAAACTACATAATCAAAATGTGTATTCTGTAGGTTCATACCTAAGAAAAAAGGGATTTCATGATCTAAGCCGGATATCCAATCTTCAGCAATTTTAATTGTTGCAGAGTCCTCAATTTTTCCTGCAGTAGCTTTTTTATTTTTTATTAACTGCGATAAACCGCCCCTATCATCTTCATTAAACCACGTTTCTTTATCATAATTCTCTGAATGATAAAAATAATCAATTCCTTTTCCTTTTAACCAATTGATCATATCACCCCATTTCTCATTCTGTGATGAAATATATCCTGTATGATAGCCAATCTTATTAAAATATTCAAAAATAGACAATCCTCGTGATACAGACTCTTCCGAATATGGTTCTCGATAATTTGCTCTTAATGGATAACGTGAATACCAAATAGAAAGATCAGAATAATTTGAATGTGAAGAAGTAATATACGATTTATCGAAAAACAAAGATTTTTCTGCCAATTGTTTCATAAAGGGGATTGGACAAGGCTGCATGTCTATTAGGTCCTTTCTCATTGATTCAATCATGATCACAATTACTGGTTTAGCATTTTGTTCATCAATAGTAAAACTATTTGCATTATCCTTTAAAGTTAATACTTTAAGCATTGTTTGTTCATCAACACTCTCATATATACTACCAGAAGCTAATATTGATAAAAAAGGATGAAAGTTCTTTTTCTCAATATGGAAATTTAAAGTAAGGATTATTATTAAACTACCATAAACAGCTATAAGAATTTTTTTATATTTAAATTTATCTCTAATCTTTATTATTACATTTAACAAGAATACAATTATCAACGCTAAAAAAATTGAAAATGCAACTAATATAGAAATTGTTTTTGGACTTGTTTGTATAAAATGAAATATTAGTAATTTAAAATTTAAAAAAGTAAATACAATCGCATTTTGGATTAGAAATATTCCATTACGAAAATAGAATTTCCAGCTGGAAATATTAATAATAAATAAAGAAGCAAGAATAATAAAAGAGCCAAAATTGATAATTAGTTTCATTAAAAAGTTTAATTTTGAAATAAAGTATAGTATAAATGAAAATAATAATAGAATCGGTAACCACACAAATGTTGATATAGAGATCATTGTTAATAGATGTTTATAATTCCAGAAAACACGTGATATCGAAATATCATTAGTTGCAATAAATGCTATTGCTGATTCTAAACAGCCCATTATTAATGAAATAAGCATGATAAAAAACAAAATTGAAACTTTATTATTTAATTTACTATTTATATTATTCTTCATGGTATTCCTCTTCTGTATTTACATTCCAAATGTTATCTTTTGTTTTTACGTTTTGAATTATATTTTCTACTGCTTCCATTGCCG
>JAOZPK010000091.1 GCA_029932755.1 Candidatus Cloacimonadota bacterium | reverse complement strand
ATCTTACAAAAGACAACACAATACCGGCAAGTGCAATGATTGCTGCTATATTATAAATAAGATCAGCCATTGTTTACCTCCAGAATACAAAAAATATTGTTGTCATTCTGACGTTTCTTGCACGTTGTTCTTGGGAAGAATCTCAAAGAATGAATAGATGTAAAGCTGAATAAAATTCCATTAGATTCTTCGTTTGTAAAGCTAAAAGAGACCTCAGAAAGACAAGATGGATTTATATGAATTATGTTTTTATCCAAAGATCACCTCCAGATATTTTTCAAATTTACTCACTATCTGTTTTGTTGCTCCATCAATATCATCTGAAGTTACATCGATCCAGTGAATATAATAATCTTCTCCATTTGTTTCTACAGTTAAAGTTCCCGGAGTAAGTGTGATGGAATTTGCTAGAATTATTCGTCCTAACCGAGATTTTAATTTAGTTTTTACTTTTACAATACCGGGATTTATCGGTATTGTAGGTTGAACTACTCTGGAAGCAACATCAAAACTTGATTTAACAAGTTCCCACAAAAAGACAAAAATGTAAATTATGAAATAGAAAATTGCCTTTGGGTTTAGATTAAACTCAGAAAATATTGTTCCTTTTGAAAAAAAGATAATTGTGAGCAGCAACGATACAATGATTCCGATGATTATTTCCTGCTGACTGGTTCCTGCTAAAAAGATCCATACGATCAGCAGAGAGATAAAAAACAAAATACCTTTTTTCATTATTATTAGCTCCTTTTAAGTACTTATTGCATTTAGTAAAAGTTGAAAATGATATTTAATAATATCTTCAGGATTGAAATTTGGAATTACTTTTTCACTTAAAATACTACTTGGCATTATACCTGTGAAATTTCCCCAAAGTGACAAAGACAATTTATCTGCATCAATATATTTTTTTATAGTTTTATCTACTTGCCCCATCTTAATAATATCAGAGATAATTCTATTTATATTTTGATTTTCTTCGATTGTACTTTTAATTATTTTTCCTGTTGCAGGACAATTTTCCCGGTGTTCACGGTAGGAAAGAAGTGAATCATAATGATTTGGATGCTCTTTGGCGAAAGTAATGAAAAGTTCTGCTAATTTAGGAAATTTTTCAATTCCATTAAGATTTTTATCATCCCGAAGTATTTCAAATATCTCTTTTAAAATATGAAGACTGCGTTGTAAAATTGCCATACAAAGTTCATTCTTACTATGAAAATAGAGGTAAAGTGCACCTTTAGAAAGTTCAGCTTCTTCAGCAACATCGTTCATTGTTGCATGCTCAAAACCTTTACTGAAAAAGATCCTTTCAGCAGCATCAATAATACTCTCGCTGCGCAACTCTTTTTCTCTTTCTTTTCTTTCAATTACACCCATGGGATAACCTCGAGTCACCAAGTGACCGACGGTCATATTTTGTCAATATGTTTTTAAAACTTGTTATTCTTTCTTTATATATAAATTATACGAAAGCTTTTATTTGACAGAATTTTGAACTGTTTACATTTTTCAAATTGGTTTTAATAGTTGTGAAAAAATGAAAAATAGTCACTGATCTTAATTTAATATTTACAAAGGAGGCACTATGAAATCAAAGGAAAGATATACTGTAAAAACAGCCAAAGAAAAGGTTCTTCTTTACACAAATGATATGGCGGAAGCCTTGAAAATAAAAGAAGAGCATAAGCAAGAAGGTGCTTACATAGACGACAGAAAGAGCAAGAGTAAACATAAAAAAACCTTCTTCAGATAGAGACTTATTAGAAAACAATAACAAAGAAAAATTACAAAGGAGAATTTATGAAAAAATTAGCATTAATTTTATTTATTTTAGTAGTTTTTGCACAATTTCTTACTGCCCACGTTTGGCAGCAGACTTTTACCAGTGAAGAGAATGGTTCTGAAACTAAATTTGGACAGACAGATCAAATTAATTTGGAAATCGAAAAATCCTCGATTATCAGCCGGGATAGTAGAGTTTCTACTTTGTGGCAAACATCAGATCCAGGTGCAATAGCCGGCATGATCAACGTAACTCCAACCTTAGAAAATTCATTTGTTCAATGGTACTTGAATAATGAAAGAGTTTCGTTATTTCACGATTCATCTACCCCACTTTGGGAACATGTTGTTAGTGATCTTGATTTTGGTTATCCAGTTGATATGTTAGAAGATGGCTCTATTCTGGCAGTTGGTGATGATGACGTTTTAAAGATTTTTGGACAAGATTCATCAATTCCAACATGGGAGCATATAATTGGTCAAACTATAAGTGGATTAAAGCTATCTCCTGATGGAATAAATGTTTACGTATCTTATTACGATAATTGGGAAGACTTTGGAAGAGTAGAAAAATATGAAATCGGAAATCCAACTTTAATATGGAATTCATACTTTATGGGAGGAGCATCAACTCTTGGAATAAGCGGAGATGGATCAACTCTGATCTTTACTCAATATGGTGGAGGCAACAGCAATATGTGGGTTCTGGATTCATCTGATGGAAGTGTTATTTTTCAAGGACCGGAATATAATCAAAATCCTCCTGCTATTTGTAATGATGCTTCGATAATAGTGAACGGAGATTATTCCGGTTATGTTCATGTTTATGAGTACAATGAGACATTGGAAACTTATGAAGAAAAGTGGAGTTTTAATGCAATCGGTAGTGGTTCATCTACCTGGATTGGAGGAATGAGCATTTCCGGTGACGGCAGCACGATCTCAGTGGGAACATTAGATTTTATTACCGGAGGTTATGACGGACAGATATTTGTTTTCAATACCGGGGCTCCTGTACCACTCTGGATCTATGAAAATTTTGGAGATTATGTTACAAAGATCGATATGAGTTATGACGGTTCTATTATTGCTGCTGCCGGTTATGGACCGATGAACCACAGCACAGCAGATTTTCTTCTCTTCAGAAGAGAGAGCAACATCCCTGTTTATGAAATCAATACGCCAGGCTCTATGTTTGCCTTGGATATGGCTTCCGATGGCTCTTTTTGTACAGTTGGTGGAAAGGCTGTGCATGCCCGTGAAATGGGAAGTGGAGGTTTGCTTTATTGTGTAGATTGTGATCTAGGTGGCGGTTTAATAACCGGAACGGTAAATCTGGATGGAGAGGATGATAATTCTGGAGCAAAAATAGAAATTCCGACTCTTATTGATTATTTCGCCTACTCTGACTATGATGGCAATTTTAGTTTGAATAACGTTCCTGCCGGTGTTCACGCAGTTGAATGTTCAAAAATCGGTTACATTCCCTTAATAAGCTCTAATGTAGTTGTAGTTGAAGATGAAACAACAGATCTTGGTGAAATATTTATGGAAATAATTGGCTCTCCACCAATAAATCTAATTGCTAGTCACGGCTCTGGACTCACGGTTGAATTGAACTGGTTAGAACCTGCTACAGGTCCTGCCGATGGATACAATATTTATCGTAAACAATATGAAACTGTTCCTTATCCGGAAGAGCCGCTTGCTTCAGTAGGAACAGAAGTTACTTCTTACACTGATGATACAGCTTTACCGTTGATCGAATATTATTACTCTGTTACAGCAATAATTGATGGATCACTGCAAAGCCCTTATTCTAATGAAGTTAGTGGATGGATATGTTCTGGTTATGTTGTAAATGAGATAAGTGTATATGAAGGAATTACCCCAACAATTGACGGAACAATAACACCGGGAGAATGGGATGATGCATTTGTGTTGGATACTTCTGATTTCTGTGGAACACACGATAACACAATCCAACCAATCGGAAGTGTGATCGGTTATTTTAAGATGAATGCTGATATGACCGAACTTTATGTAGCTTACATTAATTATAACGATACGGTTTTAGAAGATCACGATGAAGTTGCACTTTATATCGATGATAATAATGATGGGGTTTACTCACCAGAAGCTCAAGGTAATGAAGGAAATTATTGGGCTGCCTATTATGCTTCCGGTAATCAACTGAAGTTCCGACCTATCTACGATACCGGAGGAGTGGGAACTGTATTCTTTTTACCCGATCCACAATTGGAAGTTTCTGTAGCTGAAGGTTACCTTGTTTATGAATTTATGATCCCCATCGGAGCTGAAACCTGGGAGATAAATCCAAGTGCAGAAAATCAATCTAGTCTGGCAATTTTTGTGTTAGACGATAATGCCCCTGATCCACATGGTTTTGATGGCTGGTGGCCGCTGGATAATATTAATCTATTTAATCCAGCAGGATTTGGCATAATTACTTATGGTGCTGTTCCCCAAACTCCACCTGCACCAGAAAATGTAACTCTAGAATATATCCAAGATTATTTACTTGATCTCAGTTGGGATATGCCGGCAATTAATGATTTTGATCATTTCAATATCTTCTTAGCTGTGAACGATGACAATTTTGAACTTCTTGATGAAACGATAGGAACTGAATATATCTATGAATATGAGTACATACCCGCTACTACCTACAAATTCTATATAACAACTGTAAATCAACAGGAAATGGAATCTGATGCCTCTGGAATAGTGGAATACCTTACTGTTGATGCAGATGGAAACTTGATTCCAACTATCACAAAATTGAATGGTAATTATCCAAATCCATTTAATCCAACAACAACGATCTCATTTTCCGTAGCACAAACATCCTCATTTGTAAATGTGGATATTTTCAATATAAAGGGACAAAAGGTTAAGCAGCTTGTAAATGAGGTTCTTCCTGCAGGAAAACACATTGCTGTTTGGAATGGAAAAGATGATAATGGAAAACAGGCAGCAACTGGGATCTATTTCTATAAGATGAAAAGTGGTGATTATCAAAAAAGTAGAAAAATGCTGCTATTAAAATAATTATATGATTGTCATCTTGTCCGTTCTCCGTAGTCCCGATGGTCGGGACGAAGGATGAAAACGAAGACGAAGGAGAAAACCATGAAAATTTCAAGATCATTGATCATCAAAACGGTGATATTTGCAATTATTTGTGTAATTATTGTAGGTATTTTACCGACACGAGTACAAATTCATCTTGAAGGAAAAGACGCTGAAAAAGGTATAGAGTCATTCAATTATTATGCAGAAATATCAGACAGTATTTTTTATGGTGATTTTGGTAATACCATCCCAAAGGATATTGAAGGATTTGATTTTGCAAAACTGCAAGAATTGGGTACGGAGATCAACGTTGATTATGATGAAACTATCGAACTTATAAAAAAACCTTTTGGAAGTGCCTGGATCACGCATGCCTTAGGATTAACTGTAGTAGGCTTGGTTAAAATACTTGCAGCAACGATAATTAATGCAAAAATTTCTAATATTCTCTATTCAACCATTCTTTCATGCATGGGAATCATCATATTATTTATAATATTTTTTGTGCTCTTCTCTAAAAAAAATATGAATATCGAGAAAGAGAAATTGTTAAATGAACAGATAAAACCTGCATGGTTTGCGATAATCCTTTCCGGTCTAAACATTATCTTCTTAGCATTATTACTCGGTATAATAACCTATTTGATAGTAATTTCGATTCCAATGAGTATGCAATTTAGTGCGAATCCGCCAATAGTGAATTTCGGACAAATAAATTTTGGAGCAACCTTTTACGTTACAACACTCTATTATGCATTTGGAATAATATTTTCAATTTTCATCATAATTTACTATCTTAAAATGAAGCGATCTGAATTAAGAAAGCTATATACCTTTATCCTGATAATTCCAATTTTAGCTCTTGGTTATAATTTGTGGTCTTCTACAAAATATGTTAATAGTACTAATAGTATTATTGATTCACAAAACATTAATTCTAATAGACAAATGGTGATTTCTGACTGTACTAAAATAGCTTACAGTGCACGTCAATGGTATTTAACAACTTCTCAAGAAAGAGATCTAAAACTAGAAGAAATTACATTTTCAGATGTTGCAGTTCCTGCTGAAAATAAGAATGGAAAATATGATTTATCTGTTGATGATAATTTATTAACCATAACATGTGAGGGAAAAGTTGTAAAAGAAGATGGAAATTTTGCCTTTGGTATAACTACCTATAATGCAGAAACAGATTCGATCAAAACTGAAATCATCCGATGAAATAAGGAAATTACTAATGCCTTTAAAGAATAGACCCGATTGGCAATGGCGCTACAAGATGGCAGAAAAGATCTGTAGTCGTTTGGATTTCAAAAAATTTAGTGTAAAAGGATTTTATATTTTCGGTAGTACAAAAAATGCAACTGCCGGTCCAGCAAGCGATATTGATATTCTTATCCATTTTCGTGGAAATAAAGAACAAGAAGAATGCCTTCTTGCTTGGTTGGATGGGTGGAGTCAGGCTCTGGCAGAAATAAATAAACAGAAAACAGGTTATGCTACTGATGGACTACTGGATGTGCATCTTATAACAGATAAAGATATCAGGGATAAGACTAGCTTTGCCGTAAAAATAGGAGCAATTTCCGATGCTGCTCGACCCTTGAAGGTGATAGATTAAATGAACTGCTTTTTTGTGACCGACCTTCATGGAAAAACTTCCCGCTATCAAGCGTTAATAAAAGAGATAAAAAAAGAACTCCCCGATGTTGTTCTGATTGGTGGAGATATACTGCCCGGATTCAACACTTTGTATGGAGATTTTATCACAGAATATCTCATCCCCAAATTTGAAGAGCTAAAAACAGAGTTAAAAGAAAACTATCCAAAAATATTCATTATTATGGGAAATGATGATCCCCGCATCGAAGAAGAAAAATTGATAGAAGCCGAGAAAATTGGTATATGGAGTTATCTAAATGAGAAAAAGATTACGCATAATGATTTTGATTTTCATGGATATGCTTATGTTCCGCCAACCCCATTCCGGTTAAAAGATTGGGAGAAATTCGATGTTTCCCGCTATGTTGATATTGGCTGCGTTTCACCTCTCGAAGGCTCAAGAACGATAGCAGTAGATCCAATAGATATTGAACATTACACAATCGCCAAAGATCTGCAAAAGTTGATGAAGGATGATCTTTCTAAAGCAATTTGTCTCTTTCATGCTCCACCATATAAAACCCATCTTGATAGAGCTGATCTTGATGGTCGCATAATTGATCACGTTCAGGTAGATGTACATGTGGGAAGTATTGCTATAAAGAATTTTATCGAAAAGCAGCAACCGAAGATTACGTTGCATGGTCACATTCATGAATCTTCCCGAATTACAGGACATTGGCAGCAAAAGATCAACGAGACATATTCCTACTCTGCTGCCTGGGATGGAACAGAATTGGCATTAGTAAAATTTGATTCGGAATTCCCAGAAAAAGCAGAACGAGTATTGCTAGATTGATCTGAAATTTTAAGGTACTGATAAGGTAGATTAAATGTACGTTACGAAGACAAACTTCGTAACGAGGTTAAATTCTTTCTTTTTTCAGAAGAATAAAGAACTCATTAGCAAGTTGAGCTTGCTAATGCAATTGTGCTGATAAGTTCAACTTATCAGCAAAAAAATGTACTATTTTTTCTTATTCTTGATTCAATTTACTCAATCTATTCATTTCTCTTTTTCTATCAACTTCACCCAAGATTTTCTTGCGCATCCTGATATTTTGAGGAGTGACTTCTAATAATTCATCATCATTAATATATTCTAAAGCTTGTTCCAAACTGAATTTTCTGGGTGGAGCAAGTTTGATAGCATCATCAGAACCGGATGCTCGAACATTTGTAAGTTTCTTACCTCTAACAACATTCAACACCAGATCATTCTCACGTGAATGTTCTCCAACTATCATTCCGGCATAAACTTCCACAACCGGACCAATAAACAAAATACCACGAGCTTGGAAATTATACAGTGAATATCCGGTAGATAAACCTTTTTCCATTGCGATCAATACTCCACGTGTTTTTCTATTCATATCACCTTTATAAAACTCATATTCATAAAAGCTATGATTGATGATACCTGTGCCGCGAGTAGTGGTGAGAAATTCATTTCTAAAACCAATAAGACCACGAGCAGGTACCTTGAATTCTAAACGTGTGTAACCATCTGTACCTGTAACCATGTCCATCATTTCACCCTTACGTACACCAAGCATCTCAATAACAGTTCCCACAAATTCATCTGCAACGTCAACAACTGCAAGCTCAATTGGTTCCGTACGTTTTCCATCTAATTGACGGAAAATAACCTTGGGTCTGGAAACCTGAAATTCAAAACCTTCACGCCGCATGTTCTCAATGAGAATTGCAAGCTGAAGTTCACCACGTCCTTTCACAACAAATTCATCTCCATTTTCGGTACTTTCTACCACGATGCTTACATTGGTTTGAAGTTCTTTTTGTAATCTATCCCAGATATTTCTGGAAGTAACATATTTCCCTTCATTACCGGCAAAAGGAGAATCATTCACCCTGAAAGTCATTGATAGGGTCGGAGCATCGATTTCAATAATTGGAAGCGGTTTGGGATCTACTTTACAAGCTGCTGTTTCACCCACGTCAACTCGCTCCATGCCGGCTAAAGAGACAATATCTCCGGCAAAGGCTGTTTTTATCTCTTTCTTTTGTAATCCTACATATTGGAAAATTTTGGAAATCCTATAAAGTAACCTTTCACCATCACGTTTTAATAATACAACCTCTTCACCCTGTTTTACACTACCGTTTGTAATCTTTCCAGTTCCAATTTTTCCTAGATAATTATCATATTCAATTGCTGAGATCAACATTTGAAATGGTTGTGATTCATCACCTTCTGAGTCTTTAACTTTGTGGATGATAGTTTCAAATAATGGTATCAGATCAGTATTTTCATCTTCTAGTTCATATCTTGCATAACCATCTTTCCCTGATGCATAGAGAACCGGAAAATCTAATTGATCATCATTTGCATTTAGATCAACGAACAGATCAAAAACCATCTCAAGTACATCCGCAGGCCGGGCATTGGGTCTATCTATTTTATTGATTATGACAATTGGATTTAATCCTAATTCCAAAGATTTTTTCAACACATATTTTGTTTGCGGCATTGGTCCTTCAAAAGCATCAACCAACAACAAAACAG
>JAOZPK010000090.1 GCA_029932755.1 Candidatus Cloacimonadota bacterium | reverse complement strand
TCTTCACTGATCTGTCTGGAAAAATCGTTTAAATAATCAATGGTTTCTTTCAGACTTTCAATCGTATCGAGCAGATCCTGCCTGCTTTCAAGATGAGTTGCATCGATGTGAGAAATTGCATCATTTGCATCAATTGTAAGTTTATGAATATTTGCCATAAGCTTTTTCAGATCAGAGTCAGCAAGTTTGGAAGTAATCTCCTCGGTGTTTGCAACGATTTTTTCAACTTTACCTGAACTCATAATATTATCTAATTTCTTTAAAAGACTTCTTGTATCTTTGGCTATCTGCTCAAAATCTTTTGTAATTACTTCTAAAGTTACAATTGTATTTGATATAGAGTATTGATTTTGGCTGATGATCGTATCGATATTTGCAATAATGTTATTTAGTCGTTTTTTGTTTTCTTCGTTTGTAATATTATTCAAATTATTAAGAAGTATTTCAATTTTATTGGTAATTATCTCTGCTTTCCCGGAAATACTATCAAAAGTAGAAAATCCTGCATTGATAAATGAACCTTCCTCTAAAAGCTCTGCTTCTTGTGTTCCACCTGTTATTTCAACTTGAACCAAACCGGTAATACCTATAGGGATCAAGGAAGCCGTCATATCACCTTTAATTGGTGTTCCCGATTTTATACTTACAGTAACGATGATGTCAGTAATACTCTCCGTGTCAATAGAGATATCATCAACTCTTCCGATGCCAATTCCTCGATATTTCACCGGTCCTCCGATCTGAAGCCCAGTTACTGATGAATCCTTATATCGAATATGATAAATATCACGTTTTTGCATGATCTTTGTACCGGCTACCATAATGAGGAACATAATCATTAAAACAGATATTACGGTAATAAAAATGCCCAATCTTAATTTTTGCGCTTTAGTTACCATGGGTTTCTCCTTATAAATATACTTCTTAAGTAATAGATTATCTTGATGTCAAGTAAAATGCTTGTTGTAATTGTTGAACTAGTATTAAAAAATGATTTCTATCCAGATACTAATACGGAACATTGAAGATTTTGTTTTTCGTTTATTATCTTCTGTTCGTTCATATTCACTGGTAAGTCCGGCAGTAATACTTTTGCTGAATTTATAAGATGCTCCTGGTGTAATACTGTATGTTTCTTTATTAATTTCTTCAAATTCCTCTTCCTGACCTTGTCTTGTTGTTTTTTCCATTCCCATACTAAAAGCCACATCTGTGGTAAATTCATTTTTCATATTTGTTCGTTTAAAGAATAAAATCCTTACACCCTTAGGATTTGAGAATGACCAAGATAGATTACCATTCATAGATTGTGTAACTGTGTGTCTAATATCATCATAACTAACACGATGACTAATGTTTTCTAGATCAGAGTAGTTAAGAGAAAAACTGGTTGTAATATTATGAATCCAATTCCCATGCCATGAAATTAAGGGTGTTAGACTGATTCGTTTCTGTTCTGTATCAGCTTTAATAAAATCGATGTCACCATCTTGCATTGTTGAATAGACATAGCTACTTGTAAGGCGGGAACTTGTAAGTATTTTATCTGCATGTATAAGTTTTTCAAATTCTGTTAGTGTTACAGATACATTTGGAAATATTGTTGATATTTTTTCAGTACTATTATTACTAATAGTTTTTATAATCTCTTGTGAATAACCAAAATTCGCTGATAGATTTTTTATGATCGGAAAGCTGGCTGAAGTTGAATAATTATCTGAAACCGTTTTTACGATTATTTCCTTATCATCTCCTTCTTCATCAAGAATATGTGGTAAACCTAACTGATATAGAAAATTGGGACGCTCAAATCTGTCTTCGTATGTTGTACGGTAAGTATTATCATAAGAAACACGGATATTGCTTAATCCACTTATATAACTCACTATTGAAGCAATAAGATTACTTTTAGTCTCTGGCATTGTCATTTGTTCTGCTTCTCCTACTGGTTCCTGCTGCCCATTTTCATCACCTTTTTCCGTATCTTCCGGTGAACCGTCTCCTGAACCCTCATCTCCATTTGAGTCACCCATTTCTCTGCTCTCTGGTTCTTCGGATTCTTTTTTTGGATCTTCACCTCCAAATGGTGTTATATTCTCTCTTTGTTCTAAAAGCTCCCTCTCTTCTTCTTTTATCTCTTCCCCTTTATACTCTTGTTCCTGTTCAGGCTCAGATTCTTCTCCCCCACCAACAGTTTTAGAGAATTTTTTATCGAGCCAACTGGCTAAATCACGTAACATATCCTGATTTTTTAAAGTAAAATCACCACCAATTCTTCTGTTTATGCCACCCCTATAATACAATGTATCCTGCGTCCCAGATTTTACATGATCATCATCATAGACAACTGAAGCGTCGGCATTGAAGCTGAATATATTATCAATGTACTTTGGATCAAAACCGATTGCAATAGTTTGAGCTCTTTCCTTCTCCTCACCAATATTATATCCTTTCCAGTAATTCTTTAACATAAGATCCCGTTTGGTAGTCAGATCGTATGAGGTTGAAATATCACTAAAAATATCATAATCAACACTAGAAGATGTTTCAAATGTTCGAGTTTTAAATATGTTTGTATTAGAAACCCATTGTGGAATTGAATCGGTGTAAGTATCCCAACGCCAGGCAAGTGGATCAGTATCCCTAAAAGTTAATGTATTAGATATAGAATGCGGGAAGAAATGGAACTTATAATTTGAGAATAATCCAATGTCTATCTTCTCTTTGGGTATGGTGAAATTATATACATGTTTAAGTGAATATGATAATGTAGTATCAGCACGAGCAGCATTTGTAATAAACGTTTTCTGAATATTACCACTTAGAGTAGTGTTCTTTATCGTATAAGCTAATATTTTACTCTTTGGCGTTTTAGTCTGAGCTATTGTAAGATCTGCACGATAGGACAGATTATTATTTGTCTCACGTTCTTTATCTGCAGCCAGAAGATCTTCACGTAAAATATCGGAACCAGATTTAAATCGTGGTATTCCAATAGATTGTGCTCTGGTTAGATTAAGCGGAATATTAAAACCCCATTCTGCCGGCATAAATTTATTTAAACTAATTCTATTCGAAATATCCAGGTTTGTTTGCTGCATAAATGACATATTAGTTGTTCTTCTGGCAGAAGATTGAAAATTCTCTGATCTATAATCAAGTCCAATACTAAATACAGCAAGATCTGCAAATACCGTTGAGAAATTTGCACTGGTTGCAAATCCTAAATCTTCATATGGATCTGCCACTCTTATATCATCAAAATAAATTCTCCCAGAGAATTGATTTGATGCTTCGACTCCTAAAGACATCTCTCTAATATCGGAAAGACTAGGGTTTCCCGCTTTAGAAAGTTTGATATCTCCGAGATAATAAAACACATCATCTCTACTATCCAGATTTTTTAATTGTGTGAATTCAGAAAACTTAATCTCTATTTCTTTCCAACCATCCTCATTCATAACTACACTATATTCTTGAAGGTCTAATGGTTGTTTGATCTCATAATAATTTACTGAATCTGCTCCGAGACGAATTATCAGAGAATCTTGTTCTAGCGGAAAATAACCCTCGATCGGTTTCTCGGCATATATCCAATATCTAATTTTATTGTATGCGAGGAGATTATACGAATCTAAAAACTCTTGGGTTACCAAACCATGTTTTCTGGTTTCCATATTATTGTAGTCTATGGTTAATGATTGCTCAAGTGTAACTTCACCTTTTTCTTCGATAACTGTGTGTGGAGCAGGTGTATAATGTTGACCCGATTGGTTATCTGCAATACCGACTTGCATAATTTCAGTATTGTTTGTAGCAACAGTACCATCTTCATTCTTAATAAATCCTTCTTCCCATTTATTACCAACTATATCTAAATTCACAATTCTAACTCTAGTACTATCTTCAACCTCAAACCAGATGCGAGAGAAACTGATTTTTTTGATATTGGGAACTTTGCTCGCATTATCTGTTATAATCCTATAGTTTTCAGGATTGTGAAGAGGGATACGGAATAGTCTCCAACCGTTAAATTCGCCTTCCATGAATTCTTCACCTTCGTTCAAGCTAACAGAGTATTCAAAGTAAATATTTTCTTTGTCTAAAATACCATTATCGTTTAAATCCTCGGAATCGAGTTTATTATTTTCTTCTGTTCCATTGATATTGGGATATTCTTCAGCACCATTTATTACTACTTCAATATTATCAAAATCATCATCAGGGTCATCACCGGGATCTCCAGATCTAATTCTGTCCAGACCTACATCCTCTCCACCATCCAGAATTCCATCAGCTTCTACCAGACCATCTTCTTTATCGGGCATATCATTTTCACCGGGACGATAAAAATCCTCACTTACTATTCCCAGATCTATGTGCATAATTACAGGATGGGATTCCTGATTGTAATTCAGGGTATCTACTTTTGCCAGGATCTCGATATATTTTTTCTTAGAAAAATCTACTTCATTACCGATATATTTCATTACACCTGCCCAATGTTTCATGTTTGTCCCCGGCATACCTATATAGGGAGGTTTAATTTTACATGCCAATACAGATACTTTTTCTCTCTCTTCTTTCTCGGTTAGAGAATTAGGATCATAAACATCTCTTGCATAAACATCATTGGGATTGTAGTAGTTAATATGCGCTTTACCATAATCGATCAGATTCCCCATTGGCTCTTCAGCAGGTCTACTGGCAAATGACCATGTACCTCTGGTAATTCCAAGAGGATACATTTCCATAGTACTTTCCATATCATCAAGATATGCTTCTTTTTTATCATGTTGTTTATCACTTCCGTAGATGCGGGGAAGACTCATTGCCACTTCACCCGATAGGGTTACAGATGACCTGGCATCTGTTTTTATTAGTGGAAGCCAGTCTATAAATTTAGTTATAAATGGTAATTCATAATCGATTTCTCCATCAATATCAGCTAAGATAATACTTCTGTTCTCATTACCGATCTTAGGTCTGTCTTCTCTCACTTTTTCTGATTGATAAACGAAAGTTCCACCAAGCTTAATATTTTCATTAAATTCCATATCGGCGCGCATGCCAAGAATAGTTTTGTTATCCATTGCAAAAAGTGGTTTGTACTGGTAATCAATTTCAATCTCTATCTCAGGATCTTTCGCTTCACTTGTAAGAAATGTGATCATTCCAAAATCGTAGTCTACAATATAATCAACATCCTCATCCAGCACTTTGTTATCAGGTCCGATCTTTATTACAACGCTTCCAGGAAGAATATTCATCTGCCTGAGATCAATTGTATCTCTTCCAATCTTACCTTTAACATAAATGTAATTATTAATATCATTTAATGGGATATTCTCTTCTAAATAGATGATCGAATCATTTAACGAATAAAAGGGTTTAATAAATGGAAAACGTATGTAACCGGTAACCAAATTTATAGCAGCATCTTCACCGTTGATTTTAAAATCTTTATTACTATCTAATCTTAGATATTCATTAAGCGTTTTAATGCTATCCATAATAACTTCTTGGGGTACATTATAATCTGGTGATGTACCACCCGCCGGCATAGTATAAACACTCATTTCGAAACCTTCATTTTTGATATTCTGCATTCCTAAATTATAAATATTTCTAACTTGCAAATTCCAATAATCCTCATCACTTGCTTCCTGGTTTCTAATGCGCAGCATCTTTGCTTCTATCGGATTAGCAGCAGCATCTCCAACTTCTGTATCATCTTTACGAGTATAAGTAATCCCGATAGAATAAATTCTATTTATTCCTTGCAATGTCATAATTATAATACCGGAATCCCAATCTACATCGTAATCTATTCCCTTTGTAAGTATATCAAAATGATATGTGTCATCAGGATCGAGATAATTCACACCATCAACAGTCATCGTGTTATTGCTGGCAGATCCATCATCCAGGTAAACCGTAAGCTCTTTATCTGGGTCAGGAAGTAAATTTCCACCTTCTGCTGTAAGCAACCATTTTCCATCTACCAATTTGATAGCATTATCTTTCCAACCTATCGGATAATCTATCCCTTCTATACCATCTGCATCACCATAAAGCGAATATAGCGCTGATGGTTGTTCAATATAATAGTGTGTTCTATTAACAAAAGCATTACTTCTGAACACAGTTGAATCCGCTTGAGAATCCCCAGTCCAGGTTTGTGTGTTCTTTTGTGCTTCGTCTTTACCCATGATCGTGGTAACTCTCAAATTACCAGCTTTGAATTGCGTTTTAATGCCAAAAAGACCTTCTGATGAAGCACTGTAACTAATAAATTTGGAGCCGGATAGTGAGAGTGAAATATTACCAGCATCAATCGCTGTTACAATTTCATCTTCATCGCCTTCATAATTTATATTGATTTCACTTGGCACTGGCATTACATCTTCATCGGAAGTAGATTGATGGTTCACATTTACATGGATCTTCTCACCAATTGTCCCCCTGAGACGCAAGTTAAGATCTTGTCGCATTTCCGGAGTAAATTTGGTTTGATCATTTCTTTCATCTCCCGGATCACTACGAGTGGTACTTCTACCTGCAAATGTCAATCGCTGGCTTCCATTAAGATTCAATCTTCCGGCTTTATCTCCCATAAATCTACGAACAGATTTCGGTAATGCCATCTTGGGTAATTTGATAATAATTTCAGGAATCAGACCTTCACTCTGTTCGCGATCATCATCCCCCATAAGCTCCCTACATTTCTTAAGTAGTTCTTTTTTGAAATAGCCATAGAATGCGTTTCTGTTAAAACTCTCAAGTGATACATATATTGGAGGATATAATTCTATATTATTTAATTTTGCTGTAAGTTTAACTTGTTGTTCATCATAATAGATCTCTTTTTCTGTTTGGATCTGATAAGTGCCCAATTTGTTGTGTGGATAAGCTGTGATCGAAAATCCTTTTTGGAATCTATAAACATCAATTTCGTTATATTCTAATTTAGCTATTCCATTTAGCTTGAGTTCTGGTTGGAAACTTTGTGAAAAAGAGAGTAAGTAAAACGACAATAATATTGAAACAGCTAATAATTTTTTATTCATCTATTTATTTATTTTTATTTGCAACAGATAAGATTCAATCCATCTAGAGTTAAGTTTTTATCAATAATATCAATTTCTTTAGAGTTATTACAAATTAATTCAGCAATACCACCAGTAGCAATGGTTTTAATTGATTCAAGATATTGATATTCCTTTTTTAATGCTTTTATAAATCCATCCAGCATAAAAGAATTTCCGGTGATAATCCCTGAAAGTAAGGCATCTGTAGTATTTGTTCCTAATAAATGTTCCGGTTTCTTTAATTGAATATTTGAGAGAAGTGCTGTTGAATCGAAGAGATTCTTAGCAGAAGTAATTACACCAGGAGCTATAATAGTTCCAAAAAAGCGACCATCCTTTCCAACTAATTGGATTGTAGTTGCTGTTCCAAAATCGCATATAATACAATTAGTTTTGTATTTGGTTATTGCTGAGAAAGCATTTACAACAAGATCTGAACCAACAAAACCAGGATCTTCTATGGAAAATTCTAATCCAAGCTCAGAATATGCATTAACAATTTCAACGTCACATTTTAAGTATTTGTTTATCAAGTGAGAAAATATTCGCGTAAGTTCGGGAACAACAGATGAGATCGCGACTTTCTTGACCTGTGGAAGTAATAATTTACGCTCATCTGTTAACTGCTTAATAATAGCAAAATATTCATCTTCCGTTTTTGCTTTATCTGTATTTAAACGCCATGAATATAAGAATCCAGTATTAGAATAAAAACCCATTACAATATGTGTGTTCCCAATATCTATAACCATATTAATATTTTTCATAAGATCCTTTCTCCTAATTATTATGACATAATTTAGATTATGGTAAAAATTGTAAAATAATAATTAATAATATTAATACTTCATAAATATTGAAACATTCGGAAAAATCTGTTAAGTCCATATCTTGTCAATAAAAGAATAGTGCCCACAATAAAAAAAGCCGACAATTAAGCCGGCTTTTAATTCTTTAAATTATTCAATTATAATGTGATCGCTTCTACGGGACAAGAGTCAAGGCAAGCACCGCAATCAACACATTTTTCTGCATCAACAACAGCCTTATCATCTTTCATTTCAAGAGCTTCTGTAGGACATGTGTCAATACATGCACCACAACCAATACAAGTTTCAGCATTAATTATTACAGCCATTCTATTCCTCCATTGTTTAATTTAAAGCAAAAATTATTAATCTTTAATTTTGTTCAAGTTTTTTTTATAAAATTAATTTTTCCTAATTTTAACTATTTTGTTAAATTAAAGAAATTACAGGCATTTCCATATGATGATTCAGCTATTCTTTTTGGTGTTGTTCTACGAATTTCCGAAATTTTCTCTATTACATATTGCAAATTTAAGGGTGAATTTCTTTTTCCTCTTTGCGGATGAGGAGAGAGATAAGGTGAATCTGTTTCGATGAAGAATTTATCTTCCGGCACTAATCTTATTGTATTATCCATGTTAGAATTTTTGTAGGTAACTGTCCCGGTAAAAGAGATATGCCAATCTTTTTCTATCACTTTCTGCGCAAAAACTTCATCACCGGAAAAACAATGAAAAACAACATTTTTTGCATTATTCCTACTTAAAATATCATAACAATCTTCATGTGCATCTCTATCGTGAACAATAATAGGCATATCTAATTCCAGAGCAATTTTTATCTGTTGTTCGAAAACTCTTTTCTGCACATCTTTAGGAGATAAATTCCGATAGTAATCCAATCCGATCTCTCCTATTGCAATTACTTTGGAATGCTGTGCTTTCTGGCGGATAAATCCTGCATTATAATCGGTTGCATCATGTGGATGAAATCCAATCGCTGCAAAGATACGATCATACTTTTCTGCCAGTTTTATACTTGCGTTACAGGTTTTCTCATCAACACCGATGTTGATTATATATTCTATTCCGCTATTAAAACATTTTTTTATCAATTGATCTCTATCTTTGTCAAAATGTTGGAAATCAAGATGTGCATGTGTTTCAAATATTTTCATATTACCTC
>JAOZPK010000089.1 GCA_029932755.1 Candidatus Cloacimonadota bacterium | reverse complement strand
AAAATTCACCAATACCGGTATTCACACCATACATGATCTCACCTTCTTCGATTTTTTGCTCGATAAAGGTTCTGCAAGTAATAATTCTTTTGAGTGCATCAGGATGCAACTCTACTTTTTCTTTCCCATGGGCAACGTTATAGACATCTTCTATCCTTAGATCGTTTCCTGTGATAACAACAGACATTCTACTCCTCCTGATATTTATTTAAAATTTATATTGTAATGTAAAAACTGGATTCATGTTACTATCAAATTGTACTTGAGCATTTAAATTTTTTAAACGAGAACTAACCCTAAATGCATTTAGAGCACTGATTATGTGATTAGCAATAACTGCCCCGGTAATAGCTTTGGCATAATCTTCATATTGAGTAATTCTTTTTCGCAAAATGGAATAATCATTTTTTTTATTTTCGTTATCCCATCCCCAGTATTCATCATCCGAATAGGAATTTTCTTCTATATATTGGGTTTGAGCTTCTGGGTCATCTGGGTATCTTGCTTTAGCGATTTCCACAATGTAAGCATTATATCCACCGGCATTAAATCCTGAATTCATATATCTAGACATGTGATAATAATGATCATCTGAAATATCTAGATCAGGATCAATATGAGCATACTTGATAGCGTAATTATAGGATGCTTTCGCTTTTAGATCGGCTTCTTCTAAAAAGTAGAAACGTGAAGATAAAAGTAAAACTTCCGAAGCAAGAAAAACCAATCCTGTTTTATTGCCTGCAGCAAGTTCGCCCCACCCGGGAATAATTGCCGAACGCAACATGTAGGTTCTTATATTTATATTCTCTGCTATCATCAAAGAAGTTATAAATAAGATTAACAGAATCAATATAAATTTGCGATTAAAAATGGTATTCATATTTTATTTTTATCCCTCTTTTATCCCAATCCGGCTGAACGGATAATTTACCAAGATACTGCCCTGAACGATTTAATTTTTTTACTTCCATGGCAGAATCTATAACACTTACAATTCTATTTAAAATTGCTGCGGCAAAAGCGAAATTTGAGTATATTTCATAATCTTGTTTTTTTAGTCTGAGATTGATATATTTATACCATTCATTATTATTATCCCAACGCCAGGAATTTTCTTCAGGAATCAAGTGTGCTTCTAAATATGCTTCATAACCTTCAGGATCAGTAAGATATATAAGAAAATAATTCCGTGCATCACGTATAATATCATCATTATATTCTTCACTGCTAATATAATTTTGAATAAGCTGATAATAAGCATCATCCATATTTTTTGGTACTCCAACCACAGAAAACGCATATTGTTTATAGGAATTAATTGCCCAATCACGTTCCGACTGCATACGGAAGTATGAAAAAATGATTGCAGTTTCGGCTGCTAAAAACATTGCACCCTTACTATAATTCTGAGTGTACATTTCTCCCATCCCCGGAACTATTAATGAGTAAAGCATTGCTTTTTTAACAGATAATTCCTTTCCTGTTAGAGTAAGTGAAAGCGAGATGAGCAGAAAGATGAGAATAATTTTTTTCATTTTAAAACCTTTTGCTTATCATCAGAGCTGGTGAGAAGCTATTATTTACAAAGATCGGTGTAAAATTAATCTCAATTTTAGATGTGTTAGAAAGGTATTCACGATTATGAATTCTGGTTAAACGGACAGCATCAATTGCAGCCAGAATGTGGTTTGCAACAAGCCCAAAACTATATAACTCAGCTTTATCGTAAGATTTTTCAGCATCTTTGCGCATTTGGATATAATTTGCACGATAACCGCTATAAATAGTATAAGGATCGGCATAATTCGAATTATAATATTCACTTTCCTGATTTGTGACAACATTTCCTATCCACATGTTTTTTCCTTCGGTTGTCTCTTCCCATAACCATTCCGGTGAAACCGTGTTACCTGTTTCATCTGTTGCATAAATATCAAACCAGTCGTTCCAGCCGAAAACATACTTATTATATTTGCTGATATCTTCATAGAAATGCTGAGTGTTGTCATCATCCAAACGGAAATGATCATCGTAGAAGTTAGAGTTGTTCATTGGATCACCAATAAGATCATTCTCTGCATAATGTTGATGATCTCTGTTGTAACGATAAACAGGATTTTCATCTGTTCCTATATTTTCTCCAATAGCAAAATCTTCATAAGCAACTTCTTTATCCAAGCCTTCATTATAATTAATAAAGTAGCCTGCAATCAGTCCGATCTCAATGAGTGGGAAGATGTACATTGTTATACTTTTGCGGTTGGTATAGAATTGTCCCGCACCGGGGAAAAGGGAAGAAAGCATCATTGCTTTTGCCAGTGATTTTTTCTCATAATTGATTTGAATAATATCGTTATCAAGTTCTTGCGCAATTGCAGCAGAACAAATTACTAGAATTAGTGTGATCATAAAAATCTTTTTCATTATTAGCTCCTTAATTAATAATTGCAAATGAGATTTTTTTTATCTCTTTTTCTGATGATACAATTCCAAAATAGACACCTGAAGCCATTTTCGATGTATTGATCCTGATATCTTGGGAATTATTAACAGCTTTTTCTACAGTATCTCTCCAAACAATATTACCTGCGATATCAAATATTTTTAAATCAATATCAGCTTTAGCGTTTATAACCTTAACCCTAACTTCACCATATCTGGTTGGATTTGGAAAACAAAATGCAGTAAGAGCATCATCCTGATTTGTTTGGTACTGAATCGAACCTGAATAAATGTTGTATCCACCATTTCTGTAGCCGTTCCAGATAATAGGGTCTTCTTCTATATTCTCCAAATAGGATGCATAGAGATTTGAAGAAACATCTGCATAGATGAAGTGTAATTGCTGGATATTTTCATCCCAGTAGAATTGATTGAGAGTATTTACTTTTTTCCAGAAGAAGGAATGACTGATGCTTAATTCTGCATCTTCGTTAATTGCTACAAAACCATTATCCATCTCTTCCAGCAAAATGACATTCTCATCACCAAATGTAATAATTCGAGGGTAAGCAGCAGGTTTGATCTGTTTATTATCTAAATATGCTGGGAATCCAGGTGCCAAAGTCCCATCAATAGTAATGGCAAAAACACGATTTCCCGCACCAAAAGTCAAATAGACCTGTCCATCATTCAGGAAGTCACCAATGGCAAGCTGGGAAGGTTCATCCGATGAATATGGCGAAAGCTTGAAAATCTCCTCGATCTCACTATCTCTTATTCTGAAAATATCCCCATCAATATTTTGGATGAATATAGAATTGTAGTTAGGGTTAGAGTCATTGTAACAAATCGGAATATGATTCTGATCATAGTTTTCAATATCAAATTGTAAGTTTTGTGTCCCATCTAATTCAGGATCTGAAATGAAATGTATTGAATTCTCACTTCCAACAATTAGATGTTTCTCATTATAAACGCATTTCGAGTTTTGGATATCATATTGATATTCTCCAATAAAAAGCGAATCTTCGGTAGGAACTACTAAAGTAGGCGTATACCAATCTTGAATAAAAAGAGGTGCGTCAGAAATGTTGGATGAATAATTTTCGAGATCATTCATATACGGTGAAATTATATTTAGGTCAGAATCATTTATAAAGTAAAATTCATCCTCTCCATCATCATTCGGATCAAGTGCATGAATTGGCTGAGTTGGTGTTGAGCCATAAATTATATCCACATCAAGTGTATCCTGCCAACTTTGATCAGCTAAGGAAATGAAATCTATTCCATTTTCACTTACTATCGGAAAAGTAGGCCAATCATTTATGTTCCCGACATAACCAATTGCCCTGATAGAATCAAATTCTGCGATCTTTTGGGTTACATCGAAGAGATCAGTTCCAAATTTGAATGACATAGTTCTTTCCATTCCATATTCAACAGAACAACTGCTGATGTCATAGATCGAGTATAAGAATGGATCTCCATCATTTGTCATTAAAGCAGGTTTAGTTGAGGCACTGAATCTGTCATTGAACATTGTTCCAATAAATTCTAATTCACCATTGTTATTTACAATATAATCGTTGTCCCAACCAATAAACCAGCCTTCTTCATCAAATAGCGGATAGTATTTATAGAATGCTTCAAAAGATGTCCCACGCCAAAACATAGAGCTTAAATTTCCAATATCTTCAAGGCCATCAGCCTCAATAACCTTCACTGCTCTGGATGAATGACGTGTGTTAATTGTATTATTTTCAAAATTATTATTTTCATAAAGAATTTTTTCATCAATATGCCATATGAGAAGTCCTCCACCATAACTATAATAATCATCAGAAATCCAGCCTGGCAAAAGATAATCATATTCATAAGTTGGATCGGAGCTTGGATTTGGGTCAGGATAAGTTGGATAAAGAACTACGCGCTGATCTTCTGATGTGCAGGGATATGCACCACCATCTCCGTCGGGGTCAACTTGTCTGTTCTCTATAAGAAGATATTCGGTATCGGTAAGCGGAACTTTGATAAAGTAAGCAGAACTATCGGTGATAGCTGCAGCATCAAACATTTTCTCAGCCGGTAACACCGTTATTTTACTATCGAACTTGAATTCATCAATATCCTTCAATATTCCGCGGGCACGATATGAATCCTCAAAGGCAAGAATACGGGACCATGCTCCGGGCAGAGCCGGGAAAATTCCTTCGACTTCGTAATAAATATCGGCTAGATAATTTCCTGTTTCATCAACACCCAAACTTATTGCAGTTGAACCTCCACTATCCATAATATCGAAATATCCAACTTGTGGTGTATAGTTCTTAGTATTATAGAGATCAACAAATCCAAGTGAATGGCCAAATTCATGTACCATTACAGCGTTAATAACGCCCCAATTTGAGACAACAGGAATGCTTCCACTATAATCTGTACTCGAATCTTGGATTATTGTTTCAGGAATATTGCAGGTATGATTAATAGTTACAGAGCCATCATCTACAATAGCTTCTTTTCCATCTCCTACAACGATAAAGAAAGAAGGAAGATCGGAAGGTGAATCACCATAAACATCATGCTGCCAATCTGAGCCGGCATGAATGAATATGAAATGTTCGTATTGAGAAAAATTGATATTTTCATCTTCATCCGCGGTATTAAAACAATCCAGAAAATATTGTTCAAATCTCTCTATCATCAATTCGGAGCCTGCCCCGATTGGATTGTAATAAGACATGTCGTGGGGGAGAGTATAACCCGTGAAATCTTCTCCTGCAACAGCTTGCGGAAAAATATCTATTTCAGCTTGATAATTTCCAAAACTTACAGCATCATAATAGTATGTCAATGCTTCCAGCTGCATAGAAAAATACGTTTGATCATGTGGAGGTCTACCTATTGGAAATGAATAACCGGTTGGATCCTGCAAAAACTTCCCATTACCTGTAGTTGTAGAAAGGCTATCTTCCTGAAAATCAATAAGGAGAACAAGTATCTTATTATAGTCTCTGCTGTTAATATTAGAAATGTTTCTAGGGCGAGTAAATTCCTTTTCCAAAGGATGAACTTTTCGTTCTTTTGCAGAATGTATAATATCCTTTTGGATAATGAATTTTTTAGCATAAGATAGTTCCGGTATACTTAGTACCAGAACTATCAAAGCAGATAGTAATATTTTCTTCATATTTTAATGAGAATTAAAATTCAAGTTTTAATGATAAAGTTTGATTATAGTCTTGAAGTTCTCCACCAGGTTGAAAGGCATAATCAATATTAACCAGATACGCATTATTAAATGTATAATGGACTCCTGCCCCGAAAGAGAATCCTTTGATCTCTCCTGCTCTATCTAACAAATAACCTGATCTGAGTGAAAGAAGATTAAGATATGTATATTCGCCACCCACACCCCAGATTATTTCTTTAACTTCAATAGAATTATTAAAATCTGATATACTATCAAAATCTCCATCTTTGAAGTCATCTGTCCAAGCGGTGAATATTCTTTGGTAAATAGGGTCATTATTAGCCAGCATTTTATTCATATCTAAATTAAGGCAGAATTTATTGTATTTTGATTCCAATACACGATATGAAAATCCCATACGGAGATTCATTGGAAGTGGATCTGATTGAGATTCATTAATGTAAGTGATGTTGGGTCCTATGTTTTGGAAGTTGAATCCAAAATCCAGTTTATCTACTAAGATGCTATAACCAGATAGTTCAGCTTTATTAAATCCGGCCAAATAAGCTATTCCATTATAAATGCTTAATGCACCATTATAAGGTGAAACAAGAATTTGTCCAAAATCAACACTTTTATGTTTTAGCCCAAGGTCGAAAGCGTAACTCATTCCACGTCCCTTGATGCCGCTTTCATTATTACCAGTTCCTTCAGGTGCAAGATCACTAAGTATAAATTTGAATGCAAGACCAACACCAGTATTTTGACTAACCTGGTAACCATAAGTTGCTGCAATAGAAAGGTCATAGCTTTCAAAAGTGCTTAGCAAAACGCCATTTTCATCTAATTGATCTTGTTTACCATAAGTCATATAAGTTGCGGCAAATCCCACATTCCCCAGATCTTCTATATAGTTATTTCCAGCAAGATGGAAATAATACATATCACTGAATATTTTACCAAACCAGTTTGAAAACATACTACTAAATTGTTTTTTTCTATTAAATGCCATTGCACCTGTATTCCAGTATCCGGCAAATGCGTCATCTGTTTGTGCAACATATGCTTGCCCCATGCCGCCTGTTCGAGCACTTGGTTCAATTAATAAAAACATTACTGCTGCTTCCGAAATTGCATTTGCTGCAATTGGTATAAGCATAATTAAAATGAGTGTTAGGATGATTACTTTACTTTTCATTGATTCCTCCAGTATATTATATTAGGTAAAGATTAAAACAGAAGATGCGACAATCTAAATTAAAAATAACCTCCTAAAAATTATGGTGCCGAAGGCCGGAATCGAACCGGCACGAGCAATTGCTCGGAGGATTTTGAATCCACTGCGTATACCAATTTCACCACTTCGGCAACGAAAAGTATAAAAAAAACTGAGGTTTTTGGTGTCAAGCCTTTTTTGACTAGTTATTAAGCTGTATGGATAATAAAAAAAGGGGAGATGAATTCTCCCCTTTAATACATTTATATTTGGTTGTGATCTACATCATTCCCGGCATTCCGCCCATTCCACCTGGCATAGGTGGCATTGCGGCTACATCCTCTTTAATGTCCGTAATTACACATTCTGTTGTAAGGAAGAGTCCTGCAATACTTGTTGCGTTTTGTACAGCACTTCTAACAACCTTAGCCGGATCTATGATTCCGGTTTTAAAAAGGTCAACAAATTCTCCGTTAGCTGCATTGAATCCAAAATGAACATCATCAGAATTTTTGATCTTTTCAACAATGAGAGCACCTTCTTCACCAGCATTTGATGCAATATAATAAGTAGGTTTTGTGAGTGCGCTTTTAAGAATTTGTGCTCCAACTTTTTCTTCGTGAGTTTCATGTTTCATCTTATCAATTGCTCTTGTAGCATAAATAAGTGTTACTCCACCACCAGCTACGATACCTTCTTCAACTGCAGCACGAGTAGCATGAAGGGCATCATCGACTCTTGCTTTTTTCTCTTTCATTTCGGTCTCTGTTGCTGCACCTATCTTAAGAACTGCAACACCGCTTGAAAGTTTAGCGAGCCTTTCTTGGAGTTTTTCTTTATCATAATCGGATGTAGTTTCTTCGACCTGAGCTTTGATCTGCTTAACACGAGCATTAAGGTCTTCTGCACTTCCAGCACCTTCCCTAATGATTGTGTTTTCTTTATCTATAATTACTTTCTTAGCTGTTCCAAGATCTTTAATTGTTGCAGATTCAAGTTTTCTGCCCATTTCCTCGGAAATTACAGTTCCACCCGTGAGGATTGCAATATCTTCCATCATAGCTTTACGTCTGTCACCAAATCCAGGTGATTTTACAGCAGCTACATTCAATGTTCCACGGAGTTTGTTTACAACCAAAGTTGCAAGTGCCTCGCCTTCGATATCTTCAGAAATAATGAAAAATGGTTTTCCTGTTTGTGCAACTTCCTGGAGTATTGGGAGCAAGTCTTTCATTACGCTTACTTTTTTATCAAAAAGAAGAATGTAGGGATCTTCAAATTCTGTGATCATTTTATCGGGATCTGTTACAAAGTACGGAGATAGATATCCACGATCAAACTGCATTCCTTCAACTTTGTCCAAAGAAGTTTCGATAGATTTAGCTTCTTCTACATTAATGATACCTTCCTCGCCAACAGTTCTCATTGCTTCAGCAATCAGATCTCCAATTTCCTTATCGTTATTAGCGGAAATTGCAGCGATTTGTGCTATCTTCTCATTTTCTTTAGTTTCTAAACTAAGTTCTTTGATCTTTGCAGTAACAACTCTTGATGCTTTTTCAATTCCTTTTTTCAAATACATTGGATTTACACCGGCTGTAACATGTTTAAGACCTTCTTCGATAATTGCCTGGGTAAGGATCGTTGCAGTAGTAGTTCCATCACCTGCAACATCATGAGTTTTTTCTGCAACTTCTTTTACAAGTTGAGCACCCATATTCTCAAAAGGGTCATCCAACTCGATCTCTTTTGCTACAGTAACACCATCTTTTGTGATGAGTGGTGAACCGAATTTCCTATCTATAACAACATTTCTGCCTTTGGGTCCTAATGTAACCTTAACAGCATCGGCAAGTTCATCAACCCCTTTTTTCATTGCGGTTCTTGAACTATGACTAAATTTCATTTGCTTTGCCATAATTTTTATAGCCTCCTATTTATTTTATTCACTTTCTTAGCAATCCTACTTAATGAGTGCTAAACATAAGATAATCAATTTTCTGTCAAATAAAAATATTAATTTTAGAAAAATTAGTTGCATGTTATTTTAGTTATAGAAAAACTAAACCAAAAGATAGTTTCAGGAGGGAAAATGAGAAAAAACATCATAATATTTTTATTCTTACTGTTAATAGTTTCTGTTTTTGCACAACCAAGATATGATAGGCATAAAACTTCATTACCAAGTGTTAAGTATGAAATAACGCGTGCAGATTCTGCACATGGCTTTGATATATTAAATTATGATATCACTATGGAAATAGAAGAAGCAAATAACTATATTTCCGGAACTGTAATAGCTATCGTTGAGGCAGAAGAAGTACTTACCGAGATCAGTTATGAATTAGAGACAATGACAGTTCTTGAT
>JAOZPK010000009.1:22556-28898 GCA_029932755.1 Candidatus Cloacimonadota bacterium | reverse complement strand
CTCCTATCACAACGCACAATGTATATGAATTATCTCTATCATTAAAAAGTTTTTGTAGTCTTGTAGTCAATTCAATAAATTCCTGAGGACTTTTCATATTTATTTCCCACTATTTAATTAAGAATTATTAATAAGTGTTTGAATTTTAGAAGATCGACTTTGTCAATATTTAATTTTATGTTCATTAATTATAGTAAATATTCTAATAAAGTATATTCTTATAAAAAAAATATACTTAAATAGATTTATATCATTTTTAAAAAGGTTACTCAAGATTCTGTTGACTTTAAGTTCCTAACAAAAAAAAGATGTTCTAAATAAATAAATTGAGGTATTATGAAGAAATTAATTTTTGTATTGATAGTTGTAAGCACAATTAGCTTTCTATATTCTAAAACAATAAATTTTACAAATAATTGGAATAAAGAAGGATTAAACCTGATAAATGTATCAGAAACTGAATTAATAATCGAGTACTCTGTGCATGAAATTGGCTTAGAAGAAGTTAAAATAAATGGTAAAACGATGATGCAGCCGATTCTTGCAGGAAGTTTATTACCAAATAATGAAGGTATGCCGGATCTCCCTGGTTATGGGAGATTTTTTGCAGTACCTAATAATGCAAATATTAAATTAGAAATACTCTCTACCAGAAAAGAAATTATTAATAATATTGATATTGCTCCTGCCCCCAGAATTCCGCTTGATTCAGAAACAGGACCTTTGATGTATTCCCAAAATAATGAAGTTTATACATCCAATTCTTTCTATCCCCAAACTCCCATTCAGTTATCTGAAATTACAGAAATACGTGGAGTAAAAGCAGCGATTCTTGGTATAACTCCGTTCCAATATAACCCCGTTACTAAAGATCTTGTTATTTTCAAAGATATCAGAATTAGAATAAGTTTCAAAGGTGGTTCTGGTGAGTTTGGCGAAGATAGATTGCGAAGTATTTGGTGGGATCCAATTCTAAGTGATATATTCCTTAACTATGACTCACTACCAAAAATAAATTACTCATATTCAACAAGTAGAACGGAAGACTATGAATATATTATTATCACACCTGACGATCCGATTTTTATAGAATGGGCAGACTCTCTAAGTGTTTTTAGAAATGAACAGGGAATACACACAGGTGTAGTTACTACAACTGAGATCGGAGGGAATACTGTAACAGCGATACAGAACTACATAAATAATGCTTATTTTAATTGGGATATTTCACCTTCTGCCGTTCTTTTACTTGGTGACTATGGAACAACCGGAAACTCGATTGTATCACCAATTTGGAATAATTATTGTGTTTCCGATAATATTTTTGCAGATGTAACAAATAACAGTATGCCGGATGTGATCCTGGCAAGAATTACAGCACAAGATGAAGATCATCTTTCAACTATGATAGGCAAGATTCTTGATTATGAAAGGAATCCTTCTACAAATCCTGATTTCTATGATCATCCAGTTACAGCACTTGGATGGCAAACAGAACGTTGGTTCCAGATATGCTCTGAGAGCGTGGGTGGATTCTGGCATAACGAATTGGGTAAAGATCAAGTTAGAATTAATGCTATTTATTCTGGTAATCCTGCTGTTGATCCATGGTCAACAGCCACAAACACATATACAGTACTTAATGTGTTTGGTCCTAATGGTCAGGGCTATATTCCCGCATCGCCTTCTGAGTTGGGTGGATGGACTGGCGGAAGTGCAGTTGCAGTAAATAATGCGATTAATAGCGGTGCATTTATGCTTCAACATAGAGATCATGGTGGTGTTACAGGTTGGGGAGAACCCAATTATGATATTGGAGATCTTGACGGCTTAAATAATGATGATCTTGTTTTTGTCTTTTCTATTAATTGTCTTACCGGAAAATTCAATGCAAATGAAACCTGCTTTGCGGAAGCATTCCACAGGCATGAAAAAGGAGCTTTAGGGATAATTGCAGCTTCAGAAGTTTCTTATTCTTTTGTGAATGATACTTTTGTTTGGGGAATGTATGATCATTTGTGGCCTGATTTCTTACCAAGTTATGAAACAACACCAGAGCATCGGGGTATTTTACCGGCTTTCGCTAATGCAGCAGGTAAGTATTTTTTGCAACAATCAAGTTGGCCATATAACACAAATAATAAAGAAGTAACCTATAATCTCTTTCATCATCATGGTGGTGCATTTTCTACTGTTCATTCGGAAATGCCTCAGCAACTTACTGTAGAACATGCTGATGAGTTAATGGCAGGATCGGAATCATTTTATGTTACAGCTGATGAGGGTGCATTGATCGGTCTTTCGGTTAATAGTGAGTTACTTGCATCAGCATTGGGGACAGGAGCACCATTAGAGATTACTATCCCTCAGCAGAATCCAAATAATACTATGAAAATTACAGTTACAAAACAGAATCATTATCGCTATTCTGCTGATGTAGTAATTATTTCTCCAGATATGTATGTAATTTGCTATGATGTGGATTACGTTGAACTTGGAATTCATGCTGAAGGATCATATCAATCTCTTGATACTCTCCAGATCGATCTTACATTGCAGAACATTGGGGTACAACCTACTGGTAGTACGGTAACGGCTATACTTACAACAGAATCGGATAAAATTAATATAATTAATGATATAATGAACGGAGCTCAAATTCCTGCTTCATCTTTCATGACCTACACCGATGCATTTACTATTGAATTGCTTCCCCTAATCGAAGATAACAGTATTATAGAATTTGAAATTGAAATTACTTCGGATGGAAATACTTGGATAAGTGGATTTGAACTTAACTGTAATGCTCCTATTTTAGAATACAGTAATTCTACTATAAATATATTAAATGGAACTGACCAGATACTTGACCCGGGAGAGCAAGGTGAAATCTTTTTAAGTTTTCATAATATTGGGAACGGATATGCCTACGATTCAGAAGTTCAATTGTCCACATCAGATCCAAATGTCACTTTAAGTGGGTTTGATATAATTGCTTCTATCGCTCCCGACTCAATAGAGATCACAACAATTCCTTTCATCGTTGAGGTTGCAGAAAATAGTCCAGTTGAGTATTTTGCTGAGATTGATGTATACATAGTTGACAGTAGTGAGTTTCCATTTCAATCAATGTTTCGTTTACCCATTGGATTTTATGCTTATGACTTTGAATATGGAGATGAAGGTTGGGAGCAGGTTATACTATCAGAGGGTTACATTAATGAATGGCATTTAGAAGATTTTCGTAATAATACAATTGATGGAGATTTTTCTATGAAATGTGGTGGTGTTGGTGAATTGTTTTATTCCACTTATATTCACGCTGCTCTCGTAATGCCGGAAATAGAAGTTTTCCCTGGTGCATTAGTCACTTTTTATCATTGGATGGATGTAGGCCCTGAAAATACTCCTAATACATGGGATGGCGGTTTGATCGAGATATCTGTAAATGGTGGAGAATGGGAACAAGTTGAACCAGTAGATGGTTATCCAAGCACAATAATTAATATTCCATCATCTCCATTCGAAGAAGGAACTCCCGTATTTGCAGGAAATATAGATTGGGAGCTGGTTGAACTAGACCTTTCTGCATATTCTGGTACTGCGCAGATCAGATTTGTTTTCGGAAGTGCAAGTCTTTTCACCGGTGAAGGCTGGTATATCGATGATATCCATTATTCCAATACTACTGGTAGTAATAATGACACAATAATTCCTATCACAAATCAACTGTATTCAAACTTCCCCAACCCTTTCAATCCAACCACCACCATTTCTTTTGATATAGCACAAGCATCCTCTTTTGTGACCCTTGATATTTACAACATTAAAGGGCAAAAAGTTAAAACTCTTGTGAATGATGATCTTGAAGTTGGGAAACACACAATACTCTGGAATGGAAAAGATGATGGTGGTAAATTAGTTTCTTCTGGAATCTATTTCTATAAAATGAAAACAGCAAAATATACTTCTACACGTAAAATGATTCTTATGAAATAAGGGAATTTAGCCCCGACTATTTCTTTGAGGGGCAACTTTTCATTTCTTATGAAATAAGGGAATTTAGCCCCGACTATTTCTTTGAGGGGCAACTTTTCATTTCTTATGAAATAAGGGAATTTAGCCTAAAAGTTTTTTCTGAAAGTGTAGTTTCAATTTAATGAGGTTATGATGGATCATCAAGCAGCATAGAAAGAAAAATTGTTTTTCGAATAACCCATCCGATTGAACCGGGTGTTTTTTTTGGTACATTTATTGCAATAGTAACAAATAAATTTGTATTAAGGTGTTATTATGAGATTAAGAATAATATTATTGTTTATGTTCATTATAACTTTGCTTGCAGCACAGAATGTATTAATTTGGGATAGAGATGGTGGATCGGAGATATCTAATCCTGAAGAGCCATGGTTATATGTCGGTTTAGAATCTGGGATAAAAGCAGCACTAACTACAAACGGTATTTTTCCAGTAGTAGATACCTTATTGGCAGATGATCTGTCAGAATATGATATTATATTTGCTACTGCTGGTATTTGGTGTGGTGGTTGAGGATGGACTCCACCAGATCCGGTCGGTTCTGAAGATGTACAAAGAATAATAAATTTTTTAGAAACAGGTAAAGCTGTATATATAGAGAGTGCCATTATAGGTACAGGTGATCATGCTTTGTTATACCCTTATTTCGGATTGGGTGATCACTCCATTCCAAATAATTTATACACAGGAATTGAAAGTATCATTGCAGATAGTACAGAGATTTTTTCAGGTTATTCTCTGAGTTATCTTTATGGTTCAAATGCTGATTATGGTATTGATATACTGAATACGGATCTAGGCAATACGTTAGCACATTCTCAAGATGGCGCTGTCCGCAGTGTTTATTATGATTCCGGGCTTTATCGAACAATTGCATCTTCCTCTTTCTTTGGAGCAATGGCTGATGGTACTAATAATAATACTAAAGCAAATGTTATGGCACAATATCTTAGTTTCCTTATTGGAGATCCATCACCAAATATTGTTGCTTCGGAAGATGAACTTGATTTCGGGATAACCTTACCGAATGTTTCTTATACACTTGAATTAGAAATCTCTAATACTGGTCTAGAAACACTTTTTGTAACAGATATTGTGATCTCAGGAGAAGGTTTTAATTATTATGGATTAACGGAATTCGATTTAAATACTTCGGAACAACAGGTTCTTGAAATTGAATTTGAAAAGGATGAGCTCGGTCAATTCTACGGTGAATTATCAATTCTTAGTAATGACCCTGATACTCCAGAATTACTTATATTATTGACTGCAGAATGTTTGACAGATGCAGATGACGATTTGATCTCAACAACAAATAAGCTAATTGGAAATTATCCTAATCCGTTTAACCCATCTACAACGATATCGTTTGAATTAAATACAGAGAACACCGAAGATACCAAATTGATGATTTACAATATGAGAGGTCAGAAAGTGAAAGAATTTTCAAATCTTAGAAATCAGACATCTATTACTTGGAATGGTGCCGATGACAATAATCAAACCGTCTCATCAGGCATTTATTTCTATAAAATGAAATCAGGCAGTTTTGAACAAACTAAAAAGATGATATTGATGAAGTAATCTAAAAACAATATATTTAACGCTCCGAGTTTTCGGAGCGTTTTTTCTTCTTTAACCTAAACATACTGAATAATTAATACAAATAACTATTGACATAGAGAATCACGTAACTCGTTTTTGTAGATATAGATAAGGAAGCTATGCTCGATGATGTCATTGAGATCGTTAAAGAATGGAGAACCAATGAGCAAAAAATATTTTCTCTCAACATTTTTATTACTTAGTTTTGTATTTTCACCATATTATAAAATCTACTCGCAGGAAACAGTTAGTCCAAATAATAATTCATCTTCTACTGAAAAGAAAGTAAATTTCACGATCCGAATGGGACAGGGTGGTTTTAAGGATGCTAGATCTGATATTGACAAATTAGGTGGTGGTCAAGTTGCTCTCGATATTAAGCTGACTAAATATCCGATCGCCATTTCATTTTCTGGTGAATATTATACAAATAGTGCTGATCCAACCCATTCCTATGAAATAGCCGGCTTGTTTGCAGTGAATCTTCTTTACATGAAAAGACCATTCAAAACTGAAAGAGTATATTTCTTTGCGGGTGGAGGTTTAGGAAGCCTGGATGTTCCAAAAGACGGATCTAACGCAATGGAGAAAGGAATTGTGTATAATCTCGAAGGTGGTATCAATGTTAGAACATTCTGGAAGATCGGATTTTATGGAATTTATAAATATCTATATGCCAATAAGGAAGTAGATAATGTG
>JAOZPK010000009.1:0-22456 GCA_029932755.1 Candidatus Cloacimonadota bacterium | reverse complement strand
CGGATTTTATGGAATTTATAAATATCTATATGCCAATAAGGAAGTAGATAATGTGGAAGTAATAGATTTTAATGAGCACATTGTGTTATTGGGTATAACGTTTAACTTTGGTTTTTAGATTCTATGAACCACGATAGTTGCTGAAAACTTAGTTAATTGTACTTAAGTTTTATTTCAATAACAGTATTTTTCTAACCTTTGTTTTTTCTCCATTATCCAATCTGATAAAATATATACCAGAAGCTACGGTATTATTAGCATTATTTTTTCCTTCCCAGATATATTCATGATTTCCTAAAGGTAGAATTTCTTTGCATAGAGTTCTTACCTTTTGCCCTTTAATATTGTAAATTGATAGCTCTACTTTACTTTCTACTGGAACATTGAAGCGAATATTTGTAGAAGGATTGAAGGGATTTGGGAAGTTAATGAAGTTATATGCAGTAGAAACTATTTCATCCGAAGATGCAACATTATTGTTTACAGTCACAGAACCTGAGATTACCCCAGTTTGAGAAGGAATAATTGAATAAATATAATTTCCACTTGTAAGTTGATTCCAACTATTACCATCAATCTGGATATCGGTATGATAACCTTCCGGTAGATCTAACAAATCGAATTCGAGTGTTACTGCATTTAATATTTGAGTTTCCAGAACAAAATTCCACTGTTTAAACTCTGGTATACCTGTTTCCAAAGACGACATTATTTCACGATTCAATTCAGAATAAATAAATAGCGAATCGAGTTGTGGATCTTTTGGAAGATACATTTTAATTCCATTTTCTATAGGTTTAATAGGAGGTTCTGGTAAATCGTAAACATTATCAAAACTATCTGTAGCGTTATCACTGCAACCTACAACTATTTCATCTCCATCAGTTTGAATTGCAGATATCTTGATCTCCCAATCTACATCAGGTAAATAATGAAATCCGCTATAATATGGGGAGAATCTACATTCCATGTTATCGAAATTTTCTTCATTTACAAATAGATAGAATGATTCGTAAGGATAGATAATATCTGCTTTTATAAATTCTCCATCTCTGTATACATAAGCAGCATTTGCTATTAATTCTTGCTCCACAGCATAATCAAAATGGTAAGTGTATACAGAATTTTTAATTTTAAGATCGCGTGGTTCATAAGAACATAAATATGAGTTTGGTATAAGATTCCAACCTGGTTCTAAAGCAAAATATGTTATTTCCTTAAGAATCGAATCTGAATATGTAAATGATCCTTCTAGCTCTGCATTGAGCCAGTATCCAGTTCCAAATTCAAACTCCTCAGAAGTTTCAAAATTATTAAATGGAACGGGGAACAACAATTCAGAATTTGCTCCAAATATCTCTGAAGTAAGAAATGATTCATCACTGATCCAGGGGTTGGCGATCAACTGCCAGCCTTCCGTGAAATCAATTGTATATTCTAAAGGTAGAATCCCATATAAATTTGTAGAATCAAACTCATAAATTGTTCCATCTATTGAATGAACGCCAATAACAATTTGGGCATTGTGTATCTCAATATTCTCAGGAGTAATCCAAATATATTGTTCTTCTAGTCGATCTACATAATCGGCAATCATAATAGAGGTTTCATCATTCTGCAAAGAGATGTCAAAATAATCTATTAATTGGTAAACATTAGAATTCCATTCGATCAATAATTCATCTCCTCCCTGTAGAAGCTGGTTTTGAAAATTTGTAAAACTAATATAAGGATGTAAATCACCCCAATATAATTCAAAATTGTAATAGGTTGTGTCTTCAGCAAAGAAGCTATGGTTTTCAATAGTCATATCAATAATTTGATCAGTCAGCAGGTCTTTCAGGAATAGATTGCCATTATCATTCATGAATTCCGGGCTAACTGATATTTTTATTTGTTCATTAAGTTGATTGCTTTTTACTTTCAAATCCCAAACTTTGTAATTTTCAAATGGTGAAAACTCACCGTGTACTTGTTGTTGAAGATACATATCATTTGGCATCCAATATTCTTCATAAAAAGCTGAGAAAATATATTCTTCTGGTAAAACAATTATTTTTTCAAGATCATAATCAGCATCTTGGTAATCCGTAGCGAATTGATTTTTAGAGAATGTAACTGAGTCTATAATTGTAGAAGTGGAATTAAACACGTAGATTTGGAAGTAATCATTCGGTGAGCAGCTTCTTAATTGATAATAAAGAAATTCTTCCCCATCTTCATTTACCGAAGATATTTGATAGGTGTAAATCAAACCATTTTCTACATCTGCATCAAAATAGGAATATTCTTCATAAGGATTTTGAGTTCCTGCTAATTCCGGATTAGTAGTCCAGCTATCGATCTGGATAAATTCTTCTTCTGGTAGTTTTCTGTAGATATTAAATCCCATATTTCCACTTTGTTGTACTGCTGTCCATTTAATATTGGCTATAGAATCAAGTCCAATTGCAACTAGATCAGTAATTTGTGCAGGTGAAGTGAATACCTCCAATTCTACAGAGAGGGGAGAATAATTTCCATTTTTATCTACAGCACGTATTTGAAAAAAGTAATTACTATTTAGATCTAGATAGTTAATTCGATGAGAATTTTTCAATGGACTGGCAAAAGTTAAAACATCATTTCGATCAATTATTGTATAATTGTTAGGGTTTATAGGTTCATTTGCAAAGAAAATTTCGTATGTATGGAAATCGTAGGAAGAGATAGTGTCCCAAATAAGGTCAATTGAATCATGATCGATCTCAATCGCTGCAAAATTCTGAGGAATTAATGGCGTAATGCCATCATCAAGTTCCAAAGTAGCAGGCAAAATTTCTGTCATTGCATCTACCCAGTACGAATAATAAGATAATGTTTTATCAAAAAGCATATCCATTTGGAACATATTGGTTTCCAGGTCAAATCCGTAGAACCAGTGATAATTTTCTTCCGATTCTTCGTAACAGCCCGGTAGTTCGTCCATTTCCAAATGGAAGAAAGGATCAAAAACATCATAGCTGTTCCAATATGAATAAGTATAAAGTTTTTGTTTATTTCCGCTATATCCAGGAAGATCTACATTATCATTTACCGGATACGGATTTCCTTCCCAATTATAGAATAGAAAATCATAAATGGAATAATATACCGAATAATAATCGTTCAGTAAAACCTCTGTATTGGGACCTATTGTATTCTGCGGAATTACAACATGATCCGATGCATTTATCATATCAAGATGCAGATCAGACAGATCTCTAATAGGAAGGTTGGGACAAGTGTGCATTGCTGAGATCTGATTATCTGGGTGATCATCATGTCTGTTCCAATCATAACTGTGTATTTGAGCGGAGAATTCTCTTCTGTCAAAAATTTCTCTGATGTTATTACAAAATGATTTATACACTACATTAAAAACTACATCGTCATTCCTGGAAGGATCACACAAAGATTTAGAATTGGAATAATTCCCTTGATTCGTCCACAATACTTCTCTGCCTGCACCTGAGATAAGCAAGAATTTAGCGTTCCAGTCTTTAAAACATTTATACCCGATTACAGATGAGATGAAATCATCATTTGGGTGTGGAACAGTTAATATTACCGGATTTGTTGATTGCGGATTATGAATGAAAAGTCCCCAACCAAAATCAAAAGAACCGAATTCATCATCATAAGTATTAATAGTTCCATTTCTATCATAATACTCAAAATTCAAAACTTCACGTAAGAGATAATAGGTATTTCCTGTATCAGTATCATTAAACTTCACAACATGATAAGGAAAATCATAAAGATCAAGAATATTTTGTGTTGCAAAATAATTTCCTGCTAGAAAGGCATCGATGACATATTGCCATTGTTCCAACATACTTTCATCCGGTAATATAAATGTGCCAAATCCTTCTGATTGTACATCCCAGGGTGAGTATAAATTATAACCTTCATCTGCAATCCCTTCTACAACATGAGATATCCAATTATCATACTCACATTCCTCTGAATTTCCATACAGAAAATCTGTGAATGATGCAGTTTCAACTATTATCGAAGCTGCATTTATCCATACCAATATGAATATGATAAAGAAAAATAATTTCTTCATTAACTCACTCCAATTTTACGGATGTAATTATGTGGCTATCTGTCAAATAATTTTTGTTTCTTTGTTACTATGAACTTGACATTATTAAGATTATTTTAAGCCGTGCTGACAGTAATATTATTTTTGCTATTTAGCTGGAATAATAGTTGCATAATAAAAAAAGGTTAAATAGAATTTAGTTGTGGGAGTAATAATGCAAAAAGAAAAATTATTTTTATTAATTTTATTGATATCAATATCAACATTGATTTTAGCTCAAGATTTTGAAGGATTTGAATCTGGAAACTTTTCTACTTATGAATGGCAATTAAGCGGAAATGCGAACTGGTTTGTCACCAATAGTAATCCTTATCAAGGAAGTTACTGTGCTCAAGGTGGAGATATCAACGATAATCAAGTAACCACATTAGAAGTTACGAGAGATATAACTAATAATGGAACGATTAGCTTTTATTGGAAAGTTGATAGTGAATCCAATTACGATTATCTTACATTTTATCTTGATGGAACTCAGATTCAAGAAATATCAGGTACTGTCGGTTGGACTCAAGTTACTACAAATGTATCATCCGGTTCGCATACTTTTAAATGGGAATATGACAAGGACTATAGTGTTTCTAATGGATTAGATACCGGGTGGATAGATAATATTATTTTCCCTCCAACCATTACTTACGATAACGACCTGGCAGGAATGAATATAACAGGTAACACGGTAATTAATGCTGGTAATACTGAAAACTATGATATAACAGTAAAAAATGTTGGGAACAATACCCAAAATACCTATACGGTTAAATTATATAAGAATAATAATGAAGAATTAAGTTCGATTGATATCAACCAAGCAATCGCTCCTGATGAAACTGTTGTGCATAGTCTAGTTTGGAATGTTCCTGCAAATGAACCTACTGGCACGGTTGGAATCTATGGAAAAGTAATTTTGGCAGGAGATGAGAATAGTAATAACGATGAAACTAATACTCTGGATGTAGAGGTTTTTCCACCGGGAATTTTAGAGATAACGGTTGGAAATGGTACTGATGTGAATGTAAGAACACCACTTTGTTTTGAGTATAAGAATAGTCTTACTGAAATAATATATTTTGCAGATGAATTAGCAGGTGCAGAAGGAATGATAACAGCACTTACATATTACAATAACTTTACCAGTAATCTAATCAATAAACCAACGGCAATTTGGCTGGGAGAAACTACACAAACGAATCTAACAGATGGATGGATACCGTCAACATCGTTGACAGAAGTTTTCAATGGCACTGTTTCTTATCCTTCAGGTACAAATGCTATAACCATTGAACTTACGACTCCTTATTTTTACAATGGTGGAAATTTGGTTGTAATGGCTCACCGTCCAATGGATGATCAATATTATAGTTCAATGGATTATTTCTTTCATGATGAAACTTTAGAACATATCGATAGAACCAGATATGAACGTGATAATACAATAGTGCTTGATCCGGCAAATCCTCCGGATGTAAGCTACTCTGGCGAATTCTTTGCAAACACTACATTCACATTTTTCCTTGGTTCTATGGGAGAAGTAGAGGGGTATGTTTTTGATGAGAATAATAACCCTTTAGAAGGAGCTCAGGTAACCATTGAGGAGACCCAAACCGTTACTTATACTGATAATCAGGGATATTATCATTATGGGAATGTAATTATTGGAGTTTATAACTTTACAGCATATATGACAGGTTACTCTCCTCAAACCATTAGTGATGAAGTTTTTGAAGATGAGATAACTCAAGTAGATTTTAATCTTATCCCACTTGGAACAGTACCGGTTTTCGGTCATGTTGTTGGAAGTGATCTTCCTGAAGTAGGGCTGGAGAATGCCTTAGTAGAAATTACCGGATTTGAAAATTATCAAACAACTACAAATGCCAATGGTGATTTTATTATCGAAGATGTTTACACAAATATAACTTATGATATTGTAATCACTTATGATGGCTATGATAATTATATTGATGAAATATCTGTTGGTGGTTTACCTTTGGATCTGGGAACAATAATTTTAAGTGAGATCGCATATCCGCCTGGAAATGTTCTAGCTATACAGAATCCGGATGGAACTGAAGTGGCTCTTTCATGGAGTTCTCCCGGGCAGGGTGGTGGTGAATTTCGTTATGATGATGGTGAATATGATTACTTATTAGGCTATAATTCAACTCCTCCAAATGCTGTCTTTGGAGCTGTTCATCCAAATATTTCCGTAGTGCAGGAAATTCAATGGTATCTCAGTTCGGAATATGGTTCTCACAATCAGGTTAAACTATATCTTTTTGGATTGAATGAAGATAATCTACCAAATGCTGATGTAGTTTTATATGAATCAGGTTTTTTAGATAATATTGATGATGAATGGAATAGCCATTACATTACCATTCCGGTAGAAACTTATGAAGGCTTTTTTGTGGGTGTTTCTACACCTAATGAATATACCTCTGTAGGAATGGATGATGGAGTTGGAGAGCCCTGGGAATTTCAATCCGGAACTCAATTTTGTAAAGAAGATTGGACATCACCTGGTGCTTGGACTGATGTTCTTACATTTGGTCCCAATTATGAACGTAATTTTTTGATCCGCGCCTATGGAATTAATTTTGGAAATACGCTTGCGGAGAATATTGATTTTCCTGAGGTAAAATATAGAAACAATATATCAGAAAACAGATCATTTGAATCTTATAATGTTTACAGATTTTATGACTATCAGCATGGTTCTCCTAATAGTTGGGAGCTTATTGCAGAAGGAGTTGAAGATACAGCTTATGTAGATCTCGATTGGATAAATCTTCCCAATGACACATATCAATTTGCTGTAAGGTCTATTTATACCAATGGGATAGAATCATTGCCTGCATTCTCAACACTTATAATTAAAACTTCTGCTTCTGCCGATAACCTACCACATTTAGTAACTCAACTTATTGCCAATTATCCCAATCCGTTCAATCCCATAACAATAATCTCGTTTGCATTAAACACAGAAAACACTGAATTCACCGAATTAGTAATCTATAATATTAAGGGTCAGAAAGTGAAACAGCTTGTCACTGCTCAACTCTCATCTGGTCAGCACTCTGTTGTTTGGAATGGAACCGATCAAGATAGTAAACTGGTTTCTTCCGGAGTTTATTTCTATCGATTGAACGTTGATGGTAAAACAATTGGAACCAAACGAATGCTGTTATTAAAATAGACACTGAAAAAATTACATAAAATAAGTTTATCCTGTTGTTAATGGATAAACTTTATTTTTATTTACCAAATTTATTTACCAAATGACTAGTTAATTCAATTTATGAAATATTCGAATATTTTACATATAATAGATATAAATATAGTTTATAATATTAAATATATAAAATAAAACTTGCAAAAAAAAGGAAGAAACAAATTTCTCGGAACAGAATTTGCATAATAGAAGATGAAAATAATTTAGGAGGACGTATAATGTTAAACAAATTGCAAAATCAAAAAGGATTTAGTCTTATTGAATTGTTAGTTGTTGTTGTGATTATTGCCATCCTGGCAGCAATTGCAGTTCCAATTTACATGAGTTATGTGCGCCAAGCAAGATCAACAGAAGCACAATCTGCTATCGCTGCCTTGCGACAAACTTACAGAGTTCATTATCAAACTTATGGTTCTACAACAGATTATGATGTTGAGGCTGCTTTAAAAGACACTAATCTTGGTAACAGAACTGAGAAGAACTGGGAATTTGAAGTTGTAGGTAATCCACCAAAGAAATATATGGCTACCTCAACATCAGAATTTCCTGAAGGTGAAGGAAAACAAGTATGGTATGATGTAGAAGATGCTGAATATCATGGTTATGGTATTGATGATGAGGACACTGAAGAAGAAGAACTTCTCGATTAATTAATTGGGGGTATCTTTTGACTGTTAGGGAACTATTACAATTTACTTCAGATGCTGGAGCATCTGATCTGCACATTAGTGCTGGATCTGTACCCATGATCAGAGTTTTGGGTAAGATGAAAAAACTCAATTTACCAGTGTTGAGTGTTAAGGAAGTTGAAGATTTAATTTTTAGTACCATGAATAATTCACAGATAACAATTTTTAAAGAAAAATTGGAAATCGACTTTTCTACAAAGCTGGATGATGATACACGCTTTCGTGTTAATGCTTTTCATCAGGTTAATGGATTAGGTGTTGCCTTTCGTGTTATTCCTAATGCCATAAAAGATTTTGATGATCTGCATCTTCCGGAAATACTGGCAAGACTTTCTATGAGACAACGTGGTTTAATACTTGTTACAGGACCTACTGGTAGTGGCAAATCTACAACACTTTCTACTATGGTCGATTACATAAACGATCATAAACATTGTCATATTATCACAATTGAAGACCCGATCGAATTTATGCATAGAAGCAAGAATTCTCTCGTCAACCAGCGGGAAGTGGGGCACGATACCTGGTCATTCAAGGTAGCATTACGTTCTGCTTTACGTGAAGACCCTGATGTAATACTTGTGGGAGAGATGCGTGACCTTGAAACAGTATCTCTGGCTTTAACGGCTGCTGAAACAGGTCACCTCGTACTTGCTACACTGCATACAAGCAGTGCTACTAAGTCTATCGACAGGATAATTGATATGTTCCCAAGAGAGCAGCAGGCTCAAGTTCGTTCCATGCTTTCAGAATCACTTCAAGCAGTTATAGCACAAACTCTGCTTCCAATGAAAGATGAAAGCGATAGAATACCTGCTCTTGAAATAATGATAGCGAATAATGCTGTTAAAAACCTTATTCGTGAAGAAAAGACATATCAAATACCTTCTGTAATCCAATCTGGAAATAAAGAGGGTATGCAATCTAAAGATCAATCATTATATAATCATGTAATGAATGGTTATCTCGATAGAAAAGTAGCCGAAGAAGTGGCAGATAATCCAAAAATGTTTGCTACGGGGACGGCTTTTTAAAATGATTAAAAAAACATTAAGATCTAATGATGGTTTTGGTATTATTCAAGCTCTTGCGGGTTTAATAATCGTAACTATTGCTCTTAGTGGTTTATTTTTAAGTTCGTATTATGCCTGGCATAATGCAGTGGGAAATTACCATTATAGAGTTGTTCTCTTAAAAGCACATCAGAAACTAGAACGGCTTAAATTCGTTAATCGAAATAATGAAATCATTACGGATATCAATGGATTTGTTTCAGGAGATTTTCTTATAGATGATGAAAATGATAAGCCTGTTTATGGACTTATCCATCCTCCCTCTAGAGTTACGTATACAGACATGGTTGTTTCTCAATATGTCGATTACGACGTAATCAGCGTGAAAATAACCTGGCGCGATGGACCTGAGTATTTTCTTAACAACGTTTTAAATAAAGAAAGAACTCTTGTCTTGCGGGAAGATTATTTCTACAGAGTTGATGTGGGGGAATAGTGATGAAATTATTAAAAAATAATAGAGGCTATTCACTTATTGAGATTATTGCAGGTCTTCCGCTTGTAGCATTGGTGTTTGTGATATTTGGTATCGGTACAGTTCATTTTGTAACCAATTTCCAGGAAGTGAAGCTATATTCTCAATTGCAGCAGGATCTTTTTGATGCGATTGAAGTAATGAGACACGGATATATGTGCCAAGGTGTGACAGATGATGAGGGTCTTATTGGTATTGCTACTGCCAAAAAAGTAAGAGTTGGTGAATCTAGAAATTATATTTGGGTATATCCATTAACACTTAATGAAACTGAGGAAGAAAATTATAAAGTTAGGTTTTCTGTAAATGATAATATGCAATTAGAAACAAAAGGGTATTATGGTATAAACAGATATCAGAACAAAATGGTATTTCCAACTACACCAATTAAATATATCGGCAGAGAACCCCAATTTAAAATAAAAAATCCATTGCAAATATGGACTGTAACCGAAACTGATGCGCAGGGTAATCCTTTGTTGCTTGATATTAAACTGGTTGGACAGGTTAGATTTCGTGAAAAATTGAGAAGCCAATCCAACGAAGATGATATAAGAAGAAACACCAGGACTATTACTTATGAAACTTCTATCTTCCTGGGTAATTCACATGCGAGTTTTGAAATAGAAGAAGAAGAAGAATAGGGAGATATTATGAAGAAACTATTTAAGAAATTATTAAGTAATAATGTTGGTAGTGTCCTCATAATGGTAATTGCAGTTATGTTAAGTCTAGTTGCAGTTGCTTCCTCAGCTTCATTAATGGTTATTACCGGACACAATCAATTACAAACACAATATTCTCACGATATGATCCAGGAAGAATTGCTGCTGCGCAGCGAAGCTACAAGATTGCATCTAGCAATAGAACATGACGATGAGAGAGAGTTACCGGGTCGTATCATTGAAATACTAGAACCGGATCGCAAAACAACATACTTTATTTCCAGCCGTGGACAACATATAGTTATTAGCAGCTTTATGGGGATTGCAACACAACAGGCTTATGCTGTTCAATCTTTAATAACTGCCAGGAGGGATCGTTGGGTAGCTCGATCTTACAAATCTCCGGTTAAAAGATATTCTGAGCGTCTTATAAGAAATAGAAGTCTTGCTGAATATCAATATTTTACTAACACAGAAGCTTCGGAAAATGCTGATGGCGGAGCAGCAGCAGCATTAGTAAAATTCTGGGGTCCGGATGTTATGCATGGACCGGTACATTCTAATGATGATATATGGGTTCAGCAAGCTGGTGGTGGAACTAATAACGGTTGGCCCACTTTTCATAGTATGGTTACAACTGCCAAGAGACTTATGCATTTTAATTCAGGTGGATATCTGGTTGATAATGCACCGATGGACCAAATATTTTTAGGTGGTTATTTAGAAGAAGCTCCATCAATTATTTTTAATCCTACTGCCGAGCTTATCCGTCAGAATGGGTTGAGACTTGGTACGGAAGATACGGATATTGTCTATGTAAAACTTCACGATGGCAGTTATGACTGCATGTATGGTGAGATTGTAAGTACAGGAATTGATACATTTGGTGTGTATAGCTGGTTCCCGCATAATGCTGATCTTGCAAATGCAGTTGTGAATAGTGGTGGTAACTGGTATGAAGATTCAAATCATATTTATACGAATCATATTACTCATTACGATACTATTTGGACGGATGGAGCAGTATTTCCGGTTGCAAATCATTCTGTATGGGTAAATGAAGCCGAGCTTTGGATCGAAGGTGAAGTTTCTGGAGCGCAGACCTGGGCAAGTGCCGATACTGTATTCATAGTTGGCGATATTATTTATGGCAATACTGATCCTGGTGATCCACCAGATGATCCCGACAATACAAATCTAACGGATTATTTCGGACTTGTCTCTGAGAAGAAGATCTTGATCAGATATAAACACAAAGATCCTTTTGATGAGATGGCATTACGTGATGATAATTGTGATGATGTAATGCTTTATGGTGCTTATGCAGCTATCGGGGCAGGTGATGAGAGCATATATGGGAATATGTACTGTCATTATGACGGAATCTTCACTTTCCAATATCATCATCCGCATGGCTCAACGCCGCAATTCACGGCACTAAGTCCATATATTTATGAACAATTTACCATAAACCTGATCGATACCGGTGGAGATGGTTGGGATGGAGCAGTTATAGATGTTCTAATTAATGGAACAGTTATATTAAATCAAATTACCTGTTCCGGTGGTTTGAGTACTTACACATTCAACGTTAATAATGGAGATATAATACAAACTGCTTACACAGCCGGTACAAATGAAGATGAACATTTCTATGAGATTTTAGATGGTGATGGAAGTGTAGTTGCTTCCGATGGACCTAATCCTGGACCCGGTATAACATTTCAAGCTTTGTTAGATCCTGATACAGATACTGTATATACTTATGTGGATCTACATAAATTTATTTTCCCACCAAATGATATGGTGGCACCGGGAATAGAGGGTTTTAATATGCATGGTGGAAATCCAATAGTTTTTGGTACTTGCGGATTCCCTTATGAAAGCCCTGCTTACTTAAATTCATACCCGAATAATAATTCTAATAATTACGTTTATCCCTATGGAACAGATTACCCATGGTATAATCCTGTCTGGCCGGAGAGTGCTGCAGATCTTGTTTTTGAAAGAGGTGATCTTACCATCTTTGGTGCTATTGCTCAAACAAGACGAGGATTTATTCATCGTTCTGGATCAGATCCATATAATCACCCCGGAGATAATAAATGGGAAATGGATATATATCATTATGATGGAATGCATCCATCAACAGGATATAATAAAGATTATCATTATGATAACCGTTTTATATTTGTACAACCACCGGATTATCCACAGATTTATGAAGGTTGGGGAGAAACAACACTTACGGCATTTGAAAAGAGATCGTGGTTCTATAAAGCTCCTCCGGCAGATTTTATAGAGACTACCCATTAATATAAATATAAGTAAAAAAATAATTAAAAATGTGAGGTTACATGGCTAAGACGAAAACAGTTAATTTCAAAGAATCAATCGGATTGGACATAGGTAATCACAGTATCAAGATGGTACATCTAAAGAAAACACATCAAGGATATAAGTTACTAAATTGTGAAAGCCTTTCAACAATTCCGGAGGGGATAGAACCTGTATTCTCAGATCTATCTCCAGATCGCTATGGCCCCATATTATCTCAACTTGTAAAAACGATGAAACTAAAGCCAAAAAAAATCAGGCATCTTGTTTCTTCGATAGGTGGAGATAATACAAGTATAAAGCAGATAAAAACAATATTTTTGCCAGATGAAGAACTGGAATCTGCCTTATTCTTTGAGGCTAAGAAGCATTTACCAATAAGTGGTGCTGAAATGAACTTGGATTACCAAGTTCTAAGTGTAGAAGAGAAAACCAATAATATGAATATTTTACTTGCTTCATCCACAAAAGCATTATTAAAAGAACATTCCAATATTTTAACAAGTGCCGATCTAACTCCTGGTATAGTTGATCTGGAATCATTAGCTGTTGCTAATAGTTTTATTCTTAATAGTGAAAATGAAGATGGTGTATATGTTATTCTTAATATTGGTGCATTCAAAACCAATATGGTTATATACAGCTCAACCTCTAAGTTTTTTGCACGTGATATTGCTTACGGTGGATTTAATCTTACCAAGGATATTATGAAAATGCAGAAGATCTCTTATGAAGAAGCTGAAACGTATAAACTGGAGCATGGTTTAAAAGAGGAAGAAGTAAAAAAAGATAAAACTTCTATTCTTGCTTTAGACATAACAGAAAAGAATACGGTTGAACTTATTACACAAGAGGTGAAAAGATCTCTCCGATTCTATGTGAAAGAGGCAGGGAACAGTGATTTTAGAAAAATATTGCTTGTGGGGGGAAGTGCTAATTTGAAAGGGCTTCCGGAATATATCACTGAACAACTTCAAGTTCCAACAGAAGTATTTAATCCCTTCAGGAACCTCGAAGATTCAAATAGACCGGGTACAACTAATGATCCACAATTTGCAGTTGCTCTGGGTCTGGCATTGAGACCGGAATAGGGGAGTGACTATGAAGACATTTTACTTTAAAATTAATCTAAATAAATTTGGTGAGTTAAAACAAAAAGCCGAATCAGAGAAGAGGACATTCAAAATTTCTGCTATCAGCTATGCTACAATTTTCTTTATTGCAACCTTAATTGCGATATTACTGAGCAGTAATTTAAGTGCTAAAATTAAACATAGAAGTAAACTTCTTAATAGCATCAGGGATGAGATCAAAACTTATAAAGTAAGTGGAGAATTTCTTTCATCAAAGGATCTTATAAGACTTGCTAATATTAGTTCCGAAAGGATCTTTTGGACAAAGAAACTGGTTGCCTTGTCAGAAAAAACTACTGATAAAATCGCTATCACTCATTTCTCTTTCAAAAATAATAAACTCAGTCTTTATGGAATAACCAGACTTGATAGAAAGCAGAATGAATTTAAGTTGATAGATGATTTTATTACTGAATTAAATAATGATGAGCAGATCAGTGGTGACTTCCCAGAAATTCAATTTGTGAAATCTAGTAAAGATAAAGAGAAGGATGTTGAGATTCTCCGATTCCAAATTGATTGTATTTCTAAAAGTTATACAAGAAAAGGAGGTAGAAAATGATAAAACAAAGATATCTACTTCTTTTGTTTGTAATGATCTTAAGTACTCTCTGTTTCTTTTATTTCAGTACAAACAGTATTAAAACAAAGATTAAAAAGATCGATAGTTACGATGAAGCAATAAAAGTAGAACAAGAAAAATTGAACAGTGCAAAAGTAATTAATGATCAACTACAAGAAGTATCTAAAGTTATTATGCTGAGTATGACAAACGAGAAAGAATTTGCGATTGAAGATGTTAATGCCTTTGTAAGACAATTGGCTGATCTGGCTGATAAATATAAGATCTCCATTGACTCACTTTCTCCTAAAGTTGTATCTTCCGATAAATCATATCTGGTAGAACAGGAATATACTCTTTCAGTTGTATGTACATTTATACAAATGGGGCAATTCCTTTCCGAACTGGAATCTTTTGATCATATAATTAAACTTAATACTCTTGATGTGAGACCGATGAAAGAAGATAAAACTAAAACTTTCGATGAAATTATCGATACAAGATATAAAGTAACATTTGAACTTTCTGTCTTTATGATCATCAAGGAGGCATAATATGGAAGAAAAATATTTAAAAGATCTTGTAATTGCTTTGATTGTCATTATCCTTATTGTGCTAGGTGTTAAATGCAACAGTCTTTATAATAATATCAAGGTTGTTCCTGTAGAATCCAAATACAAGAAATTAGCATTAAGCGAAAATCTATTCAACCAGATCGAGGATATCGAGCAATCAATTCAGGATAGAAAAGAATTTGTTTTCACAGTAACTAAAGATCCATTGGAACAAAATCTGATCGTAAAAACTATTAAAGATCTAGAGAAGCAATGGCGACAAGAAGTCGAGAGAATGGTTCGCCTGGAATCAACGATTGTACCAGAAATTGGCAAAAAATTGGCTGCAATCTCACATAAAGGAAAAACTAAACTCTATTCTATCGGTGACAATTTCTTTTATGGAAAAATAACTGATATACTTAAGGGCGAAATCGTTTATTCATATAAAGGGAGAAACAATATTCTTACCCTTCAGAAGCTTCCTGATAAACCAGAAGCAATTGATAACAGTAATGAAGTTTCACAAGAAAAAAAATATAATTGGTAATATAAAGGAGAGTGTATGAAAAATAATAGAACTAGATTACTACTATGGTCGTTAACTGTAATGATATTGTTATCTGTGAATGTCTTTGCAGCAGAAGTATCTGATCTTTTAAATAAGAAGATCACATTAGACGCAGAAGATGCCTCAGTATCAACTATCATTTCAACAATGGCAAGATTAAGTGGCTGTAATATCGTATTGGCGATGGATACGGAAACTAAAGATGAAAAATCAGAAGAGCAGAAAATCACTATCCACATTGAAGACGTTCCAATCGAGCAAGCTTTAGCACTTGTTGTTAAGTCTATTGGATTATCTTACCGCCTGGTTGGTGAAAAAACATTTATTGTAGGTGAGAGAGGCAGGATCGAAGAAGAGATCGGTGAAAGAACTTATGTATTGCATCTTAATTATGTTGATGTAAGTAAAATCGTGAATGCTCTTAAGATTATGCCGGGTGAATCAATTGCAATTGAAGGGCAGAACGCAATTCTTATTCGTGCAAATCCTGAGACCTTTGCTGAGATAAGTAACAGAATAGAAGAGATAGATGTTCCTCAAAAACAAATTGAAATTAGAGCTCGTCTTATTGAAATTTCTGTTTCCGAAGCAGAAAAATATGGTATCGATTGGTCAAAACTAAACAGTCTCACTACTATTCTTGCAGAAAATGTAAAAAGTGACAACGGAATAGGATTGCCATATAACTTTACAGATGACACAGGTAATTTATCATATGGAGATCTTTCACCTTATGGTCAGATCCCTGAAGATCAATACTTTCAAAGATTGGAAGATCTTTCCGATATTGGCCATTTCAGTCGTCAGCTCACAGCGTTTGATGTTACTATTGACTGGTTATTGCAAAATAATGCAGCAAAACTTCTTACAGACACAAGAATTACAGCATTAAATGGAGAAGAAGCAGAAATCCATATAGGTGAAATAGTTCCTTATATTGCTGAGGATAATGAAAAACAAATTCAGGTTGAACGCGAAGAAGTTGGTATCAAACTCAAAGTTAAACCTACTGTTAATTCTGAAGGTCAGATTACAACTAAGATCGAACCTGAAGTTAGCTCCGTTATGGAATTAGTTGGTGGATATATTCCTAGAACTAAAGTTAGAAAAATAACTTCTACAGTAACAGTACCGGATGGTCAGAGAATTTTAGTTGGAGGTCTTTTAAGTACAACTATGTCAACTACTGTGAATAAGGTCCCTCTTCTCAGTGCTATTCCGTTACTTGGAAAATTGTTCCAGCATAAAGTAACACTTCTAGAAAAAACAGACCTTATTATTGAGATCACGCCTCATGTAGTTGCTTTTGATAATATTAATTTAGAAATAGAGATTGATGAAAAACTTGAAAAAAGATTGATCATAGAGAAAGTTTCTGATGATGATCAGGAATTGGAGGAATAATGAAATATTCAAAATTGATCTTATTATTTTCTATTACTATTATTGTTGTTGGTCTTTTGCTTACAGCTTGTGATAATAGAATAGTAGATCCATTAAACTACATCATTGCTAGTATGACAACAGATGAAAATGTTATTTTTTCAGATGGTGATGAGACTACTTTTGCAACGATTAAAGTTATGATAAAAGATAGTGATAATTTCGCTGTTTTTGGACAAGCAGTTCAATTTAGAACTGATATGGGTTATTTAACCCCGGCAGAAGCTATTACAGACAGTAGCGGTATTGCTACCGTTCAGTTTCATGATGGGAATGCATTTGGCTATGCCACTATTGAAGCTATTGTTGGGAATGTTTCTGAAACAATTGAAATTTACATTGATGGGCTTCCACCTCAAGATGTAAGTTCAATTGGGTTTGATATTTCCGAACAAATTCAGATAAGTGTTCAGGGAACAGGTGGTACAGAGACTTTTGAACTTGTTGCAAGTCTTTATGATAGTTCCGGTCAATTGATCAACCAGGCAAAAACGGTTTGGTTTGAATTGCTATATGCCCCGGAAGGAACAAACATCAATAATGTTGGTTTAATTGACAGTACAACATCAATTGCAGGAAAAGCTTCTGTGAACATTAATAGTGGTGAACATTCCGGTATTGTTACATGTAAAGTTTTCACATATACTCTTGCGGGTGGAATAATTAGTTCAACTAAATCTAATATCGTTGTTGCAAGTGGTATAACTCACACAGTAGAATTTGCTATTGCCGGTCATAGTTCTGGAATAGATATGGGAAGTGGTATGTGGAAAGTGCAGATTTCAACCCTTCTTAATGATATTGAGGGTAACCCCGTTGCCGCAGGTACTGCTGTATATTTTTCACTTCCGGATGAACCGGAATGGGCATCTGTTGTTGCTGCAGCTTATGTAAATAATCAAAATGCTCAGGGAGATTCTTTAGCTGGTGTCGCATACTCATATTTAACTTATGATGGTTCACATACAAATGATGTTGTTAGTGTAAGAATTGAAACTGGTCTTGGTGATATTTTTGAAGGTGAGCTTATACTTCCACTCCAATTTCCTGTAATAGATATTGTAGCAGTTCCACAACACATTGATTGGTGGGAAATTCCAAATCCCTCTCCTTATTATCAGTCAACTGAGATCAGGATTACTGTGATGGATGGTCAGAATAATCCGATAGATAACCAGATCGTTGTGTTCTCTACAACACTGGGTGAGCCATTAGAGCCATATCCACCAGATACCGGAGATCCTTATACAGGTTTGACGAATGTTATAGATGGTGAGCATGGTAGATTAAACAAGGAAGTAGAATTCTATTATCAAGAATGTCCTCCACCAGGAACTGCTCCTCCAGGAACAACTACCGGTTCGATCACTGCTCAGATCCTTGGAACTCAAACAAGTAATCAGATTACGATTATCCTGAGAAGATACATTGATTAAAAGATAAGGGAGAAGAATAAATGAGTTTTAATCCTCAATTTGCCAGGCTAGGTGAAGTGTTAGTTCATCTTGGTGCTGCTAATGAAGAGCAAATTAGTGAAGCAGCGCAAAAACAGAAAAGTTTCGGACTTAAGATTGGAGGGGCATTATTAAAACTCGGTATTATTTCTGAGAAAGATCTTCTTAATGCATTACATCTTCAGCTTGAATATGAAATAATCAAAGAAAATGAACTTCTTGAATTGGACCCTGAAGTTGTAAAGCTTATCCCTGAACCTTTTGCAGTAGAAAATAGAGTTATTGCTCTGCGTAAACAAGAAAATACAATGGTTGTTGCAATGACGGATCCTGACAATATTGTTATTCAGGATAGTCTGCAAAAACTTTTGGGATTGAATATACTTCCAATGCTTATTGGTGACTCTACTCTTGCGGATACTCTTGAAAAATATTACAAGGGTATTCGTACATCTTCTCAAATGGAAGACGCAGTGGGCAGTTTTGAATTTGTAGCTGTTGATGAAGATGAAAATGAGATCACAATTGATAGCAAAACTGATGCCGATGCACCTGTTGTGAAGCTTATTAATCTAATTATTACTGAAGCTATCAAATCAAATGCAACTGATATTCATATAGAGCCTCTTACAAATAATACACGTGTGAGATTTAGGATAGATGGTGCGCTGCGTGAAGTTATGTCGCCACCAATCGGGCTTCATACCGGGATGGTTTCACTTGTAAAAGTAATGTCAAAATTGAATATTGCAGAACGAAGATTACCACAGGATGGTCATATTTCACTTAAAACATCCGTGAAAAGTGTGGATGTTCGTGTCTCCATTACACCTACGGTTACTGGAGAAAAGATAGTGATGCGTCTACTGGACAAAGGGGAATTCGGTTTTAACCTTACTACTCTTGGCTTTTCGAAAAGTGATATGGAGATATTCCATAAATGGATTAAACGTCCTTATGGAATTATGATCGTTTCCGGTCCTACAGGTAGTGGTAAATCAACAACACTTCATGCTGCTTTAAAAGAGATAAAAAATATCGAGAACAACATTGTAACAGTTGAAGACCCGGTAGAATACAGACTGGATGGAATTACGCAGATCGAAGCGAAAGAGAAGATTGGACTTACGTTTGGGAAAGCACTTCGCTCGGTGCTTCGTCAAGACCCGGATATCGTACTAATTGGTGAGATCCGTGACGAAGAAACTGCTGATATTGCTATCAAATTCTCACTTACTGGTCACCTTGTATTTACTACGCTTCATGCTAATGATGCTCCATCAACTATTACGCGTCTTGTTGATATTGGTATTCCTGCATATTTGGTTGCATCTTCTTTGAATCTTGTTATGGCTCAACGTCTGGTTCGTAAGATCTGTAAAAATTGCATCGAAGACTATACTCCAAAGGATTCAGAACTTATTGCAGCCGGTATCTCAAAAGAAGAAGCAAAAGAGATCAACTTTAAGAAGGGTAAGGGATGTGTTCATTGTGATAATACAGGATTTTCCGGTAGAACCGGTATTTTTGAGTTGATTGAAGTTAATGCTGAAGTCAGAAAGCTTATTTTTGCTGGAGAAAACCAGGATGTTATCCGTGAAGCAGCTATTAGAAATGGGATGCACTCTCTACATGCAAGTGGAATTGATAAAATGAAACTAGGATTAACAACCATTAGTGAGGTTGTTAAATTAACCGTTTTGGATGAATAAAATCGATAATTAATAAGGAAATAATATGGCAGTTTTTCAATATATAATAAAAGACATAAAAGGGCTTCGTGTAGAGGGTACATTAAAAGCTACCTCTATGGATGAAGCTGTTGATAAATTAACGAGAGAAGGAAGTATTATCATTTCGGTGAAGCCCGGTAAAGAAGGTGCTTTCAGCGGAAAATTATCCATGTTCGATAAAATAATGCTAACCTTCTATAAAATTCGGACTGGTGTAAGTTTAAAAATTCTCGTGTTCTTTACACGCCAGTTGGCTACTATGTTCTCTGCAGGTTTAACTATTGAGAAATCATTAACAAACCTGGCGAGGGAAGAAAAGAATAAAAGATTTCAAAAGGTTCTACTCAGGCTATCGAATGACATTAAAAAAGGATATAGCTTGTCAGAATCAATGGAACTGCATCCCGGTGTATTTAACTCGCTATATATTGCATTAGTAAAAGCCGGTGAGGTTTCTGGAACGCTTCATACAGTTCTTGATGAGCTTGCTACATATTTGGAGAAGATTGAAGATACGCGACGAAAAGTGTGGTCTGCTCTTTCATATCCAATATTTATTCTTGTTTTTCTTGCATTTGTAGTATGGGGATTATTCTATTTCATTATTCCCATGTTTGCAGGAGTTTATGAAAGTTTTGGTGCAGATCTTCCAGCTCCAACTGTAGCAGCTATTGCCATCAGTAATATTGTGCGTGAAAATGTTTTCTTTACGGGTTTGGCTCTATTAGCATTCTTAATGGCTTTCTTTCTGTTCTATCTTTCAGAAAGAGGACACATGATCATTGATACTATTATACTTAAATTTCCGGTAATTGGATATTTGTTAGAAAACTCCATTATGAGTAAATTTGCCAGAACATTTAGTATTTTGATGTATGCCGGTGTTCCAATTATGGATACCATGGAACTGGTTGAAAAAGTTGTTCAGAATGCAGTTATAGAAAAGGCTTGTAAACAAGCTCGAGGTTTAGTGAAAGAAGGTTATACTGTTGCAGGTGCTTTTAAGAAAACAAAAGTATTCCCATCAACACTTCTTCAGCTTATTTCAACCGGTGAAGAAACAGGTGAAATGGATAGCCTGCTGAAAAAAGCAGCCGAATTCCATCAGAAACTTGTTGACTCAGTTGTAGATAGACTTACATCACTTATTGAACCTATGATGATCATAATTATGGCAGGGTTAGTAGGATATATCATTATTATCATTTATCTGCCAATATTCAACCTCGGACTTGCTATCAGTTCGGGAATGAAGTAAAGAAAATTAATGCCCGGGTAACCGGGCATTTTTATTATGCTCTATCTAATAATATTCATATTCGGAACAGTTATTGGAAGCTTCTTCAATGTATGTATTTCTCGAATTCCAAATAAAGAATCAGTTATTTTCCCCGATTCATCCTGTCCAACCTGTAAAACAAAAATAAAACCATATCACAATATTCCGATCATAAGTTATATTTTACTAAGAGGTAAATGTGCATATTGCGGAGCGAAGATCAATATACACTATTTGCTTGTGGAATTATTAACACCCATTTTACTGATGCTTCTTTTTGCAAGTCAGGATGCAGAAATTACATTAGTTTTTTTTAAATATGCAATTTTTATTTCGTTTGGATTGATTATTCTTTTCATTGATCTATATCATTATATAATACCAGATAAATTATCGCTTTCTCTTATCGTAATTGGTTTAATATTCTCATTTCTCCCAAATACCGATATTGGGTGGATGTTTGCTGGAATTGGGGCTTTATCTGGTTTTCTTCTTTTCCTGTTCACTGCTTTCCTCTTTCAAAAAATTACAGGTAAGGATAATCTTGGCGGTGGTGATATCAAACTAATAGCAGCAATTGGTGCCTTTCTTGGAGTTGAAGGAACACTTTTCACGGTTCTATTCTCATCATTGATTGCTATTGTTGTGCTGTTAATCTTAAAACATGATCGAAAAAAGCAATTTCCATTTGGTCCTTTTCTTATCGTTGGAGCTTTTGCTTACATTCTTGCAGGAGATACTTTAATAGGACTATATCTAAGATTGTATAATATATATTAAATGTATTTGTATGATTATCGGAAATGATAACAACTAACTAAATAGAAAAAAAGCAGAAAGTAGAAAAAGAAAATAAAAGTATTTTTACATTTAATTTTGGAAACCAAATTTAATATCCCCAAATATATTAACTATCTAATTAGTTGTTCGTTTTCCTTCGGAAAGCCGAATCTTGTTTTGGTTTCGTTTGCAACGCAAGCCAAAATATAAGTGGTCGAATCATAGCAAGAAGAATGGTTTTCATATAATTCAGATTGTAATTATTAATTATTAACTCTTAATTGTTAATTCAAAAAAAGTGGCACGCCCGAGAGGACTCGAACCCCTAACCCTCTGATCCGAAGTCA
>JAOZPK010000088.1 GCA_029932755.1 Candidatus Cloacimonadota bacterium | reverse complement strand
TAAGAAGCCTTGCATTAACGGTTTCTTTTGCTTTGTTTGCTTCCTTATTTGTTTCTCTGACACTTGTTCCGATGATAGCTTCTTTTTTATTTAAGAAACACAAAACAAAAGAAGAATATGAAAAAGCAGCCGGTGAAAAAGGTTTTGGAAAATTAAAAAAAATATATCTTATTGCTCTGAAATGGTCTCTGCAACATAGAACAATTGTGCTTGTATCTGTTTTCCTTCTTTTTGTAGGTTCTTTACTTCTTATCCCGAAAATCGGGACAGAATTTATGCCTAAAATGGATATGCCTATGCAAATTATGAAAATAAGATTGCCGGCTGGAGCAAGTCTGGAAGAAACTGATATAATTTCTTCCAGATTGGAAGATATCATATCGGAAATAAAAGAAGTTCAATTTGTTATGGTAAATGAAGGGGTTATTAGTGAAGGAATGGCTTCTATGGACCCATCCAGTCCAACAGGAGTGAATGAAGCTTCCATTTTTTTCAAACTTTCTGATAGAGAAGATCGCGAAAGAGTTTCCGATGAAATAATGGAAGAGATTCGCAGGAAAGCACCCGATTTAAAGAATGTTGAGCTAACGGTTATCGATATGTCAAGTCAGATGTCCGGAGGTGGCGAAAGTGCTCCCGTTGCCATAAAATTATATGGAAAAGATCTAAATATTATGAGAGAAATATGTGATGAAATCGCTGAAAAAATAAAACCTATAGAAGGCATCAGAGATGTAAATAATTCTTTGAAAGATCAGCAACCGGAAAGACATATAGTAGTTGATAGAGACAAAGCTTTTCGCTACGGATTAACAGTTGCTCAAGTCGGTTCTGCGATCAGAACCTCTACACTGGGAACAGAATCCGGTATTTTCCGAGATGAAAACGGAGATGAAATCGATATTCGAGTTAGACTGAAAGAAGAAAGCAGGAATTCCTTACAAGAAATTGAAAACATCAATATTAGTTCTCCTTTGGGGTTTTCGGTGCCTTTAAAACAAATTGCCAAAATTGAAAAAGGTTATGGACCTTTACAAATAGAGCGTGAGCATCAAATAAGAAAAGCAACGGTAACAGCAAATATCTTTGATAGAAATTTAGGGACCACAATAAAAGATGTGAAAGAATCAATTAGTGATATTCAAAAAAATCTTCCTTCAGGTTATTTTATAGAATTCGGCGGTTCTTACAAAGATATGAAGGAGAGTTTTTCAACTTTGATTCAGGCTTTACTTCTTGCGATCGTTCTGATCTATGTTGTTATGGCTTCTCAATTCGAATCTTTTAGTCAACCGTTAATAATAATGTTTACAATGCCGCTCGCTGTTATCGGTGTGATCTTAGCATTTTTTGTTACCGGAACAACTCTCAGTGTTACTGCATTTATAGGAATTATTATTTTGGCAGGAATTGTGGTTAATAATGGAATTGTACTTGTTGATCACACAAATCAATTAAGAAATAAAGGGATTGAAAAGCATCAGGCTCTTTTGCAAGCAGGTCAAGACAGGATTAGACCTGTATTAATTACTTCAATAACGACAATTATGGGTATGCTACCGATGGCAATTAGTACCGGACAGGGATCAGAGATGCGAGCACCAATGGCAATTGCTGTCATCGGTGGTTTGATTTCCGCAACATTCTTTACACTATTGGTTGTTCCGTCTATTTATAGCATAGTTGATCATATTTCTTATAAAACAGAGAAGAAAATAATGAACAAACTGCACGGTGAAGAAGAGGTTTAATATTCTTTGTGTAATAAAGTTATGCTGCAATTATTAAAAATAATTGCAGCATATAATTCTAAAAATTTAAAAATTATTTAAAAAGGAGATTTTATGGATTTAAAAAAAATCCCGGAATTGATAATAGGAGACATAAAAGCTCAATTAGCAATCGTTCAGGGTGGAATGGGAGTTGGGATTTCTCTATCCGGTTTAGCAAGTGCTGTTGCCAATGAAGGCGGCATCGGCGTCATCGCGACAGCCGGAATCGGAATGTATGAACCGGATTATTTTCCCAACTTCTTAGAAGCAAACATCAGAGCTGTGAGAAAGGAAATTAGAAAAGCAAGAGAAAAAACAAATGGAATTTTGGGTGTTAATATAATGGTCGCATTAACGAATTTTTCCGATATGGTAAGAGTATCCATCGAAGAAGGAATTGATTTAATTTTTTCCGGAGCTGGGTTACCGTTAAATCTTCCTAAATTCTTGAAGAAAGAAAGCAAAACTAAATTAGTACCGATTGTTTCTTCGGCGAGAGCGACAGACCTTATAATTAAAAGATGGGTTAATAAATTTGATTATGTTCCTGATGCGGTAGTTGTCGAAGGTCCTAAAGCAGGCGGACATCTCGGTTTCAAACCTGAACAAATCGATAACCCGGAATTTTCACTCGAAAAGCTAATAAAAGATGTTGTTCAAACCGTAAAAAAATGGGAAGAGAAATTGAAAAAATCGATTCCCGTTATTGCCGCAGGAGGAATTTATACAGGCAAAGATATTTATAATATTATGAAATTGGGAGCATCCGGTGTTCAAATGGGAACAAGATTCGTGGCAACAGAAGAATGTGATGCTTCAAGTGAATTCAAACAAGCTTATATTGATGCAAAAAAAGAAGATATTGTTATTATTAAAAGTCCTGTCGGTATGCCCGGTAGAGCTGTTAAAAACAAGTTTATTGATGATGTAAACAAAGGTGAAAAAAAACCTTTCAGTTGTCCCTATCATTGCATCATCACTTGTGATTACAAAAAAGTTCCCTACTGTATTTCTCTTGCATTGCTTAATGCTCAAAAAGGTAATTTAAAAAAAGGATTTGCTTTTGCAGGGGAAAATGCCTTTCTAGTAAACAAAATCGTGTCGGTTAAAGAATTAATTGAAACCATAATAAAAGAATATGAAGAAGCAGAATTTTCCTAAATTGCATTTCATATTTAAGAAAGTTGGAATATATTAAGAAATATTAAAAAAAAAGGAAGTTTATTATGAGAACTCAAAAAAACTTTGAATTTGAAAGTGAGCAAATTAAATGCTACACAAATGAAAATATCGGGATCATAAAATTTAAATCTAATGTTTTCGATATTGTATCGAATCTTGATGAAAGTAATGATGTGTTTCAAATATTCAAAGCTGCTTCTGAAGACAGTAATGTTAAACTTATCTTATTTCTAAACGACAGTTGTTGCTTCAGCGAGAAAGAATATTCTGAATTTCTTAATAGTCTTATCGAAGATTGGACAAGAATAGAAAAATCAATGTTTCGACAGAGACAGATCAATATTCTTAATCGTTTCATAATGGAAATAATCAATTTAGATAAGATTGTTGTATCTTGTTTAAGCGGAAATGTTGTAATTCCTTTTTTCGGTACAAGTCTATCTGCAGATTTCAGATATGCTTCAGAAGATATGGTTTATTCTCTCTCACATTTGAAGCATAAAGTACATCCCAGTGGTGCTTTGCCTTATTTTTTGCCGAAATATGTCGGGTTCGGTAAAGCGAATGAACTTTTGTTCAGTGATCGAGAGATTAGTGCGAGAGAAGCTATGAAACTGGGTTTGATAAATGAGATTCTTCCAAAAGATGATTTTGAGAGACATTGTATTCGAGAAGTTCAGTCTCTGATAGACATTGATCCGATTGTTGTTAAAACCACTAAGCACCTATTGCGTTTTTCAGAGAAAGAATTGAGTATGTATTTTCAAAAAGAAATTAATATTTGTTAAGTTTAAGGTTTTATTATATAATTCGTTAATAGATAAGATATTACGGAGTGCCGTTAAATGCAGAATTTATCTGTAAATTTGCTTCTTCTAAAAGGAAAACCGGAATGGACAGTAAAGCTACGGTGCAGGAAAACCTGTCGAAACGGAGGTGAAAATCTTTTCTGTAAGATCAGGAAATGTTGTTTGAAGAAAGAGATCGAAGGCTGTTGGGAATGCAATGATTTTGAAAACTGTAGTAAACTTGAATTTCTAAAATACAATCAAGGTAAAGCACATATGAAAAATTGAAAATCATAAAAAAAGAAATGATTAAAGGATTTTAGATGGAAAAAATATATATTCTCCCTGAAGGTGAAGAAATAGACCTTTCAAATATTAAAAGTATCGGTGAATTGAAAAGTGTAAGGTCAAAGGATTTTTCAAATCTAGGATATTGGTATTTTTCTATCTTTTTCAAAGACGGAACTTCAATTGAAATACAAGAAGGTTACTTATATAGCAATTGGGATGAAGTTGAAAATAAATTGAAAAAAATCAGGAATGAAATTTTGAAATCTTTATTAAAGACACCATAGATTATGGAACTTACCTACAAATGCATTCATATTCAAATCGATGGGAAAAAGGGTATTGCAGTGATTTCGAAAGCTCCAAAATAAACCAATCAAAAGAAATGAATAGAATTTCTTGACATTTAACTTTGATTATCAAGTTTGTTGACGCTGTAAAATATAGTTGTTGAAAAATAAAAAATAAGGAGAGAAGTATTATGACAATGAAAGAATTTTTAGCTAACATTAAAGCCAAAAATCCAAACCAGCCTGAGTTTATGCAAGCAGTAGAAGAAGTTGTAGAAACAATATGGGAAGTTTATGAGTCAAACCCAGTTTATGTCGAAGCAAACATCCTCGAAAGGATCATTGAACCTGAAAGAGCAATTTTGTTTCGTGTTCCTTGGGTACGTGATAATGGTAAAGTTGAAGTTAATCGCGGTTACCGTGTTGAATATAACAGTGCAATTGGACCATACAAAGGTGGATTGCGTTTTCACCCGAGTGTAAACTTGAGTATTCTGAAATTCCTCGGATTTGAGCAAGTATTTAAAAACAGCCTTACTACTCTCCCAATGGGTGGTGGAAAAGGTGGATCAGACTTTGATCCTAAAGGAAAAACTGATGCAGAAGTTATGCGTTTTTGCCAAAGTTTCATGAGTGAACTTTTCCGTCATATCGGTGCAAATACTGATGTTCCCGCTGGTGATATTGGTGTTGGTGGAAGAGAAATTGGTTTCATGTTCGGTCAATATAAGAAACTTCGTAATGAGTTTGTTGGTGTTCTTACAGGTAAGGGACGTAACTGGGGTGGAAGTCTGATCCGTCCTGAAGCAACCGGATATGGTAATGTTTATTTTGCCAAAGAAATGTTGAAGACTAAAGGTGATTCATTTGAAGGTAAAACTGTAACGGTATCAGGTTCCGGAAATGTAGCTCAGTATGCTACTGAAAAAGCTATTGAATTTGGTGGAAAAGTTGTTACAATGTCAGATTCCAGTGGATTTATTTATGACCCTGCAGGACTTACAAAGGAAAAACTTGAATACGTTATGGAACTCAAGAATGTAAAGCGTGGAAGAATCAAAGAATACGCTGAAGAATATGGTGTAGAATATTTTGAAGGCAAAAGACCTTGGCAAATTAAATGTGACATTGCTCTTCCATGTGCAACGCAAAATGAGATTAATGGTGAAGAGGCTCAAACGCTTATTGATAACGGATGTATCTGTGTTTCTGAAGGTGCAAATATGCCTTCAACTCCAGAAGCAATTGAAGTATATCTTAAAGCTAAAATCCTCTATGGTCCTGGAAAAGCTGCAAATGCGGGTGGCGTTGCTACTTCAGGTCTTGAAATGTCTCAGAACAGTTTACGTCTTAGCTGGACTAGAGAAGAAGTTGATGAAAGACTTCATAACATCATGATAGCTATTCATGAACAATGTGTGAAATATGGTACTGAAGGTGATTTTGTTAATTATGTAAAAGGTGCAAATATTGCAGGATTTATCAAAGTTGCTGACTCAATGATAGATCATGGTGTTGTATAAACATATTTTAATAAATATAAAAAACCCTCGATTAATTGAGGGCTTTTTTTGTATAACTCGCTCATCTTGATCTAAATATAATTTTATTACATAATAATTCTATTCAGTGCTTTGGAACAAAAGAGAAGTGTTGTATTGTACGTGTATTATTATACCAATTGTAGCCTAATACCATGAGATATCTTTTTGCGTAAATGTAAACACTATAAATGATTGTCAGTATAAAATAAAAAATATTTACAAAGATTGACAATAAAAAAAACGAAATTTATTTGACTTCATAATCAATAAAAAATCGGAGGGTATGATGGATAAGCAAAAGTTCATCGAACAAGTTGCAGCAAAAAATCCTGCACAGCCAGAATTTCTTCAGGCTGTTACGGAAGTTGTCGATTCGGTATGGGAAGTTTACGAAGCAAATCCCAAATTCAAAGAGGCCAAGATAATGGATAGGATAGTTGAGCCGGAAAGAACTATCATTTTCAGAGTTCCATGGACAGATGATAAAGGTGAAGTACATGTAAATCGTGGTTATCGTGTTGAATTTAATAGTGCAATAGGACCTTATAAAGGTGGCCTTCGTTTTCACCCAAGCGTAACACTCAGTATCTTAAAGTTCCTTGGTTTTGAACAAACTTTTAAAAATAGCTTAACAACTCTGCCAATGGGTGGTGGTAAAGGTGGATCAGATTTTGATCCTAAAGGAAAATCTGATAATGAGATCATGAGATTCTGCCAGGCTTTCATGGCTGAACTTTTCCGTCACATTGGTGCAAATACTGACGTTCCAGCCGGTGATATTGGTGTAGGTGGGCGTGAGATTGGTTACCTATTTGGAATGTACAAAAAACTAAAGAATGAATTTACCGGCGTTCTTACCGGAAAAGGTTTGAACTGGGGCGGAAGTCTTGTAAGACCGGAAGCAACAGGTTTTGGTGCTGTTTATTTTTGTACTGATATGCTGGCTGAAGTTAAAGATGAAATCAAAGGTAAAACTGTTACCGTTTCCGGTTTCGGTAATGTTGCATGGGGTGCAATATTAAAAATAAATGAATTGGGTGGTAAGGTTGTTACACTTTCTGGTCCTGATGGATATATTTATGATGAAGCTGGTATTACGGGTGAGAAAGTAGATTTCCTTCTGGAAATGCGTGCTTCCAACAATGATAGAGTTCAAGATTATGCTGAAGAATTTGATGTTCCTTTCTTTGAAGGGAAACGTCCTTGGGAAGTTAAATGTGACATTGCCATGCCATGTGCAACTCAAAACGAATTAGGTGAAGAAGATGCCAAGAACTTGATTGCTAATGGCTGCAAATATGTTGTTGAAGTTTCTAACATGGGTTGTACCCCAGAAGCTGTTCATACTTTACAAGCAAAGAAAATTATCTTTGCTCCTGGTAAAGCTGCTAATGCTGGTGGTGTTGCTACAAGTGGTCTTGAGATGTCTCAGAATAGTCTTCGCTTCAATTGGACACGCGCAGAAGTGGATGAAAAACTTCATAGAATTATGAAAGATATTCATAAACAATGTGTTAGATATGGGACTGAAGGTGACGTTGTAGATTACGTTAAAGGTGCTAATATTGCCGGTTTCATGAAAGTTGCTAATGCAATGTTAGATCATGGTATAGTGTAAATTAGAAACTATTATAATGAATGAAAGCCTGTAGAATTTTACAGGCTTTTTTTATAATTAGAGTTTAGCAAAGTATTGAATTGCGTATTTGATTTTCAATTCTGTTTAGTTCCCATTTGTAAGGGGAGAATAAGAGGGATTTATTCAAATAAAATCAGTTACTTTAAAATGTTTATAATATGATTTACTATGGTGTAATTATTTAACAAAAAACTTTACTTCAAATAGTTCGATAATAAATGTGATTTCATCATAATTCGGAGGATTAAATGAATCAGCATATTTCAGATTCAGCACAAATTGGGGCTGATACAAAAATTGGTTTTAATTGTGTGATATTGGATAATGTAGTAATTGGAACAAATTGTTTGATAGGTCATAATGTGGTTATCCACGAAGGATGCGAGATAGGTGATAATGTACGTATTGATGATAATACAATTATTGGCAAAACACCACTAAGCTCTCCTCGCAGCATTTTCAAGGTTGATTCAAATTTGAAACCTGCGAAAATTGGAGATTATTGCCAGATCGGAGCGAATGTTGTTATCTATGTTCAATGCGAGATAGGTAGAAACTGCCTTATTGCAGATCTGGCAACAATTCGTGAGAATGTTACAATTGGTGATCTAAATATCATTGGAAGAAATGTATCTATAGAGAATTTTGTGACAATTGGAGAAAGATGTAAATTTGAAACGAATTGCTATATTACAGCATATTCCAAGATCGAAGATTATTGTTTTGTTGCTCCTGCAGTTGCAACCAGTAATGATAATTTCATGGCTCGTGATAAAGAACGTTTTAATCATTTCAAAGGGATCACAATGAAAAAAGGCAGTCGTATTGGAGTAAACTCCACCATCATGCCAGGAAAGATAATAAACAAAGATGGAATGGTTGCAGCTGGAAGCCTTGTAACAAAAGATGTAACTGCAGAAGAGATCTGGCAAGGAACTCCTGCAAAACCCAAAGCAAAAGTACCAGAATCACAATTACTAAAAAATAATATGGATAAAAAATGAAAACATTAGTTATAATTCCCACCTATAATGAAGCAGAAAATGTTTCTCTTATCATTGACGCAGCTCTCAGACAGAAAGAGAGTATTGATGTATTAATCGTTGACGACAACTCACCTGACGGAACTTCCAATATCGTTAAGGAAAAACAGAAAGAAAATAAGCGTATTCATTTATTGGAACGTGCAGGGAAGATGGGGCTCGGTTCGGCTTATGTCGCCGGTTTCAAATACGCATTAGAAAATGGTTATGATTATATCTTTGAAATGGATGCAGATTTTTCTCATGATCCTGATGACATTCCCAGAATTTTAGATGAAATGAAGCATAATGACCTTGTAATTGGTTCAAGATATTTAAAAGGTATTAATGTTGTGAATTGGCCATTACGTAGATTAATACTTAGTTTTTTTGCTGCACAATATGCTAAAATAATCACTGGGATGAGAATCAACGATCCTACCGGTGGATTCAAATGTTTTAGAAGAGAAGTGCTGGCAAGCGTTGATCTGAACGATATCTTATCTGATGGATACTCATTCCAAATTGAAATGAACTTCCGAACATGGGTTAAGAAATTTAGAATTAAAGAAATCTCAATTGTTTTTACTGATCGGCGAGTAGGACAATCTAAAATGTCTAAAAAGATAGTTCGTGAAGCAATAATTATTGTTTGGAAATTAAAATATCATCAATTAAAGAAAAGGATAAAATGATAATAAAAGAACTTAAAATTGAAAAACTGGTTTATAAAGGACTGGGACTTGGATTTGAAAATTCAAATCCTGTTTTTGTTTCCAACTCTGTTCCTGGAGACGTTTTAGATGTACAGGTAATTAGCACAAGGCGGCAAGTAAGTTTCGCAAAAATTGAAGAGATTATTAAAAGTTCACCTAAAAGGATTGAGCCTGATTGTGAAGTATTTGGAAAATGCGGTGGCTGTGATTGGCTAAACATTTCCTACGATGATCAATTAAAATACAAACAAAAGATCGTTGAAGAGATTTTCCAGAATATTGAGATAGCAAAGATAAATAAAATTAT
>JAOZPK010000087.1 GCA_029932755.1 Candidatus Cloacimonadota bacterium | reverse complement strand
GCATTTAAAATAGTTTCGATCTTCCACATGAACATTCCGCTGTTCCAAAAGAAATTACCCGAGCTTAAGAATTGTTTAGCTGTCGCCAGATCCGGTTTTTCCTTAAATTGTTTCACGTAGAACATTTTTTGTTCTATTTTTTTTCCTGCCTCAATGTAGCCATAACCGGTAGCTGGATAATCCGGTTTAATTCCAAACGTAACCAAATTATTCTTATTAGCAGCATCTTCTCCAATTTCGAGAGAAGCCAAAAAATCATCGTTAAGTGCGATTAAATGGTCAGCCGGCAATACTATCATCTTTTCTGTTTTATCGTACTTACGAGCGAGATATTGAGCACTGAGAGCAATACATGGTGCAGTGTTCATACCAAAAGGTTCAATGATTATATTTTCCTGTGGAAGACAGGGCAAATGTTTTCTGGTAAGTTCAACCTGAGAACTTGCTGTTACAATGTAAATATCTTTAATATTAATTTTAGGCTGAAGACGTTTAGCGGTCATTTGAAGCATTGAGTCTTCTGAAATGATGTTTAAAAATTGTTTGGGATTTGATTCTCTACTTAGAGGCCAGAATCGGGTTCCAATACCACCTGCCATAATTAGCGCAATCATAATATCCTCCAAAGAATAATATAATCTTTATTTTTGTATTTTAGTTTATTTATTACTTCGCGTGTCGATAATATTTGTGCCTTTGGGTAAAATCAATTCAAAAATTTTGTCGGGCAATGCTTTATTGATCTGAATATCAGAGAATTTGTAGATAACAAAATTTCCATTTTTATCTATAATATTAAATTCTGTGACAACATTATTTGAGATTGTAATTATTATTTTTTCTTCTTCTGGTGTCAGTAATTTAATTCTGATCGTACTATTAAATTGGTCAATAAGCTCCTTTTCTGACATATCCCAATAATGAGAGATGAGCTTATCGGGTCTAAATTCTATTTCGATCTTATCGGAAATAATTGCTTGTTCGGAAACCGGATCATACATCGTCATATTATTTTCATTAATTAGAAGTTTTTGCCCAATCGGTTCGGAATAATCCATAAGAAGGTTTTCTTTATCATAATATAATTTCCCTTCCGAACTTTTATAAACATCAATTTCTTCCCAGTAATTATCTTGCACAAAATAAGTCTCGTAAGTATTTATAGTAGAGTAAGTTATAAGCACATCTTCATATATTGTGTCTAAGGATTTCTCAGATGCAATTAACAAGATTGGAAGCAGAATGAAAAGTAATATCTTATTCAGATAAGTAACCATAAATTTTCATATCCTCCTCAGATGCCAAAACTTCTCTGGATTTACTTCCCACATGCGGACCTACAATACCGGCTTGCTCCATCATATCTATAAGTCTTCCAGCGCGAGCATAACCTATCTTGAAATGTCTTTGCAGCATGGATACCGATGCAGATCCCGCAGAAACGATTGCTACAGCTGCTTCCGGGAAAAGTTCATCATCATAATCAAAACTTCCCTGGAAAACATCTTCATCATTAATTATCTTAATTTGTTGTTCAGGTTTAGGCTGAGTAAGAAGGTATTTTGTAATATCGAGAATTTCTGATGGTTCGATATATGCCCCATGGATCCTCTGCATTCCACCAACACCTGTAGAACTGTAAAGACTATCACCATTCCCCAACAATTTATCAGCACCATTGCTATCAAGAATAACTCTGGAATCAATTTTGGTTGGAACTTTAAAAGCAATCCTGGATGGAATATTCGCTTTAATAATTCCCGTGAGGACCTGAGTTGAAGGACGCTGTGTAGCAAGGATCAGATGAATTCCAATTGCTCTTGCCATTTGAGCAAGTCTTGTTATAAGTCTTTCTACATCTTTACCTATTGTCATGATCAAATCTGCGAGCTCATCCACAACAATAACAATATAAGGGATTGGTTTATCCTCGGTCTCCGATTCTTCGGTTTTCTTACTCTTTTTTAGTAATTCTTTCACTTGTTTATTATACAAAGCAATATTTTTAACTTTATGTTTCTGTAGAAGTTCATAGCGTTTTTCCATTTCGTAAACACACCACTGTAAAACTTTTAGCGCATCATCGTTATCAGTCACCACATTCTGGATCAAGTGTGGAATTCCCTCATAAATAGAGAGCTCGATCCTTTTGGGATCAATCATGATAAAGCGGATCTCTTCCGGCTTCATACGGAATATAATACTATTAATTATTGTATTTATACACACACTTTTACCTGTTCCGGTTGCTCCAGCTATCAGTAAGTGCGGCATTGCAGCAAGGTCAGCTATTACTGGATTCCCTGCAATATCCTTTCCAAGACCTAACGCTATATTTCCTTTAAAGCTTTTCATTTCATCAGATTCAAGAATATCTTTTAAATAAATTGTATCTCTGCTGCTATTAGGAATTTCAATTCCAACCAGTCCACGACCAGGGATTGGAGCCTGAATACGAATACTTTTAGCTTTGATAGCGAGAGCCAGGTCATCTGCAAGTGCATGGAATTTATTAACCTTAACACCTGGTGCAGGTTCAATTTCGTATTGGGTGATTATAGGCCCAATATTTACATTTTTAACTTCTGCTTTAACACCAAATTCAGCGAGTTTATCAATAAGAATTCCGCTAACAATATTTATATCTCTTTGAATTTCATCTCTATCTTCTTTAGATGGCTGAACACTAGAGAGAAAGCGAACAACATCTGGTACAGCGTATTCTATAAGTGTATCATTAATTTCATCTTTGTTTTGAGTCATCTTCTGAGGAGGGATAATTGGTTTCTTAAATTTTTCTTGTTCCTTTTTTCTAGATATATGGTCAGTGATCTTTGGTGTTTTTTTCTTTTTAGTTTTCTTAGGTTTCTTTATTTTTTTAGATCTGTTAGAGAATGTAATGGAGAATAATGCTTTGATCCCATTCCCTATCTTGATCGCAACAAATACAAAGAATTTCTGAATATTCTCAAGATCAAAAATGAAGATAAGCGAGATCAATACTACAGCTGCAGAGATAATACCAGTTCCTGTACGATCAAAAATGTTTTCTAGAAAACTATAGAATTTCCAAGGAGTTATTCCCGCAGCATCTAGGTTATTTGGATTTATTACAAATGAACCTATATTTGCAAAGAATGCGAATATAATAAAACTAACTACTCGCGAATATGAATGCCTTTCTTTTTTAAGGAAGATCATGAAGAATCCTAAAAACAAGCCTCCAATAAGTAAAGAGATGCTAAAGAATTTTCCGAAAATAATAGCAAACCAAAAACCGAAGAATGCGCCAAATGGTCCTATTGGATTTGATACTGCAGGAAAATCTAATTTAATAAATTTGAAAATATTCATATTAGCTTTTTGTAAAATCTGGTAATCTAATACTATTTGCATGAGTGGTTCTGTTATTGCTACAAGAAACAATACTGAAAAAAGTAATATTATTATTCCAAAAAATATTTGAATAAATTTCTTCTTTTCTAAATTATTCATTTTTACCTCATTTAGATCATCATTTGATAATATTGCTGATTTGAAGAATTATTTCTATACACTAAACCTAATATTTATAATATCTCCATCCTGGACAATATATTTTTTCCCTTCAAGTCGGAACAATCCTTTTTCTCTTACAGCTTTTTCACTGCCACATTGCATCAGATCGTTGTAGGAAAAGCACTCTGCACGTATAAAGCCTCGCGCTAGATCAGAATGAATCTTACCAGCAGCTTCTACCACATCATCACCTTTTGTAATTGTCCATGCTCGAACTTCATCCTCACCTACTGTGAAAAAACTACAATAACCAAGAAGTTCATAAGAAAATTTCGTAAGTCTATCCCTGCCAGATTCACTAATGTTCATATCCTGCATGAATTCAATTGCTTCTTCTTCAGCTAAATTATTCAGTTCCATTTCAAAAGTTCCAGCAAATTCAATAACTTTATAAAGTGTATTTAATTCATTTATTACAGAATCACTATTCCCAAAATTATTTTCATCTGAATTGAGAATTATCATCAAGGGCTTTTGTGTAATGAATTGAAATCCGCGGACAGCCTTTTCTTCATCACTGGCAAGGTTTAGTGTACGAATTGTATTTGAATCTTCAAGATGCGCAATTATCTTTAACAATGCCTTTTCTTCTATCTGCAATGAAGCGTCTTTGATTCCTCTTTTTTTACTTAATTCTACTTTTTCAAGTCTTTTTTCTGCAATTATCAAATCTGAGATAATCATGTCAGATTCAATTGAATCTACATCAATAACCGGATTGGGCACATTTCCCGAAGTTGGGTCATTAAAATTACGAACAACCAATGCCAGAGCGTCGGCAGTTTTAACCAATCCCATTCCAGAGCCGCTAAATGCATCATTTTTACTTTTGTTTCCGGTAAGTCCAACAAAATCAATATATTCAATGGTTGCAAAAATAGTTTTTTTGGGATTGTACATTTCTGCAAGTTTTTCAACTCGTTCATCTTCTACCTGTACAATTCCTTGATTTGGTTCAATTTTTTGAGAGGAATAGGATGTTATTTCAGCTTCTAATCCGGTAAGCGTATTAAAGATAGTTGTTTTTCCTGAATTTTGTAAACCAATTAAACCGATTTTCATTTTATTTCCTTTTGGTATTTGTTTTGCTTGTATTAAGCAACGACATTACCTCAGAAGGTTTGAGCATCCGCCACATTCCTAAAGGAAGTTTGTTTAACTTTACATTTCCAATTTGTAATCTTTTTAACTCCAACACTTCTGAACCTACGCTTTTAAGCATATAACGAATTTGTCTTTTTCTTCCTTCAAAGATAGTAATTTTTAGGGTTGTTGTGCTATTTTTTACACTATTCACAAAGATAATAGCGGGTTTTGTTTTCTTTCCATTTAAAACGATTCCTTTTCTAAGTTTTTCAATATTCTCATCTGTTATCTTACCTTTGATCTTTACTTTGTACATTTTTTGCAATTTGTACTTCGGGTGAATTATTTTTTCTGCAAAATCACCATCATTTGTAAGAAGAAGAAGCCCCTCAGACATATAATCTAATCTTCCAATATAAAATAAATTAGTCCCAAAATCGGGTAAAAGATCAAATATAAGCCTTCTATCGAAATCATCTTTTTTTGTTACAAGATATTTCTTAGGTTTATTCAACATCAAATAAATATTCTCTTTTTTAGGAATTATTTTTTTTCCTTCATAAGTTATAACATCAATTTTAGGGTCAATTTGTAAGGAAAGATTAATATCCACTTTATCGTTTACTCGTATTTTGCCATCTAAAATCAGCTTTTCGACTGATCTTCGAGATCCCAAATTGCATTGCGCTAGATATTTATTAATTCTTACCATTCTTCTAAGGTATTCTTCATTATTGAATCAAAAAGTTTATTCGTGATCTCTTCCTGTGCCTCAACTTCGCTTTTAAACAAACTGTTTTCATCAGAAAGAGAATATCGCTCAGATTGCATTAATGAATTGTTTTGCCAGAGAATTTGATTTTTCTTAAGATCAGAAAATATTACAGAAAATAAAACTCTGACCTCATATTCATCGATCGAGGATCCTGAATAGGCAACGATTTTATTTGAATAATCCAGAATACTGCATTCCAATTGACAGTCCGGAGACATACCAACCAATTTAAGGCGTCCATCCGATTCATAGCTATCAACAATAGAATTAAAAACAGTATCTCTAAAATCATAATTGCTAGTTTGGTTTTCGATAGGCAGAATCATGACCGTTTTTAGATGCGGATAACCACTGGTATAGACGGAATAGCTACAACTAGTTACAAGCAAACTTACAAATAATATTAATTTAAATTTCATGAATTTAGCAATCTTCTCATTGTATATCTGTCAAGAAAATACTCTCTAATACTTGACAGATATATTTATAAATGAGATAAGAGTTCCAATAAAAATAAATATTAAGGAATCATTTATGGCAAAAGAGTATTTAACATTACGACAAGCAGCAGCATACTTAAAGGTTACCGATTCTGTCATCAAGGAGATGACAAAAAGCAAGATATTTTCTGCAAAGAAAGTAGGCAACACATATAAAATTGAGAAAGCAGATGTAGATGAATGGTTAGCAAATCTCAACGAGAGGGAAGTGGAACATCTAGCACTTAAAAGATCAGTGTGTAAATTTTCTGATTATTTCAAACCAAAATTCATCTATTTAGATTTTGCAGCAGATAATAAATATGAAGCAATTGGTGAGATGTCAAAGAAAGCAAAAGATCTAAAAATTGTTCGAGATCATCGATGGCTTTATCAAGTAGTTGTTGCAAGAGAAGAATTAGTATCTACTGCAATTGGGAAAGGTGTAGCCTTATTGCATCCCAGACATTTACATCCTTCTAAGATAAAAAAACCAAGCATAATTTTTGGAAGATCAGCTGAGGGCATTGAGTTTGACGCTATTGATAATAAACCTGTGAATCTCTTTTTTATGCTATTATTGCATGATGACATTCAACACCTTTTTTCGATTTCTTATATTTCAAAATTATTAATGAGCGAAGATACCTTAAATACATTAAGTAATGCGAAATTCAACGAAGAGATTGTTGCTGTTTTAACAAAAAACGTGTTAAAATAAACCTATAGTTTCACGTGAAACATTAGTTCAGGTTATCAAAATCTTTAATCCATCTGAAAGTTTGATAATATCTATTAGATGCATTCCAAAGAATATATCCATCAGAATCAGAATCAATAACTGCCTGGATTTGTCCGGCTATGTAATCATATCCATAATTAACCTTCCATGAATTTGATTGAATATATGGGATTATCCTGCAATTACTATCAGCATATTTCTTCGATAAGACACTTCCTTTATAGACGATAAAATAGGGTTCGTTGTGTAGATTTTCTCTGTATCCAAAATCTTTAGCGAAATGCGATGAATAGATCATTGGGTGAATTGCGTTAAGATGTTTAGTCATCTTCTCTATATCTTGTCCGGTAGCATTAATGTCGGCAAATCTCTGCCATGATACTATAGCAAATACATCTGCAGTTAATGTTACATTATACTTATCACATATCATTTTTGCTCTTGAAACAAAATTCATAATAATGTCAGATTTTTGTCTAAAAATATATGTTGAATCGGTTTTGGCTTTAAGCGAATCTTCTTTTTGAAATGCAAAAACAGCTTCTGAAATTTTTCCCTGTGTTGGAAAACGTACATAATCCATTTGAATTTCATCTACACCTTTTTTCGCAATTACCTCAATAATATCCAAAAGTGTATTTTGAACTTGAAGGTTTGATGAATCTAACCATGAAGCTTTTTTTCTTTTACTTTCTTTCCAGACTTCACCATCTATATTTTCGGGTCTTAAGGTTGAATCTCGTTGCGCAGTTAGCTGATCATGGAACATTACCACCCTGGCAACGGCTCTCATATTTCGCTCGTGAGCGGTTTTAACTACTTCTTCAATGTCAACGATCGGTTTAATGTTTTCGCTCGTCAGAAAGCCTGTTTTCTGCATTCTAAGGAAAATGTGCCCATTCATATTTTTAAGATCAAAAATTAAGGTATTTATTCCGGCTGCTTCAGCACTATCTAATATTGTATAATATTTGGGTGTGTTAATAGTATATGCTGTCAAATATATACCTTTTGTAAACTTTTTATATTCCATTTTTTTTGTAATATCTTGTTTGGGTTGTTCTATTATAATTATTTGTTTTTCTGGTTGAATTATTTTTTCTAATGTATCTGCTTTAATAATTTTCAGTTCTATATTATTTTGAATTTCATTCTCTTTTTTCTCCGTACATGAAATTATTATTACAAGTAGAAAAAACAAAAAATATCTGATTTTCATTTTTTATCCTAACACCTTTATTAAAAAAGGGTGAACATAGCCACCCTTTTATTTTTTTACTTAGAATTTAATTCCAATCGGACCAAAGCTTTTTTTAATGAGGCTTCTGCACGCCTAAAGTTTATGTTCTCTTTTGAACTTTTAAGACGTTTCTCTGCACGTTCTTTTGATGCTTTGGCACGTACAATATCTATTTCATCTTTCCTTTCAATAGTATCACAAACAATTTTTATAACATTGTTTTCCACCGTAACAAACCCATCGTGTATCGCATATTCTTCGCATATATTATTTTGGAAAAGTTGGAGAACACCTGTTCTGATCTTAGTAATGAACGGTGTGTGATCGAAAGATATCCCAAAATCACCATCTACACCAGGAACAATTACATGGTCATATTCTTTATCAATCCTGATCTGAGTTGGCTGAATAACTTTAATATGAATTTTACTCATACCTTAAACTATTTCCCTTTCTTCAAATTGTTCATTTTCTCTTCGGCTAATTCAATATTTCCAACATAGAGAAATGCCTGCTCTGGCCAACTATCGCACTCGCCATCAAGAATTGCCTTGAATCCGGAAATTGTTTCTTTGAGCGAAACATAAACTCCAGAAGTATTAATAAATTGTTCTGCTACAAAGAATGGCTGAGAGAAGAATCTCTCTAATTTACGTGCCCTGCTAACGACAATCTTATCTTCTTCAGAAAGCTCGTCCATTCCAAGAATTGCTATAATATCTTGTAAGTCTTTATATTTTTGGATTACTCGCTGCGTTTCACGCGCAACTTTGTAATGTTCTTCACCAATAATTTGTGGATCCAGAATTCTACTTGTTGAATCAAGCGGATCAACAGCAGGATAGATACCAAGTTCTACAATTCTTCTGGAAAGCACGGTTGTCGCATCAAGATGAGCAAAGGTTGTTGCTGGAGCCGGGTCTGTCAGATCATCTGCTGGAACATATACAGCCTGGATTGATGTAATTGAACCGTCTTTTGTAGAGGTAATTCTCTCTTGAAGATTACCCATTTCTGTTGCCAAAGTAGGTTGGTATCCTACCGCTGACGGCATCCTTCCCAGAAGTGCTGAAACTTCTGATCCTGCCTGCGTGAAACGGAAAATATTATCAATAAACAAAAGCACGTCTTTCTTGGCAACATCTCTAAAATATTCCGCAATACTAAGTCCTGTAAGCCCAACCCTCTGCCGGGCCCCCGGTGGTTCATTCATTTGGCCGAATACTAGTGCTGTTTTTTCAATAACACCCGATTCTTTCATTTCTAACCAAAGGTCATTTCCTTCCCGGGTTCTCTCACCTACTCCGGAAAAGACAGAATAGCCACCATGTTCAATTGCAATATTCCTGATAAGCTCCTGGATAAGAACTGTTTTTCCAACACCGGCACCACCAAATAGCCCAATCTTTCCACCTTTAGAATAAGGCTCAATAAGGTCAATTACCTTGATCCCTGTTTCAAGAATTTCCTCATCAGTTGAAAGATTTTCAAATAATGGAGCCTGGCGATGAATTGGATATTTTTCTTTTGCTTTAACCGGACCACCACCATCTATTGGTTCGCCAATTACATTTATCATTCTCCCCAGAACTTCTTCTCCCACGGGAACCATTATTGGCTCTGTTGTATCTATAACTTTTGTGTTTCTAACTAGGCCGTCTGTTGAATCCATTGACACGGTTCTAACCTTATTTTCACCAAGATGCATTTGAACTTCCAGAACAAGATCTGAGCTTTTCTTTCTCTCAATTTTAAGTGCATTATGAATTGCCGGCAAATGACCTTCAGGGAATTCCACATCTACAGTTGGTC
>JAOZPK010000008.1 GCA_029932755.1 Candidatus Cloacimonadota bacterium | reverse complement strand
CTACAAGTTCCAAATTTAAGCCTAGCATATTTGCTATTGTTCTGGAAATTTGAGATACATAAGTCGTGTGCAGGCTTCTATTGGAAGTCTCTTCATCGAACATATTGGTAAAAGAGAAAACCTGTGTTTTACCTTGATACCTTCGGTAAGCACCACTATGCAAAATACGGTCTCTATCAATGGCAAACTCTGTTCTGATATAACAGTTATCGTCCGGCTTCAATCTATAAGCTTCTTTATTCTTACAGGCAAACTCACTGTAATGTTCACTCGAACGAACTACAAATTCATTAAAGAGTTTTTTAAATCTTTCTTTATCCATCATATACTCCGGTATTTCATAAAATACGGATCAAATCCCTCTTCTCTTTTCTTCTTTTCAAAATATGTTTCAATATGTCCTTTTTCCGATTCTTTTGTAAACCCTTTTTTATAAATTGAGAAAAAATCTTTTCTTATTATGAAATGTTCGACTATCCAAAAGGCATAATCTTCATGATCTGTAGCTATTTCAACAATACCACCTTTTTTTAGTATTTTATGCATAATATCAATAAAACTATGTTGGATGACTCTGCGGTGAAAGTGCCTCTTTTTGGGCCAGGGATCGGGATGCTGTAAATATATTTTTTCTATTGAGTTTGGAGGTAGGAATTTTATACTTTCTTCATTCAGGAATATTTTGGCAATTCTTACATTCTTGAGTTTCTCTTTATAAAGTTTGCGGAATATTGTTTTAATCCGTTTTTCTTTGAGGTCGATTCCAATAAAATTTATTTCCGGATTTTGCTGAGCAGCTTTTATGAGAAACTCTCCTCTTCCGCTTCCTATCTCAATATGAACCGGATTCTTATTCCCAAATATTTTATGGAAATCCAGAATCTCATTTTCTTCGAACTGCAACTCGAAATATTTTCTACTCTCTTCTAAAACTTCTTTATCTGTTAACATATTGGTGCTAAAAAAGTTGCTGCGGTTTTCGTGTCAACAAAACATGTGTACCGAGTCAATCTTTTACTATTAAGTCGTTGTTAATAACATTTATATTGACATCTTCCCCATCACAAGCTCATTTAGTATATCTTTTAAAAAAGGGATTTAAAATATGAATAATAGGACTATCTTGAGCCTTATACTTTTGTCGCTAATTGCGATTGCATTTGCAGACACAAAATCGGAAGATCAAAACTTTTCTGTTTATATTGATTATAAGCGAGGTGACCTGAATTACATTAAAGAGCAGATCACAAATGTAAATTATGTTCGTTATAAAAATGAAGCTGATGTTTTCATACTTTTCACAAAACAGCGCACTGGTAGTGATGGAAAGAGATTCACAGTTGATTTCACAGGAGATAATATATTCAGTGGCATTGATGAATCACTTTCTTTTATTTTGAAAAATGGTGATACAGATGAAGATGAAAGACTCAAGAGTGTTCAGATCCTTAAACTTGGTCTCATACGCTATTTTGCTCGTACAGAAATGGCAGACAAACTGAAGATTACATTTCCAACCGAGAAGATAAAGGAATCTATAGAAGATAAGTGGAATAACTGGGTTTTTAGTATTGGCTTTAGTGGCTTCTTTAATGGTGAAGAATCTTCAAATTCTAAGAATTTATGGGGATGGTTATCTGCAAATAGAGTTACTGAAGATTTGAAAGTTCAATTCCGATTTAATGGAAGTATGAATAAAAGCAAATTTGAATGGGATGATGATGTTTATGAAAGCTCTTCAAACAGTAAAAGCTTTAATGCACATTTGATAAAAGCCTGGACTGATCATCTTTCATACGGGCTTTGGACGTATGCTTACACTTCTAGTTATAGCAATGTAGATCTTAGTGTTGGTTTATTTCCCGGAATAGAATATAATATTTTTCCATATTCTGAATCTAATAGAAAACAATTGTGTTTTCAATATCAACTTAACCCGAATTATGTTGATTATAACGAATTAACGATTTATGAGAAATTCTCTGAGAAACTATTAAAGCATTCATTTAAAACTGAAATCGATTACATTCAATCATGGGGATCGATGAGCGTTAGTCTGGTTGCTTCACAATATCTAATAATTGACGATGTAATATTAGAAAATTTAGAAAAAAACAAATTAACATTATACGGAGAAGTTTCCTGGAGAATTTATAAGGGTTTATCTTTAGATCTGTGGGGAAACACATCGAGGGTTCATGATCAACTTTCATTAGCGGCCGGAGATGTAACTACAGAGGAACTGCTGTTAAAACAAAAAGAATTGCAGACACAATATACTTACTTTCTATCGATAGGCTTAAGTTACTCATTTGGATCAATTTATAATAATATTGTTAACCCAAGGTTTGGAGATTGAAGTAAACTCATCCTGCTGTCCTTCTCTCAAGAAAGAAGGAACATGGGATGCCGTTGAAAGAAAACTTATCAACTTGGATTGTATTAGCCCGATCTACAAACGAGTAGTTAATTTTCCCGTCATTCTGAGGAATCATAAATTTTCGTAGAAAATTCTCTTTCTGCGTCATCCTTTTGCTGATCTTTTAACGAAGAGTCAGGGTAGGTTAAAGTAATTTTTTTTCATGATCTATCCTTCCTTTGGAGAGCAACGTAAAAGACTCGTCAGGATGATGATCATTAATCAGGATCGAGTTAACTTATAATATTTTACCTTTTCTTTTGACACAAACGAGCTATAATTTTTTTTTCAACTTTTAAATATGAGGTAAAAATGAAAAAAATTATATTAATTATTAATTTGCTAATTATTAACTATCTTCTATTCGCACAAATCCCACCTGGTTATTATGATGGTACGGAAGGATTGAGTGGTGATGAACTAAAATCAGCTTTAAACGATATTATTGATGGTCACACCGAATTGAGTTATACAGGTGTTTGGAATGCACTTCGCGATACTGATGAAGACCCGGATAATATAAATAATGTGATTTTGCTTTATACAGGTTGGTCAGTTTCTAATTCAGGATATCCTACTTGGAATCGTGAACATACTTGGGCTAAATCACATGGTGATTTTGGAAACAATCCGCCTTGTGGAACCGATGTTCACCACATTCGTCCTACCGATGTTCAAGTTAATGGCGATCGTGGTAATTTGGACTTTGATTATAGTGATAACCCTTATCCCACTATCCCCGGCTGTTTTTATGATGGTAATTCATGGGAACCACGCGATGAAGTTAAGGGTGATGTTGCACGAATGATATTTTATATGGCGACCCGTTATGAAGGTGAAGATGGAGAGCTTGATCTGGTTGTGGTTGATGAAGTTAATACATATCCAAATCCTGAACATGGTAAACTTTCAGCACTTTTAGAATGGAATACAATGGACCCTCCAAGTGAATTTGAAGAGACTCGTAACGACCGGATATATGATAACTGGCAGGGAAACAGAAATCCATTTGTTGATCATCCTGAATTTGCAGATTTAATATGGGAGATCACTTCTACGCAGAGCGAATATTTCACAGAGAATAACCATAATCTCTCGAATTATCCTAATCCGTTTTCAAAGAATAGTACCGGCACTCAAATAAGTTTTAGTCTTCCACAGTATTCCCAAAATGTTCAAGTTGAGATATATAACATAAAAGGACAGATAGTAAGGGAATTAGAAATTAGGAATTTAAAATTAGGAATTAATAAAGCCATTTGGGATGGAACTGATATGAACAACAGAAAGGTAAGATCCGGAATATATATGATAAATTTAAAGATAGACAGTAAAAATGCTGGAACTAAGAAATGCTTAGTGATTTATTAAAAATAAGGAAGTGATATGAAAGAACTTGAAAGACTTACCCTAAAATGTGTATTAGAGCGAAGTGCTGTTCTCTATGCTACAAAGCCATGTGTAAGCTGGGTAGATGGAAAACCTATTAGATATAATGATTTCTACGAACAGGTAAAAGAAGTTCAACTTTTCATGCAGGAAGAAGGAATTGGAAAAGGTGATAAAGTTGCTATTCTCAGCGAGAATTCTCCTAACTGGGGTATAACCTATTTTGCTATAACAACCCTTGGGGCAGTTGTTGTTCCCATTCTTCCTGATTTTCGTGACAATGAAGTTCATCACATACTCCGGCATTCAGGTAGTAAGGCAATTTTTATTTCCCGGAAGCAATTCCCAAAAATTGAAGAGTTGGAAAGCGATCAAATCATGCATCGTATTCTCATTGATGATTTTACGATCATTCCACCGGAAACAACAATTGCCAAGCTGAAAAGCACAATATCTAAAACAACTCGTCCACTTGCTAAATTGACAGATTCAGCTTTAAAACTGACAGGTCTTCGTTCATCCGACGTAAAAGAGGAAGATGTTGCCTGCATTCTTTATACTTCAGGGACTACAGGTAATTCAAAAGGTGTGGTTCTTACTCATAAAAATTTAATCTTTGATGCTATAGAAGTTCTTACCCTTCAGAGTATTGTTGAAACCGACAGATTAGTTTCATTACTTCCTCTTCCACATACCTATGAATGTACAATTGGATTTATCATGCCGATAATGAAAGGAGCTTCTATCTATTATCTGGAAAAGCTTCCAACCCCAAGTGTTCTACTTCCTGCTCTGCAAAAGATCAAACCGACAGTTATGCTTACTGTTCCTTTGATCATGGAGAAAATATTTAAAAATAAAATTCATCCGACTTTAACAGCAAATCCATTTTCCAAAGCAATTTATAGTTTTCCTCCAACCAGGAAGTTATTACATTATATAGCTGGCAAAAAACTATATAAATCTTTTGGTGGAAAACTCCATTTCTACGGTATTGGCGGTGCACTTCTATCTCCTGATGTAGAGAGATTCTTAAGAGATTCCAAATTCCCATACGCAATTGGTTATGGACTTACAGAAACATCTCCATTAATTGCCGGAAGTAATCCAACCTTAACGAAATATCGTTCTACAGGTACAATTTTATCAAAAATTAAAGTACGCATTTATGATCCAGACACAAAAACCGGTGAAGGTGAAATACAGGTTATCGGCGATATCGTGATGAAAGAATATTACAAAGATCCCGAACGTACAAAAGAAGTATTTACAGATGATGGCTGGTTTAAGACCGGTGATCTGGGAATCTTAAAGAATGGTTATCTTTATATTAAAGGCAGATTAAAAAATGTTATTATTGGTGCCAGCGGTGAGAACATATATCCTGAAGATATAGAATCTGTTATAAATCAGCATCCTGACGTTTTAGAATCTATTGTTTATGAATCTGAAGGCAAGATAGTAGCTCGTGTCCATCTGAATTATGAATTGATAGATAAAGAACATAAAGCTAAAAGAACAAACGAGAAACAAATGCGTGAACTCATTGGTAATCTGCTTCAAGATATTAGAAGAAATGTGAACTCACAAGTTTCAACATTCTCTAGTATAAAAAGAATAATTGAACAGCGAGAACCATTTGTGAAAACTCCAACTAAAAAGATCAAACGGTATTTGTATACTGATTAGAATTCTGTTTGAGTTGTTAAAAACCCCCTTTTATTCCCCCTTATGAAGGGGGACAAAATCAACAGCTTGTTTTGAATTAGATAAAAGTCAATTTGGTAAATTAATATTATTTTGTCATTCTGAGTTTAACTTTAGTCAAGTATCGAAGGATAGACAAAATTATTATGTGAATTTGACACTTTCCCGATTTAGCGGGACTTTGCTCCTACTCAGTGTGACAGTGAACTTTTATTGACCCTATTTTACAATTCTATTATCTTGCCATCATTCCAACAAACGGGTTCCCCATCTTTTCATCTTCGATAGTTGTCTCCGGTCCATGGCCAGAAAGAACTTTAACACTACCATCTAATATAAAGAGTTTTGATTTTATTGAATTGATCAAAGTTGAATAATCACCACCAGGCAGATCTGTTCTGCCAATACCTTGTGCAAATAGTGTATCTCCTGAAAATAATAAATTTCCAGTTAGAATGCTTATCCCACCTCTTGTATGACCGGGAGTGTGAATTATCTGTAATTTTTCTTTTCCCAATGTTAATTCATCTCCGTCATTTATTAAAATGTCAGCTTTGGGAGCAACTATCTCAGAATTCCAATAAAAACTTAAATTCTTGTTTGGATCGTTCAGTAAGTCAGCATCATCTTTATGGATACAATTTTTCACATCAAAATTGTCGTTAATACTTTTGTTTCCTCCAATATGATCACCATGTCCATGAGTTGAGATCAAATATTTCAAGTTAACATCCATTCCTTTTATCTCAGCTATCATTCTCTGTGAGGGTGCAGCGGGGTCAATGATAACAGCTTCTTTGGAAATCTCGTCCCAAACAAGATATGTATTTGTTCCAAATTCAGGCAGTACATTAAATTTTTTATATTTCATTTTTCCCCTATAATAAATATTGTTTTACATTTTCTTCAGCCATTTTTTCAACTTTAACTTCATCATTAAGCTCGAAAATCTTACCGTATTGGATTATTGCCGAATTCACTACTTTAGAATTATATCTGAGAATAATTGAGCCAGAAAGCTTAATATCTTCAATTGTAAGCTTCTCATTGGTTTGGATAATACCCAATGGTCCGGGAAAATTCTTTGCCTGAAGAATGACTTCATTTTGAGCAAGTTCACTGATAATATCATTTTCATATTTATTTCTACCAATAATGAGTTTTAATTTATCATTTAATCTAAGGTGTCTGCCAGTTTTAAGAAATTCAATGGATCTTTTATTCATCATGCTATATTGCATCAAATCTTTTAATTTACGTGAAAATCCTGCATCTGTAAGCAAACAACCACCACCAGGTGAAGGATAGAAGTCAATTCCGTATTTTTCTGCCATTTTCATTTGTCTTTTCCTGTTACGACCCTGAATATCCAGCATTTCATCTTTTATCACCCAGCCTTCACGAATTGGAAGTGTATCGCTCAGAAGTTTTTGGGAAAGTGGACGAATCAGCAAATCTTTTATTTCGCTAAGTTTTCCAACAGCATTGAGTGCATCTTTTCTCTGACTCATTGGCCTCTGCCCCATAACTTCACCGGAAATAATAAAATCTACTTTATATTCCTCCATTAACCTTCCGGCTTCATGAAACATAAGTCCGTGGCAGTCAATGCATGGATTCAAATTTTTTCCATAACCATATTTTGGATTTTCAATCATTTTTAGATGAAGATCAGATAAATCGTGAATGATGAGATCGAATCCTATTCTATTTGCTGTTTCCTGCGCCCTATCAGCACCAAAGAAAGGCGTACTGAAAAATATGGGTAAAACTCTATATCCCAAGTTTTTCATGTGCAGAACAGCTAATATGCTATCTAATCCACCTGAAAACAAGGCAAAACAACTGTGCTTTCTTTTCATGCAATATTCCTTAATAAAATAATGGTGCTGGAAGGGGGACTCGAACCCCCGACCTACTGATTACGAATCAGTTGCGCTACCATCTGTGCCATCCCAGCATTATAATAATTAGATCATTCTTTTAATTTATAAAAAAAATTACTACATTGCAGGTCAAGTGGATTTATTTAATAGTGTAATTTTCGACAGGATTAACACGATCTACAGAATTAATATGTTGAAATGTATAATCCTTAATCTTTAATATTGTTGAAATACTAAATGTAAGCCACGATTTAAATTGTGGAAACAAGAACTATAAGAAATCTTTTGTATGGGTTACTTCAAAGACATACAGTTTTTCAAAATAATTTCAATTTATCCGTGATTATCAGTGTTAATCTGTGGTTAGTTATTAATGTGGTAAATCAAATAATTCTAATACCTTTTTTAGAAAAAGCGTTAAGTGATAGGTTTGCAAACTCACTTTTCTGATATTTCTCAATTGCTACTGCTCCTATCATTGCAGCGTTATCCATGCAATACTCTAAAGCTGGAAAGAAAACATTTGCTCCAATAGCTTTTCCTTTATCAAATATTTCTTTGCGTAAAAGACTATTTGCTGAAACTCCACCTGCAACAATAATTGTTTTAGCGTTAGATTTCTTTGCAAACGCTATTGTTTTTGAAACAAGACTATCAACAATTGCTTGTTGAACAGAGGCAGCAATATCAGCAATATGGCTCTTTATAAAACTATTATCCTTGCTTGCTAGATAATTTCTTACAGAAGTTTTAAATCCGCTGAAGCTAAAATCATAATTATCTTTCTTATTTAGTGCTCTAGGGAATTGATGAAATTTTGGATCTCCATTTCTAGCGATCTTATCAATGATAGGTCCGCCCGGATAACTCAATCCCAACAACTTAGAAATTTTATCAAAAGCCTCTCCAGCTGCGTCATCACGTGTTTTCCCAATTATCTCAAAATCATCCAAAGATTTAAAATCTACAAGTTCTGTGTGTCCACCGGATACAACTAGGGCGAGATATGGAGGTAAGAGATACGGATTTTCAATCCGGTTTGCATAGATATGCCCCAGCATATGATTTACAGCAATGAGTGGTTTTCCAAGACTATAGGCCAGGCTCTTAGCAAATGAAACCCCAACCAACAATGCTCCAATTAATCCTGGATTCACAGATACAGCAATTGAATCTATATCTTCAAAAGATAAATCCGCTTTTGTTAATGCTGCTTGAGTTAGCTGCATAATATTCTTCAAATGTAGTCGAGAAGCAAGCTCGGGGACGACGCCACCAAAATCATTGTGAGTTGTTTGAGATGAAATCAAGTTTACAAGAACTTTAAACTTGGAATTAATGATCGCTACAGAAGTATCGTCGCACGAGGTTTCAAAAGCCAATATCTTAAATTGTTCAGTCTTTTCATTTCCGATCATTATGAATGACCTGGATTCTTTGAGGTGTATATTCGATTATTTTAACACCAGATGGAACATCGAATGATATATTTGCAAAATCTTTCTTTAAAATTGAAATATTCAAATTTGCAATTATTGAATTAATATCAAGTTGTTCTATTATTTCTTTAGGACCGCTAACCATAACTGATACTTTCTGTGGTATTATTGTAATATTTTCGGTTTCAGGATACTTAATAGGAATTAGCGAAATTGTTCTACGAATGATCTTTGTATTTGTGATTTCAAACTCAATTTTTTCTTGTAAAAGCTCAATTTTAGGATTAGGTGAGATCAGGTTTACTGTTAGTTTCCCATCAACTATCATTTTACTTGAGATATCCATCGTATGAATGTATTCAACATCATTTAATAAAGCAAGAGGACCCTTGATAGTAATTTTTCTATTTGTATCTTTAACTTTATTCTTAATGAAAAATTCTTCATCTTTTGCCGATGCATATTGAATTTTTAGTGATTTTTCTCTTTCAACCAATTTATCCATGTTTATAAAGAAATCTTCGGTTTTATCTATTGATATGATATTTAATTCAATTTTATCCGAATAGACAAGTTGATCAGCCTTGAGATTGATTTGATTCTTACCATAGCGAAAATGAGAAGTATCTATATGGAAGGATTTCTTAGAAATTTGAAATAGCAAGATATCCTTACCTGTTGCATTGATTTCTATTGTAACTTCTGGTAATCTGGAAGAATCCGGAATCAAGTTTAGAGGAGTGTCAATTAATTTTATTGGAATATTGATTTCCAGAGAATGTGTTTTTATAAGTACTTGATGTAACCATAAAACAATTGCAATAAGTAAAACTAATAGTTTTATGGAAATATTGTTTTTCATTTTGATAATGTCATTTATTTATTATATATGACAATCTCTCGCCCATATTCGAGATATTCTCATTTTCATCATTGGCCCAATCATGGATAGTTTGCTGGGTTAATAAAACAAACTCTTCAGATTTATCTCTTCGGCTTCTTTGAACAACAATATTAGCAAGTTTTTTCATTGAAACCCAGATAGTTTTAATTCTCTTTTCTGAGCCCATAGAGAGCCACTCTCTAATATAAGGGAACACAACTATGGGATTTGCTCTAGCAACTTGTGTAAGAATATGTGTGATTTTTTTCTGTACTTCAATTTTATCATCATCAATAGCTTTACTGATGAAATCCATAATAAAACCAGGATCGGATTTTGCAATATTTTCCATTCCATGAAATGAAAGAGCACGTTTCTGTGAATTCTCTGAATTGATCCAGTTTACGATATTTTCTTTCATAAATTCAGGATATGATCTCCACATTTCATTGATCACACTTTCAACTTCCCATGGAACACTATCAAATGTATTCTCTAATAGTTTAAAAATCTTTTCAGGATTATCTCTATCTAGATCGTAGTAATAAAACAGTGCAGTTGCCCTAACACCATATATTTTATGCTTGAGCATTGGCTTAATGATCTTCTTCATCTTTGTTTTATTATTATAATCAGTTAAACTTTTTCCCAAATACTCACGAATAAAATAATTCGGTGTTTTAGAAATACTGATTAGTTTTTTTTGAGCTAATTCTAATTTATCTTTATTAAGATAGGAAAAGATCGAATCTAATATTTCATTAAGTTCTTTACGATCATTACCATCTAGTCTACCAATTTCGTTCAATTGTTTCTCCTTTAAATAATTAAGCTATTAGGTTTAATATTTTGATTTTGTGTGCCTAAAAAAAACAATAAATGAAGAACAAATTTAACTTCACAAAAATCGCTTAACTAATTAAAATCATTAATTTTTCTTTTGTTTTACCGTCAACGAATATTATTTATAAATTTTAAAATATTATTTTTCCATCTCTTTTTTCAGAGTTGGATCAATATGGCTGCTATCATTTCTTTTCCATCGATCATCGATAACAGCACTCACAGGAGAATTCTCTCTTATGTACTCCACAATAACATCACGAAGCCCCTGTTCATAGCGGGTTATCTGAGATTCAGGTACTTTTGTTAAAAGAGCTAATCCCGCATTTCCCTGCAACAAAAAATCTGAAGTTGCAATTTTATATATTTTATCTGCCTGCCAGGGTTCCCCGCCAATATAAAGTTTTGAAATTCTATTAAAATTTTCTCTTTTTCTATTAATTACAACTTTTATACCTGCAGTTCTTAAACCATGCCTGCTACCGGAAACTCTTGTCTCAATTATCTCTTTTAAGAATCTACCATCTACTTCAATAAGAGCAATTTGATTATCAAAAGGCATCACATTGAAAACATTACGATAAGAAATTGGACCAGAAAGCAATTCATCACGGATACCACCAAGGTTCATAAACGCAAAATCGGCATCTGTATAATCTAACATTGCTTCACAAACCAGATTACCTATAAGGTTCTGAGTGCCCATTCCAAACTTGGTAATATTCATACCGGCTTCTCCGATTATTTCATCCATCCCTACTTCAGCTATTTTCTGCATTACCAGAATCGTATCACCAATTACTTCATCTGGGATAAATTCATCTTCAAACATTGTTACCAGAACACCTTCATTTATGGCTGGAGATTCATACCCGGAAATTGTTTTTGTAGCTTTATCTATTTTAATTGTAACGTGACCTACATTGCTTCCATAAGCGTATCCTTGAAAAACAAGTGTATGTGTTTCCGGATCTTCCCAAGGTTTGGCAAAACCTTTATGCATGTGACCACCAAACAATATATCGATCCCCTCTACTTCATGTGCTATTTCCTGAGCATCGTATCCCCAACGTCGTTCTTCTTTTTCTTCATCAGGGTTGGAATAACGTACATCATAAGCAGGTTGTGGATCGTATGGAAGTCCCATATGTGCGATAAGGATGACAAGATCAACGTTCTTCTCTCTAACAATATTTACATATTTCTGTACTTGTTCTTTTGCAGGAAGAAAATCTACATTCTTAATGTTATCAGGAAAACTCATCTGTTCTGTGTCTGTTGTTGTTAACCCGATCACTCCAATACGCAATCCTAACTTTTCAATTATTTTATATGGTTCAGCGTAATCAACCAGTTCGTTTGTTCCCTTTTTAACAATATTGCAAGATAGAATTGGAAATTCTGCCATCTCTAGAGTTTTTATTAAAACATCTTCACCCAGATCAAATTCATGATTTCCTATTGCCATGAAATCATATCCGATCATATTCATATAAGTAATTACTGCTCGTCCCTCGCTCATTGTACCTATTGGATGACCTTGAAAAAAATCTCCGGCATCGATAAGCAGATTATTACGGCTACCTGCTATTGATAATTTACGAACTCCTTTAATATAGGTTGCAGCACTGCCACCACCGCCAAGTATTGGTGGAAAATCGGGATTCATAAATGTAGCAGGATATCTATCTATACCACCATGAATATCATTTGTGAACAGGATATCTAATAGCAGATCTTCTGCAAAAATAAAACTGCTGAATATGAGCAGAAATCCGAAAATTATTTTAACTTTCATAATTTCCTACCATTTAAAACTAATAGCCGATTTCAAATTTATGAATGTCTCTTTCACAGTATCAGGATTTTCCCATCCGCGATCTTGTAGATTCAAGTAGTAATAGTTCTCCCAGAGATCTTCATGATCATAGTAACTATCCATGAAGAGGTCAAGTGCTTCATACTGTCGATTTGAATATTCTAAAGAAATATCAAATGTAAATTTATCCAAGAATGTAAAGCCTGTTCCTGTAGTGAATGTTGGAGTTGTAATCTCATTTGCAAAAACAAAACCGGAATCTTCATGTAATCCATAACTTGTGGTATAATTGAAACCAAAACGGAATGGGATTTTATTATTAATCATATGTTCAACTCCAATGTAATAGTTTATTGCATCATCGTACAACGGATTTGTATCTGACCATTTGATATATTCTATATCACAATTCATTACTGTTTGCATAATGTTACGAGGTTTAAAAGAAAATCCAATTCGTGCATTCATTGGTAAAATATACTGTGCAAATGTAAGTGAATCTAAAGGTGTTCCTGTTGAATCGAATTTGGTGTAAACAAATACAACATTATTCACATCTACCCCATCTTTGTTGCCAGTAATATCAAATTCAGTCTTTGGTGTAAAACTCAAACCCAGATCAAATCTTTTAGAGAAATGGATATTAGCACCTACGATAAACTGAATTGCAGAAAATTCTCTTTCTAAAGTATTTATTGTGTCGTTCAGCGTATCATTCATCATATCTTGTGCTTCAGGTGTCCAGATTACACTTCTTTCCATTTCGGAATCACCGGAAAGTTGTGCAACTTCCAAACCTAAAGAACCAATGTTCATATATTTAAATGCGGTTTGGAAAGCGATTGCATTAATTCCACCTTTGCTTTCAATTGAATTCTGAGCAATCTTGGGTGGATATCCGTTATCGTCTGAATTTCTATTATTTCTAACTTGCTCAAAGTAATCTGCTTTAAAACTTACTTGTGGTCTATATTGAAGCGAAGCAGCAAGTTCAAAATCTGAAATTACTCTTTTATAGTATATTCCACCTGCAAAATCTGCAAAAGTATTTACATTGCTTGCATAGACTGCATCTCCACAATAAGCATCAAATGAGTTATACATCGGTAATGATCTATTATCAGAATCCATCAGGAAGCTGCCAGTTCCCTGAAAACCAAATCCATTTTTGAGTCCTGTTAAATTAGCGGGATTAACCATTGAATCGAACAATCTAAATCCACCTGCACCAACTGCTGAACCCATGGCAGCAGAATACGGATCTAAGTTCCCAATAATATTTCCAGTCTCTTTTTCTAAGATCGAATATGAATATAAACCCGAAATTATTGTAATTAATGTTATTATAAAAAATGCCTTTTTCATCTATCCTCCAGATATCTTATATATTAAAATTTCCAATCAAGCTGTAAGCGGACAATATTTTCTTTTCTTTCCACACGTTGAAAATAATACTCTCCTTCTTCAGGAATGTCATTATAATCCCTGAATTCCAGCTCTCTTGTTAAAAATTGTTTGTATTTATATTTTATTGATAAATATACATTATTAGCGATTCTACTGTGAATATTGAACCACATTTTATAACCTCTATCACTATGGTCAAAATCAAGTTCAATATCTTCGAAATCCCAGAATGAGGCACCATTAGCATACCACATGGAAAATGCTCCGATGACTTTGAGATTCTTATTAAAATTATGTGTGTAATCTAAGTAGATCATATCGCCAGTCGTAAGCGTTTGAGCTTGTGCCATATCGGCAGCTCCGGGTTCAGAAGGATTTGAAAGGATCGATAAATATGGTGGTTGCAATACTCGTGCGTATATATATCCCAATTGTAATTTATCATAATTCGATAAATATGTTATAAATTTAAGTTCAGTTTCATCTGCTTGTGACATACCTCTTTCCATTTCATCATCATATCTTTTAACTTGATGCTTATGACGAATTCGGAATCTTAATTGATGAATAGGTTTAAATTCAAGTTTCACTTCTGTTCTTACTCCCCGACGTGCATCGGATTTTCTTTCCCAAATATCGAGATATGCTTTATTTAGTGTTAACATTTGATGGAACTGATACCTGGTTTCAAAATAGATACCTTTTTCTGCTGAAGGCTGGGCTGAATTATTGTACATGTCATTGAGTAAAGTATTATTCAGACCATAAGTTAACTTGTCAAATACTGTATCATCAAATCTTTCACTTTCAGAAAAACTGCGATGATAAGGATTATCAAAATCGAGATCATAATCACGATAGATAGTAATCAAATATAAATTATCAAATTGAGTATAGGAACTTATCAGAAGTGCGCTTGGGTCATCTCCAATTTTACCGAGCCTACCATCTATTTCTAACTCTGCATATTCTCCTTGAATTGAAGTATTATTAAGAACTGTTCGCCAATCAAAACCAACAACTCGTCTAAAATCTTTATCTCCGTATTCTGTTGTTTTTGTAGAATACATAGATGTGATTTCATTGTCGGTGATCTTCCATTTATCAAAGTAATCGCTGTGATAAATTAGTATCTCTTTAAGTTCATCTTCTTCTGGAACTACAAATTCTCTATCATAAACTGCTTCGTAACCCGTGAATCCAATATGTGTTCCAATAAAGGGTGTATATTCAAAATGCCCACCAATAATATCTTCCTGCAAGGCGTCAAGACGTGGAGCAATTTTTACTTGATTCACATTGTCATCATATTCAGTATTAAAGAATGCTTCTGATTCTTCCAATTCATCATTCGAGAAACGATTTGTCATATTGATATAACCGAGAATATAGTCATCATCATCCAGTTCACCATTTTCATTACTATCATAAACAACTGCATCTTTCTTATCGGATGAGAGAAAAACCACAGCATTCATATTGTTTCTCTTCCAATCTAATGCTATACCACGCAAAGCATATTCCTGTGTTCTGGAGATGTCACCAATAATTCCGGTAATCCTTTTATTGAAGCCGTATCCGGTTTTCCTCGGACTGTATGAATCTGTATTTTCCATAACCAATCCTTCCCCAAAAGTTGCTCTGAAATTACCTGCATATACTTTTAGGAAATTTTTTCCTAAAAAATTGATGTTATTCTCATAGCCAACATAGAATTTTCCCTCATCAAAAAGGGTTTTGGAATTGCTGTCAAATATCGGCGTTGAACCTTTTGGAGTCTCATATATAAATCCTGCTTTGAATTGATTTTTATAACGCATTCTAAGTTTATTCATCATAGTAGCACGATCTGATTCCATATTGAAATATCCCCAGTAAGATTGTCTTTTAATACCTGGTGTTTTAGGAGCATCAGAATCTGGATAATCAAATCTGATCATAGATTCTAAATACATCTCTTTTTCACTGTCTCCATAGGGGCTATCATTGTATTTCATTTGATAATCGAAATAAATATCCCGCACTTCCGGTTGTTCTTTGTAGTAAACGTAATTCTGCAGATTCTTCGCTCCGTAATATGATATCCCAGGTGATTTTCGAAGATCACGATAACTTGAAATGGAATCACCAACCGCTACTCTATTCAAAATCGCAGCGACATCTATAGGAGATGTATTGGGTAGATTTAAAATATCTGAGAAGGCAAGCTTATTAATATTTCTGGGCGATATTAGATAATCTTCCCAAATATCACTCATTCCTTCCTGTAACCCTTCATTACTGCCTAATCGTTCGATCAAATAATAAATATCATCTCGGCGTTGTGCAGATTCATCTTTCTCATCATAATGGGAAACAGAAACAAGTGGTTTGAGAGAATTAAGAGTTTCCTGATCTATAGATTCAATTTCGCGAAGCTGATATATACTCTGAAAAAAACTATTGTAGAAACGATAATCGTAAATATCGTTAGCTTGCTTATCCGTAATGGGTAATTGAGTTTTTAATTCGAGTAAAGTTGCAGTATTCAGATCTATCTTAGCCTCTGCAATTGAAATGATTAACATAATTAAAAGCGAAACCATTAATAATTTTTTCATATTTCGATTTTTCCTTTATTAATATCAGATAATTTACATTGAGCGTTCTGATTTTTGTTAAAAAAAAATTTCACCTTTTACTTGTAAAGTATTTTTCTTTTAATTTATAATAATAAAACAAATGAGAAAAAACAAAATCACAGCATATAGATAATGAAATAAAAAAGATTTGACAAAGAGAATGCAACTCAGATTCTGTGTCAGAAGATTTTGGAGGAAAAATGGCAGAAAATACAAAAATTGAAAAGGCAAAAAAGTTCTCTTTAATTGAACTTATTATGATAATTATGCTTGTTGGTATTGTTTTTACACTTATCATTCCATTAAGAGCAGACAAATTAAATCACGAAAAACTTAAGGAAGCAGTTTATAATATGCAGGTTATTGCACGTGCAGATATCAAGTTTAAAGAAGATCCGGTAAATGGTTATTTTATTTTTGAACATACAGTTGTAAAACTTAATGATGAAGGCAATTATATTGGAGAAGACCTATTAAATATTATTGGTGATCTTGAGAAAACAAATGAAGACTTTCTTTTTGACTATTCTGTAACGGATAGTTCAATCGTAGGTACTACCAATAAAAATTTTGGAAGAGAAGGCGCATCAATTTATTACTATCTACCAAATGGTCCTTGGGGCGTTAGTAACGATAAAATATCAGATAGCGTTTTTGACCCAAACTGGCTTCCGTAAAATCACTCAAAAAGTTTAATGAATATATTTCAAAACCTTCAAGGTTTCAATTTTCTTGAAGGTTTTTTTGCATCTACACCGTTATTGATTTCCTATGCTGAGATCCATTTCCATCTTAAATATCTTTATCCTAAATATTATATGAAAGAACCCGAGATTATCACTGATATTCCCATCAGAATTATCAAGAATAAAAATCGCACTATTCCTTTAATTATCATTGTTAAAGATGCTAACCTCTTCCCTGTAACGATCAATTCTGTTAATATTAGTATTGAAGTGAATGATAAAATGATTTCAAAAAATTTCATAATCAAAAAGGAAATAAGTGATAAATATTTTTCTCAAATACTTGATGTTGATGTTAAAGAATTGGAAACAAATCAGTTTTTACAGATAATTGCAAAATTAGATGTTGAGATCAATGGTAAATCAAAAATTATTATCAATGATAATTTCCCGGATATACCAAGAAAACCATATAAGACTTTTTATGCAAAAGAACCTTTACCATTACCTGAAAGTTGGTATGCAGGTGAACCACATTATCATAGTATTCATACTGCAGATCAAGTTGAATTTGGTGCTGATGTGAAATCTACAGCTAAATTAGCAAAAGCGATGGGTCTTTCCTGGTTATTTATAACTGATCATTCCTATGACCTGGATGATAGCATCATCTCCTGCACTAAGAATGATGCAGATCTTCCAATTTGGAAGCATATGTTGAAAGATGTGAAAGAATATAATTCAAATGAATTGCGAATAATTCCGGGCGAAGAAGTTTCGATCGGTAATTCTAAAGGTGAAAATGTACATATGCTAGCGATAAACCATAATGAGTTTATTGATGGTTATGGTGATAGTGCTGAGAAATGGTTCAAAAATAAACCGCAGCACTTTCTAACTGAAATCAACAAACTACATAAAGAGAGTAATCTGTTTATCGCAGCACATCCGATTGAGAAAATTCCTTTCATGCAAAAACTCACACTGCGTCGCGGAAATTGGAGAGATGAAGATTACCAAACTAGCGGAATCAAATTTCTGCAGATCATTAACAGTGCAGAACCAGACAATGTCAAACGTTCTTTAAATTATTGGAAAAAGATGCTTTTAAAAGGTAATAAGTATTATCTAATTGCCGGAAATGATGCACATGGAAATTTCAATGTGATGCGTCAGATCAAATCTCCTTTCTGGAAATTATTTTCTTCTCAGAAACAAGTTTTCGGTCAGTTTTTTACTGCTTACAAATATAAAGAAAATCAACCTGTAGCCGGATTGAAGAATGGTGAAATTATTGTTAGCAATGGTCCATTTCTCTCATTTCAATTAAAAATTAAAGATGAATATTTTCCAATTGGATCAACATGCAAAACCGATAAAGTAAATCTTATTATTGAAAGTGAAACAGCGATTGAATTTGGAGAGATTACGAATATCTCTATTTTTATTGGTGATTATAATTCAGGCAAAGAAATTGAAATTACTAAGCAAAAAAACAATTGTGAGATAGATCTTCCTGAAGAAGGTTATGTTCGAATGAGTTTGAAAACAGAAAATGGCGGAGTTGTTTTTACAAATCCTGTTTGGATTGAAAAAGTAAAGAATTCAACACAGAGACACTGAGGCACAGAGAAAATAAAAACAATGAATATCTAAAGATGAAGTGAAAAAATATTGAACACCAAAATCACCGAAGTCACCGAATAAAAATAGCAATAAAATTACTTGGGAATTGATCATTCCGTGTTGGATATTGGATATTTTTTCATTGTTTTCCTTGTTTTTTAGTTTGTTATTGTTCGCTTCCGTTTGTTGCTAATTTTGCTACAGCTTCATATAATTTTATAAAATCTTTCTCTGTAAGTGTCTCTCCTCTTCTTGTTAGCTCAATCTTACAATTTGAACCCAGTTCTTCGATCTTTTCTTTGGAGAGGATCATACGCAAATTTCTACGTAACATTTTTCTTCGATTTTGGAAAGCAACTTCAACAACTCTCCAAAAAAATCTTTCATCTTCCAGAACCGGCTTATCTTTGCGAGGAGTTAAAATAATTACTGCAGAATCAACTTTTGGCGGAGGAAAGAAGAGATGTGGTTTCACAGTAAAACCGTATTCAACATTAAAATAGAACTGCATTTTTAACGAAAGTTTTCCATAATCTTTTGTGCCTATTCCCGCATTGATCCGCTCTGCAACTTCTTTTTGGATCATTACAACAACTCGCTTAAAACTATTAGCATGTTCTGTTACTCTGAATAAAAATGGAGATGTGATCTGATATGGTAAATTTGCCACGATTTTAATCTGATTATCTTTCAAATATTCTTTCCAATCGATTCTAAGAATATCTTTATTTATCAAATTGATATCATTGCCAAATTTCTCATTCAAAATTGGATATAGACTTTCGTCGATCTCAAAACAGGTCAAATTGCTCTTCTGCAAAATCAATTCTTGTGTAAGTATGCCCTTTCCGGGTCCCACTTCCCAAACTAGTTCATTTTCTTTAATTTCAGCAAGATCAGCTATTTTCCTAACAATATTTTTATCTTTTAAAAAATGTTGACCAAGGCTTTTTTTGTGTCTGAATTTCTTCATCTACATTTGCCCCAAAATCTTTTCGATCTTCTTTTTATTAAAATTGTAATCGGTATTACAAAAATGGCAATGAATTGTAAGCGTTTCATTTGTATCAATCGCTTCCTGCAATTCCTTTTTAGAAAGAAGTTTAATTCCATTCTCGAACTTTTCCTTTGAACAATCGCATTTATACTTTATAGGTGCAGTTTCTTTGACCTCAGGCTCTAAACCTTTTAAAATGAACTTAGATATTACATCTTCAATAGAATGTCCCATATCCATCATATCGGTAAGATTAGGGAATTTTGACAGGTTATTTTCAATCTTGGTAATTACATCTTCCTTAGTTTCCGGTAAAACCTGAATTATAAATCCACCAGCCTGTTTTATCGTTCCATCCGGCATTACCAAAACACCAAGTCCAACCGAGGAAGGGATCTGTTCCGACTTAGCAAAATAAAAGGTGAGATCTTTGGCAATTGTGCTATACTTCAATTCTATCTGCCCGATGTATGGACTTTTCATCCCTAGATCTTTTATGATCGTAAGTGTTCCATTACCAATTGCATTTTGAATATCAAAGGTTTTTGTATGCTCATTTAATGGGATTTCAACTTCCGGATATTTTGCATACCCTTTTACATTCCCATTTTTACGTGCAGTAACAATCGCAACTCCGGTAGGTCCATCACCATCAATTTTTAATGTGATCACGTTTTTATCTGACTTAAGATCGGCAGCCATCATGAGTGTTGCGCTTATCATTCTTCCCATTATTACAGAATTAGTCATAGATAAATGATGAATTGTTACAGCTTCCTGTACTGTCTCTGTTGCATCAATCGCAAAGAAACGAATACTTTTATCTTTAGTAATTCCTCTGATTATTCTATCCACTATTTATTCCTCATCTTAGGTCACTTCGGTTTATGGTATTTATTTGTAAATAAAAAAAAACGCCGACCAGCTAACTGATCGGCTTTATAATGGCGGGAGCGACGGGACTCGAACTCGCGACCTCCTGCGTGACAGGCAGGCGTTCTAACCAAACTGAACTACGCCCCCGCATTTCTCATTTAAAACACTTGCGCACATTTAGATTTGCGGGTTTATGTGTCAAAGATTTTTTAAAATTTAATATAAATATTTAATGATGAATTACTTCTTCTCATCTTATCTTTATATTCTACAAATAATTACAGATTCTGAATGTTCTTCAAAGCCCTTGGAGCTGTTGCAGGTGTTACTCCATCTCCGGAAATATAACCCCTTACCGGCTTGCCTTTAAGATTACCTTCATCATCGATTCTGAAGAATTCAATAGGAATGCGGACAGCTTTATCATCTATTATTAGAATATCTTTTCCATTTTCATCAATTTTGAAAGGATTATGTTTAAGCCAGCCCAATCCGATTGCCGCAATTCCATCTTCCCCACTAACATTCTTTCTAAGTGAACCTATATATTCACGTTTCTCTTGAGATACATTCGGTGAATTAATACTTGAAGTTACAGTTCCAATCTTCTTTCCATCTTTAAAAATAGCTCTTCCGGTTACAATTCCTTCTGAAATAAACAAAACCATTCTCTTATTAGTTCCTGAATCAATATCTTTTTGCAATGCTTTTTTACCTACGAAATCATCTTTATTCATATCTATAGCAGCATTGAAGAGAGGTGCATTTACAGGAGTATGTTCTCTATCATATTCACTACCATTAAGCGGTAATCCAAAGTTCCCTGCAGAAATTCTATTCTCATCTCTACCACCAAGTCCAACAAGAAGTCCACCCAATTCGATTGCTTCTGTTGTAATGCGTTTGAACTGCTCTTCTGCAACTGCTACAGGAACATACATTTCCCATCCCCAACGATTAGTATAGCCGGTTCTGCTGATGTAGTAATGATGTCCCTTAAAATCAAATTCATTGAATGTAAAAAATTTCATATTTTTGGCAGGTTTATTTCGATTCTTCACAACTTGCTCACCATAAAGTTTAGTGATCAATTTATATGAAAATGGTCCTTGAATATCTATCTTGACAAGTTCATCAGATATATCTTTAATATTAACATCTTCATTTTTGTTTAAATATTTACAGATAAAATCTGCATCAGAGATCATGTTTTTTTCTACATCTGTAATATCGTGACCAGCATTAATAACTAATATGAAATTATCTTTTTGCACACGCATAATAATCAGGTCATCAAGAACAGTTCCCTTCTCTGTAAGTAACAGAGTATATTTACACTGTCCTATTTTCATATTTTGTACATCCGCTGGTAGTACTCGGTCAAGAAGATTTGCAGCATCAGAACCTGTAAATCGTATTTGAGCCATATGATCAATATTAAATATTGCAACCTTCTCAACAGCCTTAGCTTCTTCTAATACAGATGTAAGATAATTTACAGCCATTTCATATTCACCAAAATTGCTTGTTTTTATTGGAGTGAAATCTCTGCCCAAATGGTCAGATAATAATTGTTGATACCAGTTTTCAGCATCAAGAAGAGCTGTTTTCCTGGGTGTATAGGGAAAATTATATCCAATTTTTTCCATTAAAAAACTCCTTAGTCATTAATATTTTTTGTTAATTTTATTATGAGCCTTTATTTGTAAAGTATATTATAATCTAAATAATATTTACTTGACTTAATAATATCATTTTCAAACGATATAAAAAGAGGGTGCACATAAATGACAAAAATATTAATTGTTGAAGATGAACGCATGATAGCAGATGATATCAAATATACACTTGACCAATATGGTTATGAGGTTAGCGGTATCTTCAATAAAGGGATTGATGCGATAGATAACATGTCAGCTTTAAAACCAGATATGATTTTGATGGATATAATGCTTGAGGGTGAACTTAATGGTATAGAAACGGGTGAGATAATTCTTAAGGATCATGATGTCCCAATTATCTTTCTTACTGCCTTTGCTGATTCGACAACAGTTGAATCAACAAAAGATATTGCAGCATATGGTTATATCCTCAAACCTTTTGAGGCAAAAGAATTATATGCTACAATTGAGATAGCATTGATCAAACATAAATCAGAAAAAAAACTGAAAGAAAGCAAAGCACTTTCTGAAAGCATGTTTACCGGCAACCCCGAACCCTGTGTCTATTTGAATAACGACTTCCAGGTAATTGACATTAATCCAAGATTTAAAGAATTTTTTGGTTTTTCTCTGGAAGAAATAAAAGGAAAAGAGATTGATGCATTGATAATTCCTGAAGAATATGAAACAGAAGCTACAAAATTGAGTAGCGACACTCTTTCTGGATACGTGTATTTTGATACTTTTAGGAAGAATAAAGAAGGTGGTATTTTACCTGTGTCCATTTCAGCAGCTCCAATAGTTATTGACGGAAAATCTAAAGGTTCATTTGTAATCTATAAAGATATCAGTATACGAAAAAAGGTAGAAGAAGAGAGAGAAAAACTTATTGAAAAACTTCAGAAATCACTTGATGAAATAAAAACACTAGAAGGTTTGATCCCTATTTGTTCATATTGTAAGAAAATTCGTGATGACTCAGGTTTTTGGGGTAATGTAGAACAATATATTTCTAAACACTCTAATGTTGATTTCAGTCATAGCATTTGCCCAGACTGCTTAAAAGAGCATTTCCCAGATCAATATAAAAAAATGAAAGATAAGGGAAATATTTAAAAAAATAATTACATGCAAAAAAATAAGTCCACTGCTAAATTAATAGAAGGTCCAATAGGTAAAATATTAACAAGAATGACTATCGCCATGACTTTTGGTTTAATCGGAATGGTTGCATTCAATTTAGTAGATACTTTTTTTGTAGGAAAACTTGGAACAGATCAATTGGCCGCACTCAGTTTTACTTTTCCTGTTGTATTGGTTGTTTCCAGTATTGCCTTAGGTTTGGGTCTTGGTGCTTCTGCAGTTATCTCACGTGCAATTGGAGAAGGTGATCTTCACAAAGTTCAAAGGCTCACAACTGATAGTTTACTTCTTGCGTTAATTATTGTTATTGGATTTGTAATTGTTGGGCTATTCACAATAGAACCTTTGTTCAAAGCTTTAGGTGCAACCTCCAAAATATTCCCATACATTAAAACATACATGAGAATTTGGTATCTTGGAATGCCTTTTGTTGTTGTTCCAATGGTTGGGAATAATGCGATCCGTGCAACAGGAGATGCCAAGACTCCCAGCATTATCATGGTAATTGCGGTTTGCGTTAATACTGTATTAGACCCATTATTAATATTTGGAATTGGTCCCTTCCCAGAACTTGGTATCGAAGGAGCTGCAATCGCGACAGTAATAAGTAGATTTACAACTTTTTCTGTAGCTTTATGGGTACTTAAAAAACGAGAAAAAATGATTTCTTTTGATATCCCCAAATTTACTGAAATCTTAAATTCTTGGAAACATGTACTATTTATTGGTGTTCCTATTGCTGGAGCTCGAATTATTATTCCAATTACAATTGGGGTAATAACTCGTATCGTATCTTCCTATGGAATTAAAGCAGTTGCTGGATTTGGAGTAGCTTCAAGATTGGAATTCTTTTCTCTAGCTGTTATTCACGCACTGGCATCTGTTTTGGGTCCGTTTATCGGGCAGAATATTGGAGCAAAAAAATACGATCGTGTCCATGCGGCTATTAATATTAGTCACAGATTTACAATTCTTTGGGAAATTGCTATATTTATTCTACTTATTTTATTACGTACTCAAATTGCAGGAATCTTTAATAAAGACCCACAGGTGATCTCCACAATTGCTCTATATCTTGCAATTGTTCCTTTAAGCTACACAATGCAAGGTGTTTTCGTATTGAGTACAACTGCTTTAAATGTAATGCATAAACCTCTACAAGCAATTAGTCTCACATTTTTCCAGATGTTCCTGTTGTGTATTCCGCTTGCGCTAATAGGTTCACATTTATTTGGATTGACAGGAATCTTTGCTGCTGTTGCTTTATCTTATATTATTTCAGGGATCATTTCTCGTGTTGTTTTAATGAAATATTTTAAAAGAGAGAATGAATAATGAATTTGGAAGAAATTCGCGCATATTGCTTGCAAAAGAAAGGAGCTTCTATCGATTTTCCCTTTGATGATGTTACAATGGTTATAAAAGTTGGCGATAAAATGTTTATATTGATCGCAATCGAGAACGATCCAATACGAATTAATTTAAAATGTGATCCGTTTAACGCTGAAGGATTACGAGAAAGATATAATGCAGTTACTCCCGGATATCATATGAATAAGAAGCATTGGAATACTGTGAGTATGGATAACACAATTCCAGATGATATCATTAAAGAAATGATAGATGATTCATATGATCTTGTTTTCTCAAAATTATCTAAGAATAATAAATTGATTATTATGCAGAGCAAGTAATAGGGAGAAATTTTGTATTATAATGTTAAAAGATTATTTGCCCCATTAATATTTCCAAGCTTATTGATTATCTTATCGATGCTAATTGGCTGGCAATGGGACAGAATGCTCTTTCATGCAGACATTGATAATGAATTAAATGCCTTCATCCTGATCTCACCACTTATTCCATACGTACTTTTTTTTATAGTTATAATATTGGGAGCTCGTTCAAATAATTCAGGTTTGATCTTGTGCACAATTATTCTTACAATTAGCTATTTTATTTTAAATCTTTCAGCAAGTTATTCTATTATTGATTCTAATTTAATCATTCCACGAATTATCTCTTTTTTATTACCTATTAATATTTTTCTTTTCACTTTCGTCGAGAAGAAAAAGCTTAAAATAATTTTTATTTATATGCTAATTATATTAGCTGAGGTTGGAATTATCCGCTTTCTGTATTATTTAATTGAATTTCCGGAATCTAAAATTATTACTCAATTCTATACAGAATTCCCAAATTTAGCTACTTCTTTTTTGCTTTTTACACAAAATTTATACGGAATTTTTTTAAAAACTTCGTTAATTAATAATATTCCCGTAATTTCTCTATTTACCATTATCATAATTTTAGTTTTAATGATCTTGAAATTTGTGAGCAGTCGTGACGTAAGAAACGGTGGTTACCTTTTTGCAACGATCTCTGTGTTTCTTGCAGTTTGCTCAAGTGACCCTGTCCCATCTTTAATGTTGTTTTTTACAACTGCAGGTCTTATTTTGCTCATCACAACGATTGAGGCATCATTTTCTATGGCTTATATTGATGAATTAACAGGATTACATGGTCGTAGAAGTTTGAATGAGACCTTATCCACTCTAACCAAAAATTATGCAATAGCAATGTTGGATATAGATCATTTTAAGAAATTTAATGATAGATATGGACATAAAACCGGTGACCAAGTATTAAAAATGGTTGCAGCTAAACTAAGTGAAGTTAGTGGTGGTGCCAAATCCTTTAGGTTTGGAGGTGAAGAATTCACGACAATTTTCCCAGGTAAAACATCTAGAGAAGCTAAACCCTACATGGAAGAATACAGAATAATTCTTGAATCGACAGAATTTATTGTACGCTCTCCTATAAGAAGATCTTCAACTTCAAAAAGTCGTGGTAAATCAGCCTCTAACGATCGTAAGACCGTTACTATCACTGTCAGTATAGGCATTGCCGAATATGGTGGAAATCAAACAAAACCGGAAAAAGTTCTCAAAGCTGCAGATAAAATCCTTTACAAAGCAAAACACCTGGGAAGAAATAGAGTTGAGATTCAAAAGAAAAAGTAGGAGTTTATTGTGAAATCTAATCAGAAAAGTTATAAACACATGCGAGAAGATGAAAAAAATAAGTTGCTTTCTAATATTCTTGAAAGCTCTTCTGCGGTATCGATCATATCAACTGATTTAAATCAAAATATTCTTTACTGGAATACTGGAGCAGAGAATATTTTCGGTTATGAGTCCAGCGAAGTTGTTGGTAAGAAAAAAATTAATCTAATATATGATGGCGCTGAATCGAAGAGAAATGCACTTCTTGCAAAAAAGATTATTGTCTCGACAAAAAAAGGAACGGAATGTGAGCTAAGGCAGATTACTAAAGATAGAAAAAAACTCTGGAGTAGAATGACATTAAGCCCTCGTTTTGATGATAATGGAGAAGTGACAGGAATCTTAGGTATTGGAATTGATATTACAAAACATAAAGAATCGGAGCATCATCTTAGAGAAACAATGAAAAAATTGAAGCAAACTCTCACAGGCATCATTCATGCCACAGAATTAATAATAGAGACACGAGATCCTTACACTGCAGGACATCAAAGAAGAGTAGCCCTGTTAGCAAAAACTATAGCAGAACATATGAAGCTTTCTGAGCAACAAGTGGAAGGTATCTACATGGTTGGCATGATCCATGATGTTGGAAAAATTTCAATTCCAGCTGAAATACTCAGTATGCCCCGCAGGCTCACTCCAGCAGAATTTAACCTGATCAAGAACCATCCGCAAGCTGGATTTGACATTCTGAAAAACATAGATTTTCCCTGGCCAATTGCAGATATAATACTCCAACATCATGAACGAATCGATGGAACGGGATACCCTAAAGGATTGAGTGGAAAGGATATTTCGCTGGAGGCAAAAATTCTCATGGTTTCTGATGTAGTAGAAGCTATGGCATCTCACAGACCTTATAGAGCTGCCTTCGGTATAGAGCGAGCATTGGGAGAGATCAAACAGAATAGTGGTATTTTGTATGACCCTGATGTTGTTGATTCCTGTATTGAAGTTTTTGAGAATGAAAAATATCGTTTTGAGAATAATGAAAGTATTTCACCATTACTTACGGAAATAAATGTATTGCCCTAAATGTGATAAAATCATTGATACGCTAAAAGCTTATTGCCCTCACTGTAATGAACTATTACTTCCTGATAAACCGAAGGATGAAGAGCATGATTTCGTGAAAATATTTGAAAGTTCCGATTTGGGATTAACAGCAATTATTAAATCAATCCTGATTAATGCTGGCATTGAATATATAGTTAGAGGTGAACATATGCAAAGCATCCTGGGGGGACAATTCAGCTTTGCTTTTGGCGCAGATATTGGAAAGGTGGAATTCTTTATCCATAAAGATGATGAAAAAGTAGCGGTAGAACTTCTAAAAGAACTCAATAACTAATGTTATTTGGATATAAATGAAAATTAAAATTTATATATTTTTGTTAGTTGCTTTTTTCTTCGGGTGCACAGTAAAACCGCAACCTCCAATTGCTAAAGTTGTTCCAGATACTACACATATTCATAATGTTGAGCTTATAGATAATTACTCTTGGCTCAAAGATAAAACTCGAGAACAATCGGATGTTCTGGATTATATTAAAGCAGAGAATGAATACACTTTGAAGGTGATGAAAAAAACAGAAAAGCTTCAGCAATCCCTTTATCAGGAATTCATTGATCGTATCAAAGAAACCGAGGTCAGCGTTCCAGTTAAAATTGATAATTATTTATATTATTCAAAAAAAGAAGAAGGAAAACAATATTCCATTTATTGTAGAAAACTGATTCAACCTGATGCTGTTGAAGAAGTTTATCTTGATATCAATGAGCTTGCTGAGGGACATAAATTTTTCTCGATAATCGAACGCAAGATCAGCCCTGATCATAATTTTCTGGCGTATGGTGTGGATACATCCGGAACAGAAGATTACACACTTGTTATCAAGAATCTAACAACAGGAGAATACTTACCTGACAAAATCCCTTTGATAAGTGATATATCGTGGGCTAATGATAATCAAACAATTTTCTATTCCACTACAGATCCTGCTGGTAGAACCCATAAAATATTTAGACATAAAATTGGAATTGACCAAAAAAATGATGAATTAATGTTCACCGAAAATGATGAACGCTTCTGGGTATGGTTGAGTAAAACGAGAAATAAGAAATATATTATTCTTGGAATTGCCAGTACGACCACTACTGAACTTTGGTTCTTGAACACTGATGATCCTGATGGTGAATTCCAAATAATTGAGCCGCGCACTGAGGGACATAACTATTATGTACTTTCTCACGAAGATAGCTTTTACATGATTACAAATAGTGATGCAAAAAATAATAAACTAATGATCACTCCGGTAACAAAACCTTCGCACGAAAACTGGCGAGAAGTGATCAAAACACGTTTCAATGTGTTACTGAATGCCGAAGTTTTCCAAAACCATTTAGTCTTATCTGAACGGGAAAAAGGAATAGAAAAGCTGAGAATTGTTAATATTAAAAGTGGAGATGAATATTATGTTGATTTTCCTGAACCTATATATACATTCTATACTTGGAATAGTTCAGAATACGATTCTTCCATACTTCGCTTTACTTATGAATCATTTGTAACACCTTACGTGGTTTATGATTATAATATGAATACAAAAGAGAGAGAATTGCTAAAGCAGCAAGAAGTTCTCGGAGATTATAATTCTGACAAATACCTATCAGAGAGAATATACGCAAAAGCTGATGATGGTTCTGATATTCCCATTTCACTTGTTTATAAAAAAAAATTATTTCATAAAGATGGGAATAATCCGCTATACTTAACAGCTTATGGCGCTTATGGTGACAGTTCTGATCCATATTTTTCTTCTACAAGATTAAGCTTATTGGATAGAGGAATTGTTTATGGAATAGCTCATGTTCGTGGTGGAAAGGAGATGGGAGAATATTGGTATGAACAGGGAAAAATGCTCAATAAGAAAAACACTTTCACCGATTTCATTGCCTGTGCTGAGTTTTTGAAACAAGAAAATTATGCAGGCAAATTAATAATTGATGGTGGAAGTGCAGGTGGACTTCTAGTTGGATCTGTAACAAATATGCGTCCTGATTTGTTCCATGGTGTAATTGCTGATGTACCTTTTGTGGATATTCTGAATACTATGATGGATAAAAGTCTTTCAGCAGTTGTTAGTGAATATCAAGAATGGGGTGATCCAAATAATGAGATTGATTTTAATTATATTCGCTCTTATTCTCCATACGATAATGTAATCCCGCAAGATTATCCGCATATTCTTGCTCTAGCTGGATTTTATGATACTCGTGTGAATTATTGGGAACCTGCAAAATGGGTGGCAAAAC
>JAOZPK010000215.1 GCA_029932755.1 Candidatus Cloacimonadota bacterium | reverse complement strand
TTCCATCATAAGCCATATCTCTAATATCCGATACACCGGCAATTGAGAAATCACCTAAAATTACTCCATTCATATCATAGCGTGTAAACATTCCTGTATCCCAAGTTGAAGTGTAGATGTTAACTCCATCTGTCTCTATACCGGGCATTGATCCCAAGGATGTTTCAAATGTGTTAAGAATGTCCCACATATCTCTACTGGCAATGCTTGAATCATTGCTTATTTTAATTGGTGATACAGATTCATTTGCTAATAATCCAACACAAACTGTCACTAATAACATTATCAAAAAATACTTTTTCATTTTTTTCTCCTTTCTTTTCCTTACATTATTTCATTAAGATCATCTTCTTCGTGGAAGTATATACTCCGGATTTCAATTTGTAGAAATACATTCCCGACGAAACAGGTTTGCTATTTTCATCATCTCCGTTCCAAATGATCTGATGTGTTCCTGCATCCATTTTTTTATTTACTAAAGTTTTAATCTTTTGCCCTTTCAAATTATAAATATCAAGACTCACAAATAAGGAAGTATTCTCAACTGTATAAGAAATCGTGGTAGTTGGATTGAAAGGATTTGGATAGTTCCCAATAAGTCCGGTTGAAGACACTATATCATTTCCTGCACCCGTTCCTGAGAAAGAAAAATCTATCTCAATAATTTCGGAACTACCGTCATCAAATACTGCAGAAACGCCTGCCAGATAAGTCTGTCCATTTACAAGGTCTTCAAATTGAAAATCTGTATCAGTTACATTTTCCAAAAATATCGAATCAAGATAAATATCATACCCTGTCAGATTCCCTGATGTAGGAGCATCCCAGGTAAAGAGACCTATTCCTTCATCTACTGCCAGATTTGTAGGTGGTAATGCCTGATTAAAAGAAGCGATTGCATCAGGAACCATGTTCAGAGCTTGTTGGTATCCATTATTGCCATACATTAAGATATTATTGGCTCCTATAACTACAAAGTATGGAATAAAACCATTTCCAAAATCCCAATAGTAATCATTGATTTCTGTTGCAAAAGGCATCGGCCAACCAACATCTGACCAATCAAATGTGCAAATATAATAAACATTATCTGGGTTTTGAGTTCCCCACCATGTAAGCATAAACGGCGCCGCCGTATTACAGCTACCTCACCAATCTTCTCCCCAGAAAATTAATATGGCTTTTCCAGATGTTGTGAGCTCATGTATAGAATGATATTCACCATTATTGTCTGTCCATGAATAATCATCGGTAATTGGTTCGCCAACTTGCCAAACTGCAAACATTGAAATTGTAAGCAGCAACATAATTAATACTAATAATAACTTTTTCATTTTTTCTCCTGCTTTGTTTTATTTTTTTCTTCAATACATTTTTTTAGGTTATCTTCTGTTTTTGTTACATTAGATTCCTTTTTCTTTTTAACATTATCGAATTGTTTTAGCAATAAATCATCCTCTTCTAATGAACGGGGAATAATCAAATTATCTCTCATTAAAACCTCCACATCTTTTATTTGCATCACTAAGTAGCATTTACTGTGCCAATATACATCGGAGATATTAATAATGAATTCAGGTGTGCGTAACGTGCTTCTAGGTAGATGATTATGGATATATAAAAAGATTAATGTAGAGAATAATGCGGGATTAGTAGTAGTCGCAAATATGCGAAAATATATTGTGCGTTTTGTGTATTGCATATCTTAACATGTATAATAATATGAAGTTATGAAATTTTCGCATGAAATTGTATGATTCGCAAATATGCGAAAAAAGAGACGGTTTATTCTTTCTCTGATTTACCGATTCTTTACATGAAAATATATTATACTAATTATTCAGATGTTTTCTTTTTTAATATTCTATAGATTTGAGATTTGTTCAATTTTCCAAGTTCACAAGCTTTAGGAATATCTTGATCAGTTACAGCAAGTATCTTTTCCACATATTTCAAATCCAGATCATCACCTATTTTGGTTTTAAATAATTTGTAATCAGACCAATCTATCGGAAACTCTTCAATAGAAGCTGTCTCAGTTTTATGAGCTGCAGCAACAAAAAGCTCAACATGAAGTGTATCTTGTCCACAGAGCAGAACTGCTTTCTCAATTTCATTTTCCAATTCACGAATATTACCATGCCAAGGTAGTGAAAGCAGATAATTGAGTGCATCAGTCGATACTGTTTTTATCTTCTTATCGAATTTCTTATTATATTTGCTGATGAAATGATTTACAAGAAGCGGAATATCAATCTTGCGTTCTTGAAGAGTGGGGATTTCAATTTTAATTACATTTAGTCTGTAAAACAAGTCTTCTCTAAATTCTGCATTGTTTATCATTTCCTGCAGATCTCTGTGAGTAGCGGAAACTATTCTTATGGAAACAGGAACAGGTTTTGCCCCTCCTACAGGTATGACAATTCTTTCCTGAATTACCCGCAGCATCTTGGATTGCAGTGCAAGCGGCATATCTCCGATCTCGTCCAAAAAGAGAGTCCCGTTATTTGCCATC
>JAOZPK010000214.1 GCA_029932755.1 Candidatus Cloacimonadota bacterium | reverse complement strand
TTAAAAGTTAAGTCAAAAAAAAAGAAATGAGGTCAGTATGAAAATACAACCAGATGAAATAAGTTCGATCCTTAGAGACAAGATTAAGGGATTAAAATTTGATATTGATATTTCCGAAACAGGAAAAGTTGTTCAAGTGGGAGATGGAATTGCCCGTATTTATGGAATGGACAATGTGATGGCAGGTGAGATGGTCGAATTCCCCGGTGACGTTATGGGAATGGCATTAAACCTGGAAGAAGACAATGTCGGATGTATTATTTTTGGTGAAACACGAAAGATCAAAGAAGGTGATATAGCAAAAAGAACCAAGAAAATCTTACAGGTTCCGGTAGGTGAAGCAATGTTGGGACGTGTTGTGAATGCACTTGGAGAACCATTGGACGGGAAAGGTGCAATCAAAGCAGAAGCCTATAAGCCGGTAGAGCGGAAAGCTCTTGGAGTTGTGCAAAGACAACCGGTGAAGGAACCCCTTCAAACAGGACTTAAGGCGATTGACTCAATGATCCCGATTGGTAGAGGACAGCGTGAGTTGATCATTGGTGACCGCCAGACAGGTAAAACAGCTATAGCAGTTGATACAATTATAAATCAGAAAGATACCGATGTGATTTGTATTTATGTTGCTATCGGACAGAAAAAATCATCTGTTGCAAAAATAGTAAATACACTCAAAGCAAGTGGAGCTATGGAGTATACAATCATAATTATTGCTTCTGCAGCAGAATCAGCTTCACTTCAATATCTTTCACCATATACAGGATGTACTATGGGAGAATATTTTCGTGATAAGGGACAACATGCCCTTATTATTTATGATGATCTTTCTAAACATGCTGTATCTTATAGAGAACTTTCATTGCTTCTTAGAAGACCTCCAGGACGTGAAGCATATCCCGGAGATGTTTTCTATCTTCATTCACGTCTATTAGAAAGAGCTTCTAAACTAAATGATGAACTTGGTGGTGGCTCACTTACTGCTCTTCCAATTATTGAAACACAGGCAGACGACCTAACAGCATATATTCCAACGAACGTTATTTCAATTACAGATGGTCAAATCTTCCTAAGCAATCACTTGTTCTACTCAGGTATTCGACCTGCTATTAATGCCGGACTTTCAGTTTCGCGTGTGGGTGGAAACGCACAACGTAAATCGATGAAGAGCGTTACCGGGCAACTACGTGTTACTTTAGCTCAATATACAGAACTTGAAGCTTTTGCAAAATTTGGGTCAGACCTCGATAAGGAAACTCAGGCACAGCTTACAAGAGGTGTAAGATTAATTGAAATCCTGAAACAAGCACAATATTCACCACTCTCTGTAGCCAAACAAACATTCATTATCTTCATGGCAAATGAAGGCTACCTTGATGAAATTGAAGTGGAAGATGTACGGAAAGTTGAAGAGGAACTTTATTCAACATTAGATTCCGAATATACAGAATTTATGGAAAGTATGATCAAAGATAAACTGACCGACGAAACAAAAGAAGCAATGCGTAAAATTTGCGAAAAAGTGCTATCAAAATTTTAGGGAATTATGGCTAATTTAAGAGAGATCAAAACACGGATCGAAAGCGTTAAGAGCACTAAGCAAATCACAAATGCTATGAAAATGGTAGCTGCATCCAAGTTACGAAAAGCTCAGGATAATATCATTAATGCCAGACCGTATGCAGACCACATAAACGATATGCTTCGAACACTGAAAAATAAAAATATCTCTTCTGATCATCCATTGTTAGCTGAAATATCAGGTAAAGGAAAAACAGCTTATGTAGTTGTAACTTCGGATAGAGGACTTTGCGGTTCTTTTAATACACATATTATTAAAGAAGCTATTGTACATCTTAAGGAAAATTCGGATGCTGATCTGATCTGTATTGGGAAAAAAGGATATGATTATTTTAAGAAGCATTCTACAAATGTAACTGAACATTATATTAATCTTTTTAATGAGATGGATTTTAGTGTTTCTGAGGATGTGGCAGAAAAAATATTAAGTTTATTTTTAGATGAAAATTATGATAAGATCAATGTTATTTATAATGAATTCAAATCTGCGATCCAGCAGGATATTGTAGTAAAACAACTCTTGCCAATCGTTCCTATTGAATCCGAAGAAATTTCCAAACTAGATTATATTTATGAACCAGATGAAGATACAATAATATATGAAATTGGAAGAAAATATATTCATGTTGATGTTTGGAGAATAATGTTAGAATCATCTGCAGCCGAGCAAGGCGCTAGGATGACCGCAATGGATTCTGCAACTGAGAACGCTATTGAATTAATTGATAAGCTTACTCTTAATTACAATAGAGCAAGGCAGGCGGCAATAACAACAGAGATAATTGAAATATCGTCTGGAGCAGAAGCAATCCAGCAATAATAAAAAAGTTATTAGAATATAAGAGGTATTTATGGTAGAAGGAAAAGTTATACAAGTTATCGGACCAACTGTAGATGTGGAATTCCCTGAAGGTCATTTGCCGGCAATTCATAATGC
>JAOZPK010000007.1:1385-29946 GCA_029932755.1 Candidatus Cloacimonadota bacterium | reverse complement strand
GCAAATGATGGAATGTGGGATTGGAATTTGATTACAAATGAAGTTTATTTCGATCCAAGATATTATCAAATGGCAGGTTATGCAGTTGATGAATTTCCTCACAATTTACAGGAATTCCAGAAAAGAATTTCTCCTAATGATGTTGAGGATGTTATGAGTCAAGCTCAAATGCATATCATAGGAGAAATCCCTCGTTTTAATGTAGAGTTCCGGTTTAAAAAGAAAAACGGAGATTGGCTTTGGGTGATGGGACGCGGTATAATTGTTGAACGCAATAAAAACAACAAACCCTTACGATTTATTGGTACTCATACTGACATCACGGAGCGAAAGCTGGCAGAAAAGGAATTGAATAGCAGAATGAAAGAGCTTGAAATTTTCAATGATGCCGCAGTTGATAGGGAAATAATGATCAACGAATCTAGAAAAGAAATTAATGAATTGCTTAAACAATTGGGTAAAGAGCCAAAATATGATATTGTGGAATGATGGGTTAAGAAATGAAAAGAATTATTCTTAGTAGCCCCGTGATTTATCTTTGGAATATGAGATGAAAAAATTATCAGAATTATTCTGAATAGATTTGAAAAGTGAGTAAAATGAAAAAATTATTATTTGTTATTCTAGTTTTTACAACATTAAGTTCTATCCAGGCTATAAACACAAATCTAACCAATGAGGAAAGAGAATGGCTGGCAAAACACCAAATTATCAGTATTGCACCCGATCCTGATTTTCCTCCTATAGAGTGGTTTGATGAAAATGGAATTTATCAGGGGATTTCATCGGAATTCATGGATTTGATTTCTCGGGACCTGGGAATCCATTTTGAAGTTGTTCACTGTAATAATTGGGATGAGGTTCTGCAAAAAGCTCGAGATCGTAAAGTTGATATGCTGCCTGCAGCTGCGCAAACTCCTCAAAGAGCCGAATATATGGATTTCTCCTCGCCTCATCTGATTTTTCCGGGAGTGATCATCACCAGAAATAACTTTCCTGAAATCAAAACGACAGAACAGTTGCAGGGTAAAAAAATCGTAGTTGTCTCTGGATATGTGTGGCAGGATTTCCTGTCAATTTATCAGCCTGATATAGAAATTATTCCGGTAAAAACCCTGCTGGATGGGCTTCGGGATATTTCTACAGGTGTGCAGGATGTTATGATAGCTACCTTACCGGTTGCTATTTATTATATTGAGCAGGAAGGCATTCTGAATTTACGTGTATCCGGTGAAACAGGTTATTTTACAAAATTGTCAATTCTCACTCGGAAAGACTGGCCAATATTAGGAACCATAATTCAAAAATCTCTTTCAAATATACCTGCTGACAAAAAAAAAGAAATAAATAGAAAATGGATTACGTTAGATAGAAAATCTATCTTCAGCAATAAACAATTCTGGATCATCTTGATCTTGATTTTAGTTTTTAGTTTAGTTGGATTTATCATCATTTTACTATTTAATCGAATATTAAAACAACAGGTAAAAAAGCAAACAATTGAATTAAGTATTAGTGAACAAAAATACAGAACTCTTACCGAAACATCTTCTGATGTAGTTTTTGCTTTGGATACAAAGGGAATATTTACCTACATTAGTTCTGCATTTGAAAAAGTTACAGGCTATCAATCGAAACAGTTTTTAGGGTGTTCATTTACAAAAATGCTCGCTCCCGAATATATTGAAACAACAATTGATAATTTTAACCGAGGTATCGAAGGAGAAAAAATACCTCTTTACGAAGTTGAATTTTTGCATAAAAATGGTATAAGAATACCTGCTGAGTTGAATGTTTCATCACTTTTTGATAATGAAGGAAAGGTTGTTGGCAGACTTGCTGTTGCGCGTGACATCACTGAACGCAAAAAGGTTGAAAAAGAAATTTTAGAAAAATCAATACAATTAGAAAAGCAATTTAAAATAAGTGAAAAACAAAGAATTGCTACTACTGTCTTATTACAAGATCTAAACAAAACAACTGAGAATCTTAAAACAGAGATAATCGGGCATAATAAATCAGAAGAAAAGCTGAAAGCAAGAATGATCGAGCTTGAAATTTTTAATGATGCTACAGTAGATAGAGAATTAAAGATCAATGAGTTACGCAAAGAAATAAATAAATTGCTTAAAAAAATGGACAAAAAGGAGAAATATAAAATTATCACATAATAATTTGGGGTGCAGTAACAGATTAAATCCCGTTTTGATTATTGAGAAAATTGTTCCCCGCACAAAAAGACGGATATACTCAGAAAGCCCACATTTTCACAAGAATCCGGAATTTTAACTACTGATGAAAAAAGTTGTAGTTAAAGAAAAGAAATATATAAATGGAGTAATAAATGAATTTTGCGCAGAACCAATCGCTTAAAATTTTTCTTACCGGTTTGTTAATTATCACCATTACAATAGTAGTAATTTATAATTATTATTATTCTCAAACACTAAAAAATGAACTTCATCATACAAAATTTATCGTTGATGAATACTCTGATAGAATTAATCAGTTAATTCTGGAAAAGGTTAAAACGATAAAAACAATTACAGTAAGTCCCATTTTAATAACCGCTTTGGATGAAAGCAATGATTACTATAGCTTATTATCAGAACAGAAAAAAAATGCAGAAATTCAATCAAAAGATGATAAATGGCAGACTATTAAAGATCAGAATGATCCATTTATATTAAAATATACAGACAACATGGTTTCGAAATATTTGATGAGCCAGCAAAATAATTTGGAAGGAGAATATGGTGAAATTTTTCTGACAAATAAATATGGCTCTCTTGTTGCCTCTACCGCTAAGCTCACGACTTTGGCACATGGGCATAAATACTGGTGGAAGGGAGCATTTAACAATAGCGAGGGCGCTGTATTCTTTGATGATAGAGGATATGATGAAAGTGTCGGTGGATATGTATTGGGAGTTGTTGTCCCAATAAAAAAGGGAGATGAGATCATTGGCATCTTAAAAGCAAATCTTAATATTTTAGGCTCGATAAGTGAAATGATATTAGTATCCCAAAATGAGCATCTGGGAAAGTTAAAACTGATACGTAGTGGTGGTCTTATTATTTTTGAAGAAGGTTTTGAACCTCTGAGTAAAAGAATCTCTTCAAAAAGTCTTGAGAAACTCCATTCTACTGATGAACATTCTTATATTTGCCTAGAACAAAACGATAAAAGGGTGATCGGTATATCTGAAATTGAAATAACATCTGGTTATGAGGGATATGATTTTGGTGGGAACTTTGAATCTATTGACCATACAAAAGGAAATACCAGAGAATCATGGGAATTATTGTGCTATCGTCCAATTTCGATTTTAGTAAAACCTCTTCAATCAATTTTATCAAATTTATTATTCATTGGATTGTTGCTATCAATTGTATTAGCTATTATTTCATATATCTTGGGGAATAGAGCAGCTAAGCCGATAAAAGAAATAATTGAACTGACAGATCACATAGCTACTGGTAATTTCGATTCTAATATTACAATTAGACGAAAAGATGAAATTGGACTTCTTGCTGAATCATTCAACAAGATGGCAAAGAATCTCAAAGATTCTATGATCTCGATTGACAAACTTAATGAGGAGATAAATAATCATAAAAAAACAGAAAATTTATTGCATGAGAGTGAGAATAGGTTGTCGAGTATTTTCCGAGCAGCACCAACTGGAATAGGCGTTGTGGTAAATAGGAATATCAAATTTGTGAATCAGAGATTTATTGAAATGACAGGGTATTCTGCTGAGGAATTAATTGGTAAAAACGCCCAAATAGTATACCCAAGTAAAGAGGAATATAACAGGGTTGTCAAATATAAATACAAGCAAATTCAGAAATATGGCACCGGCACAATAGAAACTAAATTTCTGCGAAAAGATGGAAGCATAATTGAAATCTTACTAAGTTCCACACCTCTTGATCTTGATGATCTATCCAAAGGAATTACTTTTACAACAACCGACATCACCGAGCGCAAGAAAATAAATAAAATGTTAATTGAAGAACGAGATAAGGCACAACAATATTTAAACATTACCGCTGTGATGCTTATAAGCGTTAATTCGTCTGGAATAGTTACTCTTATCAATCCAAAAGGTTGTGAAATTTTGGGATATACTAAAGAAGAAATCATAGGGAAAGATTATTACGATAATTTTCTTCCCCTACGTTTACGAGAAAACATGAGAGATTTTGCAATGAAAGTATTTTCAGGTGGTAAGGAATCGTTTGGATATCAAGAAAATGAAATTCTCACAAAATCCGGAGAAGAAAAATTATTAGCTTGGAATAATGTTGAATTAAAAGATGCTGATGGTAAGATAATTGGTGTCCTCAGTTCAGCAGAGGACATCACTGAACGTAAAAAAGTGGAAGAAGAAAATAAAAATAAATCCGTAGAACTGGAAAAGCAATTTGTGAAAAGTGAAAAACAAAGAATTGCTACTACAATTGTTTTAAATGATCTAAATGAAACAACAAAGAACTTAAAATTAGAGATCTTTGAACGTAAACAAGCTGAAAATCTTTCTTCCGCCGTCATTAAAGATTCACCTCTTGGCATTTCTGTACGTGATAAATTTGGTACGCTCATTCTCTATAATGAAGCTTGGAAGAATATTTGGGATATTACTGATGAACAAGTAGAATCGTATATGATCAAACGCACCGAATTGGAAATGAATGAAAAAGATAGCTACTTGGGTAAATATCAAACACAGATAAAAGAAATCTATGAAAATGGTGGATCATACGTTCTTCCTGAAATGAAACTAAAACCTGGCAAAAAGAAAAGATCCGAATGGATCATGCAAAGTTTCTATGCTATTATGGGAGAAAATAATGAAGTAGAAAGAGTGGTCATTCTAACTTCAGATATAAGTGATAGAAAAAAGGCTGAGATCAAACAAAACACTTTGTATAATATTTCCAATGCTCTGATCACAGTTGATAATTTACACGAACTCTACATTAAAATAAGAGAACATCTGGGAAATGTATTGGACACTACAAATTTTTATATTGCTTTATATGATGAAGAATCTGATATGATTTCTCTTCCTTATGATGTTGATAAAAAAGACGATTATGAATCATTTCCCGCTGGAAAAACTCTTACAAATTACATTATCAAAACAGGAAAGCCATTATTTGCTAACAGGAAATTTCTAGATAAGTTAGCCAAACAAGGTGAAGTTGAAATTGTTGGAACTCCATCATTGAGTTGGCTGGGTGTTCCCTTGAAAATTGGGAACAAGGTAATGGGTGTTATTGCAGTTCAGAGTTATGATAATCCCGATCTTTATACGAAAGATGATCTGGAAATTCTTACATTTGTTTCAGAAGAGATTGCTCTGGCAATTGATAGAAAGCAGACAGATGAGAGGATTAAGAGAAATCTAAATGAAAAGGATACACTGTTAAGAGAACTATATCATCGCACCAAAAATAATATGCAGATTATCTCTTCGATGCTACGGATGCAGTCCAGGAGTATAGAAAACAAGTCACTATCTGGTAATACTGGTATCGAGATTGTACACGAATCATTTGATGAAGTAATAAACAAGATAAAAGCGATGTCTCTGGTTCATCAAAAACTATATCAGGCAAAAGATCTTTCTCATATTAATCTAAAAGAATACATTACTGATCTTATTAAACTACTTATGATAAGCTTTGGAATTCGCTCAGAAAAAGTATCATTGAACTTAGATTTGGAAGATATACTTGTATTAATTGATTTTGCAGTACCCTTAGGCTTGGTTCTAAATGAACTTATATCTAATGTATTCAAGCATGCCTTCCCAAATAATGATGAAGATGAGATTACAATTCGATTATACAAAGATAACGATAATACCATAAATATTCATCTAAGTGATAATGGTGTGGGAATTCCAAAAGACATTAAACTGGAAAATGTAAACACAATGGGACTTCAAACAGTATTTAATCTTATTGAATATCAGTTGAAAGGTGAAATAACTTATAAATCTGATAAAGGTTTAAAGTGGGATATCGAACTAAAAGATAATCTGCATCATGAGAGAGTATAATTATGACAAAGAAAATTAAGATCCTGATCGCGGAAGATGAAGCAATAATAGTGCAATGTTTAAAGATGGAACTTGAATTACATGGTTACGAAGTGTGTAATTTTGTTGCTGAAGGAGAAGAAGCAATAGAGATTGCAAAAGAAGAGAAGCCAGATATAATATTAATGGATATCCATCTTTCCGGTAAGATGGATGGTATAGAAGCAGCCAGACAAATCGTTGCTCTTAAGGATATTCCAATTATTTTCATGACCGGTTTCAATGATACAAATATACATAAGAAAGCTCAGGATATCAATCCGGTAGCTTATCTTGAAAAACCGATTGAAGTCTATGATGTAACGCCTATAATTGAATCTGTATTTAAATAAGTTTATGAATTGGAAGTAGTTTCGAGCTTAAGTTACCTCATGCTTTAGCTCTGGAAAACATTTTTTAAAATCTAAACGATCTTTCCAGTATTATCTCTTGCGAATTTTCTTCCGTAAAAGGTAATATTTTATATTTATATAAAATCCTGAACTTGAATGGTAATTGATACCTTAATGAAAATTCATGAAAGACACCCATTTCAGAAGCTAAGGCTACATCCTGTGACCTTTCTACTCGTGTTTCATAATCAAGAAATAGATCACGACTTAGATATCTTCCCATGCTTATAGACAAATTATTCAAAAATAATTCAGATGAAAATTTTGCAATTTCATTGGGTTCATCATAAACTTCATATTCAGATTTTTCTTCAGAGGAATAACTGGCAAAAAGATTTTGAACAAGGTCTGTTTGAAGGTGAAAATAATCTAATCTTAAACTTTTCCTGATCCAATTTTCTACAGGTGACAACAGGGGATCCATTACTGCACTCTCTAATCCCATTCCGGCAATTTGAATAACTTCATCTTGCAAAAGTGTTTTTTTCTGATCAGGTGATATATCTTCCATAGATCTATTATATCTTAGTTTAGATAATATATCTGTTATCCTGTCGTTTGGATTATCGCTATTAAGTGAAAATTTTAAGGTTCCAATCTCATCATCACCGGCAACTTCGTTATAAATATTCAATGTGATCATTGAACCGTCAGCAGTTTTTTTATAGAATGTTCCGGAGATATTTGCACCTTTTGTAAATCTGCTAAGCTGTATCTGCATATAGTCCAATTTCATTTTCGTACCAAAAATATCCACTGAACCTTCATCCGCTATAAACAATGCATCAGGGATCGTGAATTTTTCATTTTCATATACTAAGTTCAAATATCCACCCGGATTTAGTTTAATGTCTACCGGATATGTTACATATTTAACATTCTCACCGATGTTAATCATAAGATCAAAACTAAGTGGCAAGATTACACTTTCATCTTCCTTTTTTTCCCGAACTGTATTAAAAAGTTTCAATAGATTTTCTGTATTAGGTGGGAAGATTGCACCGCCATTTGATACATTCAAGTCACCGATCATCTTGATATCTTCAAATGGACCTTTTACTTCGAAATATTCGCTATCTCTTCCCTTAATAACTAATTTTGCTACATTATTTTGGGGAATGTATCCTGGCATATTAACAAGAATCCCAACATTATTAGTTTTGATTAATATTTTCCCCAGATTAAGTGTACCCAAAATAAAATCATCATTATTATTATTTATTAAGTTAGAAAAGTAACACTTTCCTTCACCCATACGAAATTTAAATTTTTCGATCGCAAAGATATTATCTGTGATTTTAAATACAATGGTGATCTTATCAATATCTTCCGGTTGACCTTTAATTTTTAAATATCCTTGGGTAAGAGAAAAATTTCCCTGTTCAATAAATATTTTACCTTCTCTTGTTCCAACTACAAATTCAAACTCAGAATTTGAACCGGCATTAGTAATTGCTCTTGTCTGATCAGATAACATATTAAGCAGATCACCCTCAAATCTGATAGAAATATTATTAGTATCCGAGAATGCTTTACTGTTAAGCACATTGTAACCAATTGCACCGTTAGATCTTAAATTAAATTCACCCTCTCTAAAACCACTGATATCGTTTATATAAAGTAAACAATCTTTCTGTAGTATATCAAACTTTAAAAGATCAGCTTTGAATCTATTGAATTTAAAATCTGTAACTTCGATATCTAATTGAAGCTCATTTTTGTTGTTAGATCTGGAGAATTCGATTCCACCCTTAATAATTCCATTCAAATTTTCTTGGGGAAGAATATCGGCTAATTGGAGGGAATCAATAATGCCGCTTGCTGTAACAATAATATCCGGTTTTAAGATCAATGCACCTTCTATACCAATAATTTTATGCTTGTTTGCTTTTATTGATCCTTCCCGTAAGCTTATCATAGAGCTGTTTCCAAAAAAGTTTAATGTAGCATCAAGTTCATTCATGTCACCTATTTTAAGGTCATCAAGAGTGATCTGACCATTTACATTCCCTTCTTTCAAATTATCGATACTTATATCAATATTAAGATCTCCACCTAATCGCTGGGAAGTATCATAATCTACAAAATATTCGGAAATTTCTTTAACCTTAAGGTTTCCTCCATGCAAAGATAATTCGTATATAAATCTTGGTGACCGTTTTATCCAACCCTTTATATCAATGATCTTATTCAATTGGAAATGTTTAATATGAAGACTATCTAGCGAACCTTCTGCTAAAAGATCTATTTTTATAGGTTCATAATTATATCTGGCATTATAAGATCGTAAATTTATTAGTGAATGGTTATTAGAGAGATCCAGTACAATATCTGTCCTAAGTCTTCCTCCCAGTTTACCATAATCTCTATCGTACACCATAATATTGGAGTTTGCTACAATGCTGTATTTGTTCGCTTCAATCTCAATATCTCCGGTAAGAATTGGAAGAGAAGTTCCATTTAAAGCATTATTCAAATCCAATCCGCGAAGTTTTAACTTTGCTTTTAACTCTTGATTTCTGATATTCCCAAAACAAGAAAATCCAATATCATTTGAATGATGTGTTAGATCTACAGTAAAATCATTATTAATAAGGTTTGCTTTTAGAGCCAAATCTTCAAATGATATTGAGCTTGATTGAATCTGGATTTTCTCAAGTTCTATAAAAATATCAATGGCATCCTGATAATTAATTATTGTTGATAGATCACCTGAGAATTGCAAATCATCTTTTTTCCAATGCATATTTTGAGAATAAAGATCAAGATGAAGATCTTGTCCAATTTTATAATATCCCCCGCCAATCAACAGATTATTTTCCCAAATAGAATTATTTAATTGCAATTCTATATTATCATCTCTCATTATTGCTTGAATATTTATATCACTCAGTTCTTGCTGTGCAGCAACAAGTTTCTCGGATGTAACTTCAACAGTAATGAGAGGATTGGTTATCTTGCCGGAAATATCAATTTTTGCATTTACATTTCCGCTTACTTGTTTAATATATTTCTGTAGTGGAACATTGGAAGTTGTAATTTCAGATTTTATCGTTCTATTATCCGAAAGAACATCATTTATGACAGCCTTCCCATCAATCCTGTTGCCATCCAAATATGAGTCATGAAGTGTAATAAATGTTCGTTCACTGTTACCTGAAATAAATATGGAATCGACTGATGCTTTTCTCGTAGCAAGTTCTGCATCTATATTTTTTATTTTGGCTGTATATTTAAGATTCTCATCAGAATAGGTCAAATCAGCTTCGAGTAGGAATCCTAAAGAATTCAATTTTGATATTTCAAATTTTGATAATTTGAGATCATTCAATTTCAGATCAGCTCTCTTGACTACACCATCATTTAAAATGCAAAAAACTTGCAAAGCAGATCTTTCGCCAGAAATAGCTGAAAGTGTAATATCAGAGCTTTTACTATTCTTAATTGAGAGATCTATCTTCTGCCAGCTATTTTCAATTTTTATAAATTCATTTTCAAACTCTATATCCGCTGTCCCATTGTAAATATCAAGCATTTTAAAATATTCTGTAATATCAGGAATAACAAATTCTCTTTTTTCTCTTTCGTTTCCTTCGGTAACAATTTTTATTGTAAATACAGGATCGTAAATTTTAATATGTGTTATAGCTTTCAGATTTTTGAATTTAGAAAATATAAGCTTTAGCAGGTCATACTCAACATATAACTGGCTTACCTTCAAGTTAAATTTACCAGGACTATTAATTTCGATTCCAGAAATATTCGCCTGTTTATCATTAAAGGTAAATTCTTCCAACTTAATCTCTGCATTTAACGCCTCAGAGAGTTGATCAGATATCCTGGTTTGAACCATCTTATCTACTTTTGCCAATCTCACCAATACAAAGAAAGTAATATTGATAATAAAAACAATTATTACGATGATAAGCAACCAGGTTTTCTTTTTCATTTAAAATTAATATCTTATTTTGGTATTTCTTTTAAAATTCCATTTTCCAGAATAAAACATCTATCCATCCTGCCGGCTATTTCTTTATTATGTGTTGCTATTACAAGAGTTTGCCCGTATTTCTTATTCAGATCCATCAGCATATTAATTAATTCATCACTATGCTTTGAATCCAGATTCCCGGTTGGTTCATCGGCAAAAATGATTTCGGGAGAATTTATCAGTGATCGTGCAACCGCCACTCTTTGTTGTTCCCCACCACTTAATTGGTTAGGATAATGGCTACGCCTGTCATCAAGATCAAGTGCTTTTAATAATTTTCTGGAATCTAAAACACTTTTTTTAAAATCTTTTGTAGCCAGAAATTTCGGCATTGCTACATTTTCTTCGGCTGTGAAATCTTCTAAAAGATAATGAGATTGAAAAACAAATCCAATTCGCTTATTCCTGAATTCATTTAGATCTTTATCTTTCGGATTTATCTGTTTACCAGAATAATAAATATTACCGGAGTCATAACTATCCAGCATTCCCATCATATGAAGAAGTGTACTTTTCCCACTGCCGGATTCTCCTGTAATCGCTATCATCTCACCCTGCTGGATTTCCAGATCTACTCCTCTTAAGACTTCCAACTTACCCGATGCTTCGTTATAACTTTTCTTTAATTTTTCAACTCTTATTAAACTCAAATCTAATCTCCCTGCATCAGCATTATGCTTTCCTAATTATATTTGTTATATTCAATTTCGAAATATTCTTTAGAGGGATCAATGATGCTGCAAATACTATTAGCATTGAAACACCAAGAATTATAATCCAACTGATATAACCAAACTGAACATTTATTTCTTCCAGAAAATAGACATCTCCTTTTAGTACAAAGAATTTCTGCCAGCTCAGGAATTTCGCTAGTAGAACCCCCAGTATCTGGCCAAATGAAACTGATAATACTGCCAGGATCAATGTCTTGCCAATAAATACTTGTCGTAAAATTTTATCAGAAGCTCCAAATGCTTTTAGTATTCCCAGTTCTGTACGTTTTTCTATTATAGATGTAGAGACGGAACTTACTACATTAAACGATGCTATAAGTATTAGGAAACTTAAAATAATAAATATCACCCACTTTTCCATTTTCAATAATGCAAATAAGTTGCTGTTAAAATCTACCCACGAAGATATCTGATATTGATAATCAAATTCATGTTCCCAAACATATGCAATATAGTCAGCTCTCTCGATCCAATCCGGTTTCATCTTAACTTCTACCATTGTAAATTCATTTTCCATGGAATTGAATTCTGCCATTACATTTCTATCTATAAAAATGAATTTACTGTCATATTCATACATTCCAGATCTATACAAACCCACTAGAGTAAATGTTTCTTCTTTCGGCTTTAAACCCATTGGAGTAACCTTGGAGTTTAACGAACTAATGAGCTTAAAGGTATCCCCCAATTTCAGGTTAAGTTCATTAGCCAGTTTGTAGCCCAGTACTGCCGAATTTTCTGCATCAAGTTTCCAAGTACCTTCCAATACATATTTCTTGTATTTACTGGGAAGTTCCTGCTGTTCCCAGTCTATCCCACGAACAATAGAACCTTTTATTCTATTCCCATTTACAGCCATTACCTGAGTAATAATAAGAGCAGAGGTATTCTCTACTCCATCATGCTTTTGCAGTTCGTTTTCTATTTGCTTAACATTCTGGCTGGAAAGATTTCCTTCGCCAGCATTGAAAACATAGATATGTGAATTCACTCCAAGAATAGTTTTTTTCAGTACTGTTTCATATCCTTCAAATATTGATAACGCTACCGTAAGAGTAGCTACGGAAATGATTATGCCAGTGACCATAAAAACAGAGTCAAACCGCAACCACTCCCTTTTTGGAGACAATATATATTTCTTTAAAAAAAATAATACTATTTTATTCATTAATGGTATATTTTAATTATTAATATTTCTGTCAATAATTGAATGTGCCAAGTATAATGGATTAAACCTTGTCAAAATTTATTCAATTTCAAATATTTGGAATTGTAGTTGTTAACTAGGAGTGTATTATGAAATTTGAATTCATATTTGTTTTGATTATTTTATTATTAATAAATTCATTAAGTTTTGCCACTAATCGTGAAATCTCAATCGAAGACTTTGAAAGCGGAACAATTTTTTTAACTTCATATCCAGAACAGGATATGCAACCCGATGCTTGGGAACTAACAACAGAGAATACTTTTAACACACTTTCACAATATGCTCTTAAACTTTATGGGAACACCTGGAAGGTGGAAACAATAGAACCTGTTACGGTCGACAATAATGATGTATGGCAAGTTGCCTGTTTTATAGAAGATAAAGGCGAGATTCAAGGATTTGGAGTTAGTGATGGAACAAATGAACTATTCTACTCCTTGGATGGATATGAAATGTTGAACATTGAAGAATGGATACCTGTTTATCAGGGTGCATTTGGAGAAGGTGAATGGAATAACTTTCAACTTCCTATTGCTGATGACTGGTTCTCCTGGTATGAATATCTGCCTGAGATCACAGAACTTATATTTATAAATGACAATGATACAGGTAGCGGAGTTGTCTACTTTGACAACATTTACAATATCACAGAGGATCTGCCTGTTTCACCCGAAGTTGAAATTAGTTTTGAAATTGGTGTTGTATTTCGGAATTCAGACGATCTGCGAAGTGTTAATGTACAATTTTACAGCGAAGTTACCGATCCCGATAGTGACGAGCACACTTTTCTTTGGTTATTTGGAGATGATTCTACCAGCACTTTACAGAATCCAGCACATACATATATTATAGAAGATGATCATTCATATTCAGTTCATTTGCAAGTTACAGATGAAACAGATCACCATGGTTATTCATCCTGTCAGATAGATGTGGAAGAAGGTCCAACATCATTTCCGTTAACTATCAACTTCGTGGGTGATATTATGCTGGCAAGAGGTTATCAAAATTATATAATTCCTAATTTGGGGGTTGAGGCTATATTTGAACCGACGTTATCGATATTAGGAGAAAATGCTGATATTTCTGTTGCAAATCTCGAGTGTCCACTCACAACTCATAATGTACATCATCCAACTAAAACAATATATTTTAAGGGAGCCCCCGAAAATGCTGCTGGTCTGGCCTATGCAGGGATAGATCTGGTTTGTCTGGCAAATAATCATGTTAGTGATTATATGTTGGAAGGTATGCAGGAAACCCAGAGCACACTCGACCAATATGGAATTCTCTATTCCGGTGCCGGAGCTGACTCCTACGAAGCATACGAACCATTATTCTATTCCAAAAAGGGAGTGAATCTGGCTTTTTTGAGATCATGTGACAGAACAGGTCAATATAATAATTACCAACCTTATTTACAGGCTGGATTCAATAAATTTGGATTTGCTTATATGACTCCGTATTACATCATGGAACAAATAGATGTAGTGCAGGGTAATGCTGATCTAATAATTGTAGAAGCTCATTCAGGGAGTGAATACTCCACAGCTCCCGGTGCGAATTATGATTTCTTAGATGTATTTGCCGGTTGGGATGAAAAGGATTTTGCTGAAGACGAGGATTATACACCTCGAATTGATATTCCTCATATGTGGGATATTGAGATCCGTCATCATATGATAGATTCCGGAGCTGATCTGGTTATTTGTCATCATCCACACATAATTCAGGGAGTTGAATTATACAATGGAAAACTTATAGCTCATTCACTTGGTAACTTTGCCTTTGATCTTAGCTATTTTGAAACTTTCCCATCTATGGTACTAAAAACTTCAATTGATGAAGATGGCTTTAGTGCATTCAGCATAAAACCGGTTTTCATAGATGATTTTATTCCACAGATCGCAACTGGTGATCTCGGCAGACATATTTTAAATTACATCAAGATGAAATCTAAAGATCTCAACACATATTTAAGTGTTGATCCAGCTGAAATTGAGGCAAATATAATTTTAGATACCCTTAATATGTTAGTAGTTAATGAACAATATTCTGAGAACTTAGAGTTTTCTTATACTGGAGATGAATATGTCTCACAAATAATACATCTTCCTCAGTGGGGAAATATTTCCAGTATAAATATGATATCAGCCGGCAATAACTTTGAATTTAGAGTTGGTCGAGAACTTATCTGGTTTGGTAATTATGAAGACGAAGGAGCCAGTATTTGGGATATAAATAGTAATGATGAATGGCTTGATGATATTGAATTTTATGATGGGGAACTCTCTTTGTGTATTCATCAAAATTCTGCCAATGGATATAATATTATTACAAATATGGAAAATAGAATGAAGAAAAGATCTGACGGTGAATACTCTATTCATGGCTATATAAAAACAGAGAATTGTGAAGGAGTAATGATCCAGGCACGATTCTATAATAACAGAACCGGTGGAACATTGTTGGGACAAGATAATTTTGAACCAATTAACGGTGATACTGAGTGGGCATATTACTCTGCCGAAATTGAAGTCCCGGGAAGTACAAATTACTTTGATATTGTTGCGAATAACGACCCACCGATATCTGGAGATTCATACGCATGGTTCGATAATACCGGACTGATCGAATGGGAAGAGTGGCAAGAAAAAACACCTTTCCCGGATATGATTATTAATCCAAATGACTATTATTATCTACAGATAAAAACTGATGAACTTCCATTAAATTCATCAGTTCAATTTACACATACTGCATACGAGGAGAATTATGTTACTATAGATGAAAATGAAATTCCAAAATATATAAACGCTATTCTTAATTCTAATTATCCCAATCCGTTCAATCCGCAAACAACAATTAGTTTTGCTATAAAAGATACAGATGGAAAAGTTAATATTGCAATATACAACATAAAAGGACAAAAAGTGAAACAGCTTGTCAGCGGTCAGCTACCAGCCGGACAACATTCAGTTGTTTGGGATGGGACAAACTCAAAAAATAGAAATGTCTCTACCGGAATCTACTTTTACAAAATGGAATATAATGGAAAGCTTATAAACACAAAAAAATGCCTTTTATTAAAATAATCTTTACAATTAATATATAATTAAAAGTTTTCACTTTCATTGGATATTTATGGCTCGATTTTTGCGTAATAAATGCCCAAATAAAGATAAGGAATTTATAAATGAAAAATATTGTTACACTATTACTTTTGTTATTTGTTACATTCTCAAGCGCAATCAATCTGGATGTTTCTGGCAATTCTATACATATCTTCGGAAATTTTGAAACAATTGATATTGTTGAAAAAAACATGCAGAATGATACATTTACACAGCTACATATTAAGGATTGTATCTCAACGGGAAAAGTTGGAGAACCGGAATTACCGATATACACACAACTAGTTAATCTTCCAAACACTGGAAATTATATTTTAGAAAATATCTCATACGATGAAAAAATCATCAACTTAAGTAATGCAATTTTACCCTCCGGTTTTCTTGATGAAGATGAAATAAATGTTGTTGGATATCAGAGAGATGAATGGCTGCCTTCAGAGATAGTTACAATTAGTGATCCAAACATCATGGGTGCATACAGATTCTCGCAAATTGCGGTATCTCCTATACAATATAATCCAGTTCAAAATAAATTAAGAATCATACATAATTTAGAAATTAACCTGAATTTAGATGAAACTATTACGAAAAACCCAAAGATAAAGCAGAACAAGATCAACTCATTTTCAAATCTTGCCGGATCAATCATTCAAGAGAATCCGACTATTCGAACAGAACAAAATGGAAAATATCTCTTTATTATACAAGACAATATGGCATACCTTTTAGATCCTCTCTTGCGTTGGAAAGAAAAACTGGGTTATAAAACAAGAGTTGCAACTCTATCTGAAACAGGTAATTCTGCAGATGCTATTAAAAACTTCATCCAAAATGCTTATGATAATTGGGAAATTCCTCCTGAATATGTTGTATTAGTAGGTGATGTCGATGGATCTATCATTGTACCGGCATTCTATGTGCAGGGTTATTATACTCAATGGGATGTAAGTGATCATAGTTATTCACTTTTAGAAGGCGATGATTATTTTCCCGATATTTTTGTTGGACGCTTTTCTGTTCGTTCACAATTAGAATTAAATACAATAATCAGCAAAATAATCAATTATGAGAGTGATCCTTTAATTGAAGATGATTGGCAGAATAAAGCCCTAATGATGAGTTGTATTGTTGAATATTGGGACTTCTATTCAGCCAGAGAAACCGTGATGGAATGTCGTGATAAATTGCTCGATTATGAATTTACAGCTGTAGATACATTTTTCTCTCCATATCAAAATAATATGAGCTCCTTAGTAAATATGATCAATGGCGGCTATACATTTTTGAATTACCGTGGATATGGATCTTCGAGTTATTGGTATGGGAACTATAGTGATCTATTCAACATAAATGGGATTAACTCTCTAAGTAATGGATTTAAGTTGCCAATGGTAACGAGTATTGTATGTGGTGGTGGAAATTTTGCAAGTAGTAGTTATCCTTCTTGTTTTGGAGAAACATGGCTTACTGCAGGTTCACCTGCAGCACCAAAAGGGGCAATAGCCTTTATAGGACCAAGTGAATATGACACAAAGACCTGGTTCAACAATACAAATGATATGGGAATATATCACGGTATTACCCAGGAAGGCATAACCAGATGTGGTGAAATGATGCTTAGTGGAAAGATGGCACTTTACAACAACTATCCTTATTGCCATGGTTGGGGAAATGCACTTAATTCCGATCAATTCTATTTTTATGTTTACAATCTTCTGGGTGATCCGGGATTGCAGATTCTTACTGACACTCCAAAAGTATTTGAAATAACATTCCAGGAAGAAATACCAGCAGGTTCAAATTTTATCGAAGTGCAAATTGAATTAGATACTGAAAACAAAGCTGGTTTTACAATTGCTATCACAAATTCCGATAGTTTGATTACAACAGGAATTTCTGATGAGTTTGGAATTGTGAGCATTCCATTTTCACTCGAAGCAGGCATATATGAAATAACTGCTTCTAAATATATGTTTATTCCGGTTACAAACACTTTATCAGTAATTGATGAAGATATCGTTCGACTTGATGAATACAGCTGTTCGGATATTATTTCTGGCGAAACTGTCATCATAACTGCCAGTATCCAGAATTATGGAAGTATGCAGGCAAATGATCTTGAATTCGAAATCTCTACAGATGATGATTTTATCACAATATTAACAGGATTAAACAGCCTATCCACGTTGGATGTAGGTAATTTCACAACTTGCGATTTTGAAATTGAGCTTGATAATTTATGGCGAGATGGAATTCAAGGTGAAATATTCTTAAGCATCTCCTCTGATCTTGGTGAAAATACTTTTTATATGCCAATTGAAATTATTTCTCCACAATTTACAATTTCAAATTTTATTGTAGATGAACCAAATGGAAACTTGCTGCAAGACACTATTTCAAGTTTCGAACTTGAGTTCCTGAATAGTGGTGATTATGATGCCGATGAAACCTCCATTGCGCTTGTTGCAATGTCAGGTAATTTCAATATAATTACCGGTGGTGCAACTTGTCCTGCCGTACTAATGGGAGATAATGGAGTAATTGAATCTCCTTTTGAGATAGAGATAGGTAATGCAATCTCAGGAGAACCGGCAAAGTTCAAATTTGTAATCTCCAATAGCGGAAATGTTTTACAAGAAATCCTGTATTCCTATCCAATTGGAGTAATTTCTGAAGAAAGCCCTACATTTTGTGATCAAGGATATATCGCTATTGAATCTTCAGATGTAGGCAATTTTTCTGCACCAACCTACAATTGGATAGAGATCAATCCTTCGTTGGGAGGACAAGGCAGTATTGTTCAGGGAGGAAATGTAACCGGTTATGACGGCTTTACAAAAACAATCGATTTACCTTTTGATTTCCAATATTTTGGAATTGTATATGATGAGATTTCGATATGTTCTAATGGTTGGATAACCATGGGTGACACTGATCTTGTCTTCTTTAGAAACAGAAACATCCCTTCGGGAGTTGGTACTAAAGCTATGATAGCACCGTTTTGGGATAATCTCATTGGAGGTTCAATTTACTTTTATTATGATATATCACAAAATACTTTTATAATTGAATGGTCTCAATTAATAAATGTTTATAGTAACTCGGCTGAAACTTTCCAGGTTATCTTCTATGACCCTATCTACTATCCATCAATCACCGGTGATGGTGATATTTTATTTCAATATAAATTGATAAATAATAATGACTATAGTGACAATTACGCAACTATTGGTATTGAAAATGAAACACAAACGGATGGTTTGCTCATTACGTTTGCAAATATATACCCGCCGACAGTACATACAATACAATCTGAAACTGCAATCTTATTTACAGCAAATGAGGATTCACCGGTACAAGGTGATAATGATCTTATTATTAATTCTCCTAAACTTTTCCAGAATTATCCAAATCCTTTCAATCCTACAACAACGATATCGTTTACATTAAACTTTGAATTCACGGAAAGTGCTGATATAAGCATCTATAATCTAAAAGGGCAGAAAATTAAACAATATCCAATATCCAATCCGTCAGAAGCCGGACAAGTTTCTCAATCTTCAGTTATATGGGATGGGACAAATATAAATAACCAACCTGTTGCATCGGGAGTGTATTTCTATAAACTAGTTGCTGATGGAAAAGCCATAGCCACAAAAAAATGTTTACTCTTAAAATAATAAAAGAGATAAAAGTGTAATAATGTGCTGTTGCCCTTAGCTCCGATCAAATCGAAGCTTGGGATGACACAAGTTGGGAGCAAACTAAATCCCTTAATTTGAGGTAAATCATTTATGAGAAGGATCTTTTTAATCTTTGTTCTATTTGCAGTATTTGTTCAATTATTAAGTTTAGAATTCTCTGAAATTGAAAATTCATTTACAGTTAATGGAAGTTTTGAAATCAGTGAGATCAAAGCAGAACTAATAAATGAAAACGTTTTTGATAGAATTACTATTTCCGATTGTAAAACCAGCATGATCTCAAATGTTTTTGAATTACCTGTTTATACCAGGCTTGTTTCACTTCCAAATACTGGAAATTACAGATCTTCCAATATTAAATATGATTATGATGAAATCGTACTTTCCAACAAAATAGCATCGATAAAATTTAATGAGAAGGAAAATCTCTATACAGTTGATGATTGGTTTCCCAAAGATATTGTTACGATTGCTAAGCCTGCAATAATGCGGGGAAACAGATTCTCTCAGGTCTCTATCTCCCCCATTCAATATAATCCAAAACAAAACATCATCAGGGTGTTAAAAGATATAGAAATAGATTTTGAAATTGATAACTCTGATATCAGAAACCAACTTACAAAGGAAATTGCTTCTTCACATTTCAATAAGATAGCAACTAAAAAGATCATTGGTGCAGAGAATGAGACAAGCTCAGCCGGTGGAGAATATCTTTTTATTGCTCCAAGTAGTGTTGAGAGTATTTTGCAGCCACTACTCCGCTGGAAAGAAAAATTGGGCTTCCAAACAAAACTTGTTTTTATTGATGATATCGGTACAACTGCTAATGATATAAAAGATTATTTACAAAATGCCTATGATACTTGGGAAAATCCTCCTGAATTTGTTGTTCTGGTTGGTGATGTGAGTGGTTTTATCGTTATCCCGGCATTCTATGTAGAAGGTTCTTATCCACCCGGTTCCTGGGATGTAAGTGATCATAATTATACACTTTTAGATGGAGATGATTATTTTTCTGATATTTTTATTGGAAGATTTTCAGTTCAAAGTAATATGGAGCTAATGACGATCGTATCCAAGATAATCAATTATGAGCAAAATCCCTTTATGGATATTCCCTGGCAAAAACGTGCTTTAATGGTTGGATTTGTAGCGAATTATAATGGTTACTCTCAGCGTGAAACTTTGATGGAAATCCGAAATAAGCTTCTGGATTTTGAATACACTGTGGTAGATACTTTTATTAGTCCTTGGCAGCAGGGAAATACACTGCTTGCTAACATGATTAGTGAAGGTGAATCATTTGTTTGTTATCGCGGAACCGGTTCTCCTTCAAGTTGGGGTAGTGCTACAGGTACTATGTTTACTATTGATGATATAGATCAATTAAATAATGGTTTTATGTTACCCCTGGTTACAAGTATAACTTGTGGTGGTGGTAATTTTGCTTCTGAACAATATACAACATGTTTTGGTGAGAAATGGTTAGTGGCTGGAAATACTTCGGTTCCACAAGGAGCCATTGGATTCATCGGTCCAAGCGAGCAAGACACAAAAACATGGTTCAATAATGCTAATGCAGCGGGAATTTATCAGGGTGTTACTCAAGAAGGTTTATTTCGGTGCGGAGAATTATTGCTGCGCGGAAAGATGGAATTGTATAACAATTTTCCGCATAATCATGCTTGGGGAAATGCATTAGATTCAGATCAATTCTATTTTTATGTTTATAATCTTTTAGGAGACCCGGGATTACAAGTTTTAACTGACATCCCAAAAGAGATAGAACTCACCTTTGACCCGGTTATTAAATCTTCAGATAATTTCATTGAAGTTCACATTGATATTTCTGAAAGTGATCTTTCCGGATTTACGATTGCTATTACATCTGAAGATAGCCTTATAATAACAGGAAATACCGATGCCAATGGAACTGCAATTATTCCTCTTGAGGTACAAGTAGGCAACTATGAAGTTACTGCTTCCAAATACTGTTATATCCCACAAACGAAAGACCTTATTGTGAATTCAGATACTTCACTTATATTAGAAGATTTTTCATTTTCAGAGCAACTAATCTCCGGATTTAATTCAAACCTGGGATTTACAATTGCTAATATTGGGGTTGATGATATTGAAAATATTATCATTACTCTTTCTTGTGATAATGAACATATCTCATTCTCTGGGAACCCAATTGTTCTCAACATTCTAGAGAACGGACAGAATTTTTCAGATGAATTTGAAATACAGGTTTCTGAGAGCTGGATTGATGGAGAGGATGTAAATATATTTATAGATATCACTTCTGACAGTGGAGATTTTGTTTTTTTATGCCCAACTGCAATAGTCTCACCTGAACTCGTTGTTTCTGAATTCTTAGTACAAAACTCATCTAATTGTCTTATCCAAAATGAACTAGCAAATATTACAATTGAATTGCTGAACTATGGAAATTTTGAAACCGGTAATTTCCAAGCTGAACTTATCTGCACGAATGAAAATGCCATAATTGAAAATGCCTTTTCTACCTTTATCAACATTCAGCAAGATGAAACGGGAATTGGTAACTTTACTGTTCTACCCGAGAATGTGATCTCCGGTGAAATTGCCCAATTTGAATTGAAGATCACAAATGATGATATTATTTTGCAAAATATCAGTTTCAATTATCCAATCGGCATTATAGATTCAACCAGCATTACATTTAGTGAAAGCGGTTATTTTGCAATTGAATCTAGAGATGTTGGAAACTTCGAGACACCACAATACGACTGGATCGAAATAGATCCTACCTATGGAGGTGACGGTTCACTTCTCGATGCTGACCATACAACCCCTGACGGATCTACAAAGATCATCCCACTTCCCTTCCAGTTCAATTATTATGGTAATTTTTATAATTACATCTCTATTTGCACTGAAGGTTATATCTCTATGGAGACTATGCCGCTTGTATTTCATAGAAATCGTAATATCCCATCCGGAGTTGGTCCAGCCGGAATGATCGCACCTTTCTGGGATGACCTTATTGATGGTAGAATATATGTTAAATACGATGAAGAAAAAAAATATTTTATCATTGAATGGTCCGATTTTAAAAATGAATATGATGAGATCAGTGAGATCTTTCAGGTTATATTATACGATCCGGAATATTACTTCTCAGCTATGGTAAATAAATTGATCAAGTTTCAATATAAAGAAGTAAGTAACACCGATCATGATGAGAATTATGCCACTGTAGGCTTAGAAAACTATCAACAGGATAACGGTCTATTGCTAACTTTCTCAAATATATATCCAAATACTGTACATGAATTGCAAAATGAGACCGCAATACTATTTTGTAATAATGTTGATTATGGCATTCCGTTTATAAGTGTTGATCCTGAGAGTTTCTTTTTTACTGTTCCCGCAGATTCCACTTTCGCAGTTGATCTTGTTTTATCAAATGCTCTTGGCTCTTACAATGTTTCTTATGATGTGTCACTTGCACATTTTGCTAAAGTACCTTCCGGATACTCATCCAATTTCAATGAAGATTTCTCCAGAAATATTGAAACTAGTTATATTTTAAATATGACAGGTTCATACATTCCAATTGAGCCTATGAACTTTTTTTCATACTTGATCTATCATGATATTGATGGTGAAGGGATCCATGGTATTACAATGGATTTTCCACCTGGTTTTTATGTGAATAGTGCTGCGGATATCGCTGAGCTGGGATACAACAATGAGATTGGAGATGGAGTAGAAATTAGCTGGGGTTTTGTACCGGGGAATAGCATAATTCCTCCTACTTCTTCCACTTCTATCTTGGTGAATGTAACAATTGATGAAGATCAAACATCTCCTGTAGAAATTAACTGGTATATAGAGGGAGACGGATCCGGCGCTCCACCACATCAAGTAAGCGGATCATTTATTGTGGAACCAACCGGTGATGATTACTTATGGGTTAAATATCCAAACGGTGGTGAAACTATCGTTCCCTCAAGACAAGATACACTCAAGTGGAATAAATACGGTGATGCAGAATTTGTAAAGATCGAACTTAGCATTGATGATATGTTAAGCTGGCAAATGATTGATGAAATGACAGAAAACACAGGATATTATCCATATACATTTGATGGTCCGCTGAGTGATGAATGCAGGATCAAGATATCAACTCTTGATGAGAGCAGTACTGATATGTCCGATAGTTTATTCAGCATTTCAGCTTTTAATATCATCTATCCGGAAGAGGGCTCCATACTATCTTATGGAACAATCGATACTTTAGTTTGGGAAGATATCGGTAATTATGATGACGTACAGATCGAGTTTTCTGCAAATAACGGATATTCATGGGAGATCATAACCGAGATCACTGAAAATACCGGTTCATTTGTTTATACAGTTCCCGGACCTCCGTCGGAATATTGTATATTCAGGATCAGCAATATTTCCGGCACAGTACATAATATATCCAAAACTTTCACGATCGTAGATTCACCTGTTGAATGGCTGGCAATAGAGAATACATCCGGTAATATCCCTGCAGGCGGAAACGATATTAATCCTCTTATAATCTCCTCCAATGGACTATCCCCTGCCATTTATGTTGCCGTTATAAAGGTTATTACAGATATTGGGCAAATTCTAAATATTCCCATCACTTTGGAAGTATATTCAACTACACCTCCTGTAGAGCATTATAAACTTAGTCAGAATTATCCAAATCCCTTCAACCCATTCACCAAGATAGATTATGAAGTCCCTAAAATAGGAAAAGTATCAATTAAGATTTTCAATATCAGAGGACAATACGTTAAAACACTTATTAATGAACAAAAAGAACCGGGAAGTTATTATACTTATTGGGATGGAACCGACGATAAAAACCGCAAAGTAAGCTCGGGAGTTTATTTCTATCAACTCGATTCAAGCAGTTCTACAAAATCAAAAAGGATGATATTGATAAAATAATGCAAACATTTCGTCTATTGATTTTCTAATTAAAAATCTCAAGTTTTAATTTCTGATATGGGAATGAAAATTGCATTTGATTATAAACTAATAATAGTGGATTAATTTAGAATAAAAAAGGAGAAAAATATGAAAACAACTTATTTAATGATAGTATTTATTATTATCGGCAGTCTGTTGTATTCCTCAGAGTTGGTAGGGAATATAACCACACAGTTATCGGAAAAGATGAGTATCTCTTCTGATGAAGAATTTATTAGAGTAAATATCTCTTTTAAAGATAATTACGGTTCTCAGAAAATGATCTCTGAAACTTCCCAAATGGCAAGGCAAGATAAAAGAGACCATGTAACTTCCACACTTAAAGAATTCAGCACACGAACTCAAGCAGATTTAGTTTCTCAATTGAACGAATTAGCTTTAGATTCTAAAGTAAGAAAGATTAAAACCATTTGGTTAGTTAATATTGTAAATTGTGAAATAACTAAAAGCGCAATAGAAACTCTTTCGCTTCGATCTGACATTGCATCGATAGATTATGATGAAGAGAGAAATATCCTTTTAGCACCAACCATTGATAAAGCTTCAGATGAGTATCTGCATGAAATGAGAGACGGTAGAGAGATCACCTGGAATGTGATCAAAGTAAATGCAGATGATGTTTGGACACAGGGATATTATGGTGCCGGAGTTACAGTTGCAGTATTAGATACTGGAGTTAACTACAATCATACAGATTTGAATGATCATCTTTGGACGCATCCGGATTATCCAAATCATGGTTACGATTTTATAAATGGTGATAACAATCCTATGGATGATCACGGGCACGGAACACATTGTGCAGGAACTGTAGCAGGAGATGGAACTTCCGGTTCCCAAACCGGTATGGCTCCGGAAGCATCTATAATGTGTATTAAATTACTAGATTCATCAGGTAATGGTGTTGAATCAATATGCTGGCAAGCGCTAGAATTTGCTGTAGACAATGGTGCAGATGTATTAAGTATGTCCTTTGGCTGGCAACACAGTTGGGGAACAAACAGAGCAGCCTGGAGAAACGCAATGGATTACGCTTATGCAGCCGATGTTTTTGCATCAGTTGCTGCAGGAAATGAAGGTAACCAGCAATCTTCATATCCGATTCCGGATAATGTAAGAACTCCCGGAGATTGTCCTCCGCCTTGGTTACATCCAGATCAAACTCTTACCGGTGGTCTTTCTTCTGTAGTATGTATTGGCGCTACAGATAGTAACGATAATCTTGCCAATTTCTCCAGCAGAGGTCCTGTTACATGGGAATATATTGGCGGCTATAATGATTACGCTTATAATCCAGAGCAAGGCTTGATCCGTCCTGATATTTCCGCACCCGGAGTTAGCATTAAATCATTAGCACATTACAGTAATACTGGTTATGAATCGGGATGGAGCGGAACTTCTATGGCTACACCCTGTGTTGCAGGAGTTATAGCTTTGATGCTTTCTAAAAATTATACTCTTACTCCAGCGCAAATAGATCAAACAATAGAAGAAAATGTTGCTATCGCCCAAAACCCAAAAAACAATAACTACGGTTCAGGAAGAATTGATGCACTTGCATCTATAAATGCAATTTCAGCACCAAATACACCTCCAAATGCAGCTATCAATCCTAACCCGGGAGATAATGCATTAAACATTTCTATTAATACAAATTTAAGTTGGATGAATGGTGGCGGAGCTTCCACTTATGAGGTTTACTTTGGAACAGATAATCCTCCTACTAACATTGTGAATGGAGAAGTTGTTTCTAATTCTTCTTATGAACTAACCGGAGAATTAGATTTTGAAACATTATATTATTGGAATATTAATTCTATAAATGGATTCGGAAATGCTGAAGGTCCTATTTGGAGTTTTACAACCGGCGGACCTGCCGATGAAGATTTTGAAACTGGAGACTTCTCTTTATATCCTTGGACTTTTGCCGGTAACCTGGACTGGATAGTTCAAACCAACCAGGTATATGAAGGAACTTATTCTGCAAAATCCGGAAGTATCACTCATAATCAAACAACCGAATTGCAAGTTATTATGGATGTTGAAGATGCTGGGCAGATCTCATTCTATACAAAAGTATCCTGCGAAGATGACTCAAATAATAATTGGGATTACATGGCTTTCTATATAGATGGTGTAGAGCAAGAACGTTGGGATGGTGAAGTTGCCTGGAGTTACCAAAGTTATGATGTGACTGCCGGAAATCGTACTTTTAAATGGAAGTATTTAAAAGACGGCAGTGTGAGCACCGGATCAGATTGCGCCTGGCTAGATTATATAACATTCCCGGGGGTTCCAGTACTACCACCGGACTTTGTAATTAATCCCGAAGAATTTATATTCGATCTCATAACTAATGAAATAGTTACCGATGAACTAACAATTGAGAATGTTGGTGCAGGAATTGGAGAATATGATATTGAACTGATCTATACAGGTGATTGGCTGGAACTCGATTCATATTCCGGAACAGTGCAACCTGGAGATACCGATACAATAATGCTTACAATAGATCCTGATGGATTAGAAAATGGAGATTATACTGCTGATATTAGTATTACAGATAATAGAAATGTAACTAGAAGCGTAACTGTTATCCCTGTTACTCTTTCTATTACCTTTACCGATGCAGATTCTGATCTGACACCGGTTACTGCTCTTATTGGAAATCATCCAAATCCTTTCAATCCAACTACAACAATTTCATTCTCTATCTCTGAGAATAGTAATGTTGGGGTATCAATTTATAGTATTAAGGGTCAAAAAGTACGACAACTTGTAAGCAACCAGCTTTCAGCAGGTCAGCATTCTACAGTTTGGAATGGAAACGATGACTTAGGTGAATCTGTAAGCTCGGGAGTTTATTTCTACAGATTGAATGTTAATGGTAAAACTGCAGCAACAAAGAAAATGCTGCTTTTAAAATAACAAAATATAAGCCCGGCTTGAGAATCTCTCAGGCTGGGTTAATCTACACACCTCACCCTGCTGTTCCTCTCCTGCTCCTTCGTCACAAGCGAGGGAACCAGCCAGAGGCGGATAAGCATGAAAAGCCGTTGTAATAGACATTGTCATCCTGAGCGGAGACGAAGGATAGCGAGAGTATAAAAATAGATTTCAGACTTGTACAACTTGGTGTATTTGAGAAATAAAAAATCTGTCTTTCTGAGAGATTCTACTTATGCTTCACGAAGAATCTCAGATTTTTTATTTTCCTTTTCTCTTTTAACCACTAAACAACTAAACTTATTAACTGCTAAACTTTTTCTATTTGACAGTTAATAACAAAACATACAATTTTGATTTTGCAAGTAAGAAAAAAAGGAAAGACCAAATGCAGATTGAAATAAGAGATATTAAAATTAAAGATGAAAAATCTGAAAGAATAAGATCTTCAAAAAATCATTTTCTGCCTGAATACATTGAAATCCTTAAACTAATGGATTATAATGAATCTACCATCAAAACATATCAACAACATTTCCAACTATTTTTAATTTATTTTGAAAACACAGATCCGAGAAAAATCAATTTTGATGAGATTAGGCAATACATTCTCTATTTAGTAGAGGAGAGAAAGTACTCCACATCTGCACAAAACAATGCAATTAATTCCATAAAATTCTATTATACTCATGTGCTGCATCAAGAAATTGATAATTATTATTTACCGAGACCAAAAAGAGAGAAGAAACTTCCACAAATCTTAAATGAGCAGGAAGTTAGCAGGATTCTAAAATGCATACCGGATTTAAGAGCAAAGTGTATGATCTTCTTGATATACTCAGCAGGTTTGACTCCGAGTGAAGTAACCTATATCAAAGTAAAAGATATTGATTCAAAAAAAATGCAAATATTCATCAGCAGTGCAAGAAATCATAAAGACCGTTTTGTAATTCTTTCAAAAAAAGTATTGATCTTACTTCGAGAGTATTTTAAACAATACAAACCAAAAGAGTGGCTTTTTGAAAGCTATGCTGGTAAGCAATTTCCCAAAAGAACATTACAAAAGATATTCCAAGATGCAGTCATGGAAAGTGATATAAAAAAAAGAGCAACTCTCACTATTCTCAAAAACTCATTTGCTGTTCATTTAATAGAAAAAGGTGTGGATATTCGTTACGTTCAGCAGATGCTCGGACATAAACATTCTAAAACTACAATGAAATATTTGAGAGTAAGCAAGAAAGATTTGAGTGCAATTAAAAGCCCGTTAGATAATTTGGATGTATAGAAGGTGTTAGGTGTTAGGTGTTAGGTGTTAG
>JAOZPK010000007.1:0-1285 GCA_029932755.1 Candidatus Cloacimonadota bacterium | reverse complement strand
GTTAGAAGTTAGAAGTTAGGAATTAGAAAAAAGGTTTAGGTTAAAAAAATGGATAAGATAAAAACAGATGATTATTGTTTAATACCGATTTCTAAAAACAGATATAAAATTGATGTACTCTCCTTTGAATTTAATAAAGTCCATGCTGTTACAATTCAGGGTTGTTATTTCAGTGGACCTCAACAAAGCTGGGTAATGCCGCAAACCCAAAAATGTATAGATCAATTCCTAAAGCTATTCCCTTCCATACCTAAAGATCAGATCAAGAAAACATCTCCTTACGAGAAAGCAATTAAAGATTTCAGTGATCAATTAATTTTGAAGAGATATAGTGAAAATACCATTATCGTTTACAAAGAGCAAATCGTTCGATTTTTCAAATATTATTCCATAGAAGATCCTTCAGAATTGACCGATGAAAATGTTAAGGAATATATGTTATTTCTATTGAAGAAGAAGAAAATTTCATTTTCTTATCAGAAACAGGTGATAAGTGCAATTAAGTTTTATTTTGAGAAAATTTTGAGGAGAGAAACAAAGAAATATTATTTTGAGATTCCTATAAGCAAAGAGCGGAAATTACCTATTGTGCTTAGTAAACTGGAAGTAAAACAAATAATAGAAAGCACGAATAATTTGAAACATAAAACAATCTTATCAACAATATATTCTGCTGGTTTAAGATTAAGTGAGGCAGTAAACCTGAAGATTGCAGATATTGACAGTGAAAGAAAATTGATCTATGTTCGTGGCGGCAAGGGTAAAAAGGACAGAACAACAATTTTATCAGAAGAATTACTTAATCTTCTAAGAAAATACTTCAAAGAATACCATCCCAAAGTGTGGTTGTTTGAAGGATTCAATGGAGAACAATACAGCAAAAGAAGTGTACAGAAAGTATTTTATGAAGTGCTGAATAAGACTAATATTGACAAAAAAGTATCTGTACATAGTTTACGGCATAGTTTTGCAACTCATCTATTAGAGCAAGGAGAAGATTTGAGGTATATTCAGAAGATCTTAGGGCACAAAAGTTCAAAAACGACTGAGATTTATACACATATTACAAAAAAAGGACTTTCTAAGATTAAGAGTCCACTTGATAATTTGAATATTGAGGATGAATTATAAAGGTGCGTAATAACTCTTATATTGAAGTTATGACGAACCTTTTTAGTGTAACTATAGGTTAGTTATGTGCACCTTTAATAAGGACGCAGCGTGCATATGTTACAGGCAACTGAGGAACATTAAGTTCGGTGTAGAAGTAACTTTGGGTTGAAGC
>JAOZPK010000213.1 GCA_029932755.1 Candidatus Cloacimonadota bacterium | reverse complement strand
CACACCTCGGCAGATCAAATATGTTTGTTTTACAATATATAAGCCTATTAATTCCGTTTATTCTAATTTGGAAAAATAAAATTTCAGCAATAGTTATGCAGTTATTTTTAATTATCTATGGTTTCGAATGGATTAGAACTATTTTTTATTATTCTCGCAAAAGAATAGAAAATGGTGAAGATTGGTTACGGCTAGCAATTATTTTAGGAATGGTTGCACTTCTCAATTTTGTTACTGTTTTGGTTTTTCGTTCGAAATCTATGAAGCAAAGATACGGGTTGGAATGATAAAATCTACTCCTTGATCTCATCCTTAAAACACTTCTTTAAAATGGCTCTCAATTTTCGATTTATATAGAGATCACTGGTTTCAAGGAATTCTACGAATTTTCGGTGAAGATATTCCTGTTCTATTTTTAATTGTACGTAACATCTATTTCCTTTCCCCGGCACTTGAATTACAGATTCCTCTCCCTTAATAATTTTGACTTCTGCCACATTCATCATATAATTCGTGAAGTATTTAAATACTTTATCAAGTTCTGCCTGAATATTTTCATCTCCGGGAGTAATACAATTATCTGCCACATAGTTATTAAGATATTTATTTATCTCAATTGGATATGTTTGGAATGCGATATTCTTCGCTGCCAATCTTGCTAAATATTCATCAGGATTTTCTGCTTCTGCACAACTAATAACATAACCTTCTTCCGGAACCTTCCACCAAACGGGAACTGCAAGTTTTACCTGCTTATTTACAGTGCAGGAAATGGTTATAAGTATTATTAGTAATGAAATTGCTTTTTTCATAGTTTATCCTTACTTTGTTTTAAGTTATTTTGTGATAAAATTATCAGTTATTTCAATTTTCTTAGCTAGATAATCAATTAAGTTATTTTTCATTAAAAACATTTTACGATTGTTAGTTATTTCTTTTGCTTGTTGTAATACTGCTCTATCTCTATCAACATTTTCACCCGACTGATATTTATTGTTCAAGATTGTTACTATTTTTTCAAGATTCATAAATGACAATCTAATATAACTTTCTAATCTTTCACCATTCTGCGTGTCCAAAAATCCAAGTACGTCTTCAATTTTTGTTAGATATTCTAACATATTACTATCATCCATTTCTTTATTCACAAATTCATAATAGATCTTTTCATTATGATTTTTTAAACAAATTAAGAATGATGTATAAATTGGAAAATAATCAGCATTTTTATCAATTGTTTTTAAAACAATACTTAATTGCGAAAAACATTGTTCAATTTTTCTCAAGCTAAAATTGAATGCTTTTGAAAAAGCAGCCATTGTTTTTGTAATCTCATCTTTGGCATAATTATCATCTTCAGTTGTAACTTTTTTAAAACGTTCTTCAAGACCATAAGACTGAATTAAGTATTTACAAAATTCCTCAATTGATGGTGCTGGTAGTCTATAAGTAAAGTCTATAAACTTTCTTAAATAGCCGTCAATTTCAATATCACCATAAATTACTTTTAAAGTATTTTCTAACTCCTTTTTATCAATTGATAGAACAAATATCACACCTTCAATATCAAAAATATGCTTTAGTTTTTCTAATAATTCAATCGAAAAATTTGGTCTGCATCTGTCTAACTCATCAATAAAAAAAATCAAAGGTTTAAATTTATCTGTTCCAAAACTTGTAATCACCTTTACATATTTTTGTAAATGTTTCTTAAATTGTAAAATATCTTTTTTGTTTTGTGAATATTTATTTAATCTTGTTTTTGCAAAAGAATAAGACATTTCCTGATTTATTTTTTCCAAATTTTCAATGCTGTAATCTAATTGTCCAGCAGAAATAAGTTTTATAAAACTTGGTATAGACCTTACTAATTTTGCTCCATCTTCAACTACTTGTTTTGCTATCTTCTCTTCCATAATATGATTTTCACGCTTAACTTCTTGTATTTTAGCTACAACTTCTCCAATAAGTGAGATAAGTGCATCATCGCTATAATCATTTTCCCAAGCATTAAATAAAATTGTTGGAAATTCTTCATTTTCAAGTAGTTGTTGTAACATTAAAATAAATGTTGTTTTTCCTGTTCCCCAACTAGAATTTATTGCAAGTGTTAAAGATTCTTCAGTATTGGAAAAAAACTGCATAAGAACTTTTGCATATTCTTCTCGATTAAGAGCATCGTCTTTAAACGGATTATTAGGATCACTAATAGTAAAAGATTTGATTTTATTTTTCATTTCCATTTCCTCTATTTTGTTGTTCGTTTTGTTCGTTGCTTAATTTTTTCATTCATAACTCCTAATTTCCCTTGATTCTTCAGCCATTTCAAAGCTTCTCTTTTACTCAGGTTTGAAAGTTTATTGTTTTCAACAAAGTTTATTACTGCCTGAGAATCTGTTTTGGAATATTCACGCAAGATCCAGCCAATAGCCTTATTTATGAAGAATTCTTTGCTGCCATTAAGAGACATAATTACACTTCCCATCAGCATCTCATCTGTTTTTTCTTTGTAATGTAATTGAAATAAAAGGCAAA
>JAOZPK010000212.1 GCA_029932755.1 Candidatus Cloacimonadota bacterium | reverse complement strand
AGGTAATTTTCTAATTGACACCTAACTTATCTTTAACTAAATTCGATTTTGCATTGATTATAAAATTTATATTTAAATAATTTAAAAATTGAGGTAAAAATGAAACATTTTCTTTTAATTATATTTATATCTGCTATCATTAATCTTTCCGCTCAAGAATGGAGCGAACCAGTTAATATCTCAAATACTGATGAAGAGGATTATAATCCAGAATTTTGCATTGATGATAATGGAATCTTACATTGTGTTTGGAAATTAAAAATAGAATCCAATTTTTGTAAAATCTATTATTCACAATCGGAAGATGAAGGTGGAACATGGAGTGAGCCACAAGACATTTCTCAAAATGATGAAATGTGGATGGGTTTACCTCACATAGTTTCAGATTCCCAAAATAACCTTTATGTAGCATATCTTTATAATGCTGGTAATTATTTAGATTCGCATATTTACTTTATGAAATTTGATGGTGTTAGTTGGAGCGAGCCATACAGTATTAGTGGAAATTATTTAGGTGTGGGAATGAGTGATGTCGTTATCGACAACAATGATAGAGTTTATGTTTTCTGGCATTGGGGAGGTCCCGAAGGTGAAATTTACTACCGCTATCTGGAAAATGATGAATGGAGTGACATTATTTGTCCTTATGAAAATAATAGTGATCAGTATTGTTTAGTAGAATGTGTTAGCGATAATAACAATAATCTTCATTGTATAATTGATCATCATCCGGAAGATATTAGCTCAAGAACCTCATATATAAAATATGATTATACTTCAGATTTTTGGGAAGAGCCGATAATTCTCGCAATAAGAAGGTGTCAACAAGGAAAGGATATTTATTTAGACAATAATGAATATCCTCATCTGGTTTGGCGGGAATATACAAATGATTTGATACCACCTAATGATGGAACATTTTATTCATATCTTGATGGTGACAGTTTTACTGAACCGGAATTATTGGTTGAAGATCCTTTCGAGCAAAATATCATTATTGATAGTAATAATATCAAACATATAGTCGAAAGAGAAAAAACGGAAAATAGTTGGCAACTAGTATATTACTCGCTACAAAATGGTAGTTTGGAGGGGCAGATTATTACCGGAGATGAGTACACTCCTGCATTACCAAGAATTCAAATCTTCAATGACATACTCTTATTAATATTTCAAAATTTTATTAACTTCGATGAATCAGATATTTACTTTATGAAAAAAGAAATTAATACTAATATAATTGAAGATAATATAATTAATGATCTTTCTTATGAAAGTATTACTCTATCACAGAACTATCCAAATCCATTTAACCCTCGAACAAAAATAAATTTCAGTTTACGAAAAGATGGAAAAACAACTTTAAAGATTCTTAATGTTAAAGGACAATTAGTGAAACTACTTGTAGATGAACATAAACAAAATGGTGATTATTCTGTTATCTGGAATGGAACTAATATGCAAAATAAACAAGTTGCAAGTGGTGCTTATTATTACCGGCTGCAAGTTGATAACAGAGTTAAAACTAAATCACTTATTTTGGTGAAATGATATTTAAATAGGTGAAAGAGATGAAGAAAATCAATTATGGATGATGTTTTTCCAGACTGTTAAAATAGGAAAAGAATTAAATTTTAAATACTCAAAAAGGAGGTTATTATGAGTAAGAAAATGATGTTCTTAATAGGGCTTATTTTAATAAGTATTATGCTTTTCGGTGCAGAAAAATATGCAGTTCTTATAACAGGAGATTATGCTGATGATCGTGGTGATTTTGAAGGAAGTTGGGCAAAAGCAAATGGAAATGATGAGACAAGAGACCGAATGGAGTGCTTCTGGCATGATACATTTTTGATGTGGGAAATGCTAATCAATAAAGGGTATGATAACGATAATATCTTTGTAATTTTTGCAGATGGTATTGATTTTACAGCGGATTATATTCTTGAAGGTGAAAGGTATGTAGTTCCCGGTCCAAATCCAATGACCGATTATCAAGCAGATTTAGCAAACGTTGAAATGGTTTTAGAAGGATTGGCATACGGAAATCAGCAGGAAAATATACCCCAGCTTCGGGAAGATGATTTCTTAACAATCTGGACATTCGATCATGGCGATTGGCATGATGGACATCGTTGGTTATGTTTAATCGGTGATGATGAGATTAGTGATGAAACTTTCGGTATTTTAGTTGATCAAATTAATTGTCAGAAAAAGGTAATTTTTATGCAGCAGTGTTTTTCCGGTGGTTTTGTTCCATATCTTGAAAACGAAAATTCAGTTGTATTTACAGCTGCTAACGACCATATGTATGCATTTGCAGATGATTCGCTTTACTATGATGGAATAGATTATCCAGGTGATCCGGAACCAGGTAATAGTTACTGGGCTTATGAAAGAGATGTATGGGCTGGTCATGAATATAGACATGGTGAGTATAACTTACATTTAATAAATGCATTAAAGGGTGAAACTCCTGCTTATGATACAAGTTACCAAACTGATTACGGTGATTTCCCATTAGAAGATGCTGATGATAACAACGATGGACTAATATCGA
>JAOZPK010000211.1 GCA_029932755.1 Candidatus Cloacimonadota bacterium | reverse complement strand
GTCATAATATGTCCATGAGATTCTGATTCTTCCAGTTTTTGTCTTAATTTGGCAATGTGGACATCAACAGTTCTTGAAGTAGTTTCGTTGTCGTATCCCCAAACTGCATCCATAAGAGTATTTCGGGAAATAATTGTATTACTGTTGGCTGTAAGATAGCTAAGAAGGCGGAACTCCTGGCCAACCAGGGGTATCTCTGTTCCCTCCTTGTATAAGGTTCCTTTATCTCTGTATAAAATAAATTTGCCAAAACTAACCTGTTTTAAATCCGTGGTTTTGGTAATGGTATTTTTACTCGACCGGCGTAGTAATGCCTCTATTCTTGCAAGTAATACCGACATATCAAATGGTTTTGCCAGATAGTCATCTGCACCCTGCCGCAGGCCAATAACTGTATCCATGTTTGTATTTCTTGCAGTAAGCATAAGAACAGGTGTATCAACTCCAGCTTTACGAATGTTATTACATACTGCATATCCATCTCTTAGGGGAAGCATTATATCCAAAAGAATTATATCGTAAGTTTTTTTTAGGGCTTCAATCTCTCCCTGAAGTCCATCTCCTTTTATTGTTACATCGTAACCCTCTACAACCAACCTGTCTTCAAGTGTCATCTGAACACCAGGCTCATCTTCAATAATTAGTATACGTTTCATTTTGCAGTTCCATTTTCAACAGGTATATAGGGTACTTTTAAAATGAAACGGCAACCTTTTTTTACTTTTCCATCGATCCTTGGATACGGGCTTTCTAATTTGAGTGATCCTCCAATAAGTCGTGCCTTTCTATAAGAGAGATACAAACCCAGTCCGCTCCCCTTTATCTGATTTTCAGTACTTCTGGATCCTCTATAGAATGGTTGGAAAATATGTTTTTTCTCCCCTTTTTCAATTCCAAATCCGTCATCTTCTACAATAAATATAAGTAATTCTGGTAATTTAAGATGTCCCTTAATTCTTATTTCTCCCAATTTATTTGGTTCATATGCATGACCCCAGCTGTTTTTTATTAAATTAGTAAGTATCAATTCCAGAGTATAAATATCTGTTATAGCAGAGTCCGGAAGAGATCCAAAATCGATCTTAATATGTTTGATCTTATCTTTCATTATAGATTGAGCATAAATATCAAGATGGTTATTAAGTTTTGAGAAACTAACAGTTTTTAACTGGGGGACCTTTTCTGCCTTTCCTTCAAGTCTTGAGAAAAGTAGTATACCTTCTATCATCGAAGATAATCGAATTGATTGATCAGTAATTAATTGTCCGTATTGCTCGATTCTTTCGGAAGAAATTATACCGCTTTTAATATTATCTGCTGCAGAATGTATAACAGTCAGGGGAGTTCTCAGCTCATGAGTAATGGAAGCTACAAACTCTTTTTCTCTAAGGCTTAATTGTTTTAATTTGTTTATCTGATAGAGAATAACCAGATAAGCGGTGCCTATTCCTAAAATAAGCAGAAGGCTTAATAGCCATCGGAGTGTAAGAGCATACTCTTTTGACTGAATTAATGGTTTCCCATTATAGTAAACATCTACATAGGCACTTAGTGAAGGTCTTCTGTTTTCCTCTTCCGGTTTTGGTTCGAAAAATATCTTGTCCATTCGATTGTCTTTGTTATTAAATATAATAACATGAAGGGGAATTTCAATAAACCAAGGCGATTCCGTAGAAAATAGTTTATTTTTTAAAACTCTAAAAGGAGAATAATGATAGTCTTTAGAATCAATAATTTGCCTTTTACCAGAGATATCGTAGTGCCATCTTAGCTCATAACTATCTTCAATCGAACTAAGGGATACCTCAACTTTGTTCTTGTAAAAAGATAAAATATTAAAATGAAACAATATGTATATTCGGGTATTTTCGTTTATAGGCTCAATAGGAATTGTTATCCACACTTGCCCTTTATCAGTAGTATCTGGAATAAGAGAGAAACCTCTTCTATCAAAATTTAATTCTATTGGAGCAGTTTTCTTATTATCCCATCCCTTTTCAGAATAAAGCATATAATGCTTTTCGTTTTCAGAATATTTTAAGTAGGAGATAGAATTAATATAATTATCTGTAGTTTTTAATTTATTGTATAAATTTACAATTACTTCCTTAAGTTCTTCTTCATTATTTGCCTCTCTAAGAAAATTGAGACGATCTCCAGGAAGGGGGAATAAGCTAAACTCCTCTGAAATGGCACTGAATATCCGGTAGCTGAAGCTTCTGTAAAGTTCTGTAAGATCTTTTTCGGCAGATGAAGTAAGCCAGTGGTATTGAATTATAGACAGGGTTATAAGAGCCAGCATAACTGCTGCCAGAGAAAATCTGCTGAATATTTTGCTTTTCAATGCTCTGTTTATCATATTTATCAGTATATATGGGAGTTCCCGGACAATCGAGCTTTATTTTTAATCCCACCCAATCATTTTACATAGTTTACACTTCTTTTACACTGAGTTAACCACAGGCATTCAATATTGGTATAGACTATTTTACAGGAGGCCATATGGCTGAAGTAAGAAAGATTATTCAGGTTGAAAACTCAAAACCTTTAATTTCAAAGAAAAAAAGAA
>JAOZPK010000086.1 GCA_029932755.1 Candidatus Cloacimonadota bacterium | reverse complement strand
TATAAATACATGCAATAATTAATCCAAAAAAAGTAACTTTTCGTTGTAGATCACAGCATCTCTGCAAACCTATAATTCAAAACACTTTATCTATAAATTTAAGATATTATGTAAATTATGCAAATTGTTTTTGTGTTTTTTTTTGTATGCTATTTGGGGACAGATCTGACAAAAGTGTCGTTATATTATTACAGAGACAAACTAATAGATATCCCTGTTTCATATAAATTGTATTCCTTATCTATTTCTACGTTTGTGTATGGAGAACCTGTATCTCTAAACTTGTATTTATAAAAATATTTTAGAGAGATGTTATCGGTTAGTTTGTACTTCGCATCAGAATTAAATGTTACAATTTTATCTTCTCTGCCATAATGATATTCATCTATTTGATTCACCGCTTGGAAATAGAAATGTTCATATTTCGCACTAAGATTAAAATTTACCGGCTTATTAAACACCGATATTACTGCAGGAAAGTAAAACGAAAGATCAAATATATCAGCTTGATAAGATGCATCCTTCATTATTGTTACCTGCTGAGAGCTACTAAATGCATCTTCGGCTTTTGCATTTGATATTTTAAAAGCGTAACCGGAATTTATCCTGATCCAACTTACCGGAGTTATTCTAATTCCAATTCCATTTTCAAAATTTTCTGCATCATATTCTGTAAAATACTCATTATAAAAAAGTTGAGAGAAACTGAATTTATAATTAAATTGGTATTTTGGATTTAGAGTGTAATTTAATTTTCCAACATAATTATTCTTACTATAAGTAAAATCACGAAATATATTTTCAGCATCCAAAACACTATCGTATCTGTTTACATAAATTTCAGGATAATAGTAATAATAAAATCCAAAATTAAGTTTTCTACTTAGATATTGTTTTAATGCAAATTCTATAAAATAGTTATCTTCAAAACTGTTCTTTAAGAACTTATTATAACTTATGGCAATTCTATTAATTTGGGTATGACCAGCCATTAATCTGTGTTTCAGATTCAATTCCACTTTTGCAGAAGCTATGAGATCATCAGAAGTTTCAAGCGAAAATTTATTCGGTTCATTCCCACTTTCAAATCTATCCAGATCACTTTGTGAGAGGTTGAGGATATTACTATTGTACTCGGTTTCCAGCGTTATTATAGGGTAAAATATAAAATTCTGAGCAGCAAGAGAACTTGCAATGATAATTATGCATAAAAATAAGTATTTTTTCATTTTTCGATCTCAACAGAAGCTTTATTTATATAAAATCTAAAGATCAATTCTTTGTTTTTATCTTTATTTTCTATTGAAAGGTGATGAATTCCTGCAGGTAGTTTAATTATATTCACATCACCGGTAGAAGGAATTATATCAGGCTCATTCTCAACCCAGCTGTTCTTAGATTTATATGCTTCTTCTGTAAATTCCGCAAAAAAATCTCTATTGTCAAACACCCTGAAACGATAGCCTGAATTATTTATATAATTAGTATCAAATAGCATTCTGCTTATAATTTTTAGAACTATCGGACCTTCCAGCGTGAGTTGAATTTTATCAGATTTAGGTGTGTAATATGTATATTCCTTCTCATCGAGGATCAAAGTTTTTACATCCCCATAAAAATTTGGAGTGAAACGAATATAATCGATCTCTTTATTAGAACTAACCACATTATTTCCGGAGATTTTGAAAATCAGATTATTCTGCGAAATATTCGTTATAGAAAAATTCGTTTTCTCCTCATAAATTTTTGTTTTATATTTATTATAACTGGAGATACTTTCTCCATTCACACCTCTGGTAGAATCACTTAATTTAGCGGATTTATCTAAGATCAATTCCTCATTTCCAATTCTCGCTTTATATTGGTAATTAATTTCGGATCCATTATTAATAACTACGCGGGAATATACGGTAAGTGAATCAACATTAACAAGAGTACAGGAAATATTCTCAGCAGGTTTAAGGAGAAAATAATTATATATCTTACTGTTTCTCCTGTTGTAGATCAGGAACTCATCAGGATCTGAATCATAGCGAATATCCGCAGCTATAGCCAAGAGAGTTATTCCTAACAATGCTATTGATAAAAGTATTTTTTTCATTCTAAACATTGATCTCATCATCTTTAATTTTTAATTCTTTGTGATCAAAAAAGATCACAATTAAGATTAAGACAAGTAAAATGACAAAAGAAAAAGTTGTGACTGTTATATTATACTTTTCATATGAGAACATACTTCCGTTTCCAGGTTCGGGGAGCGGATCGGGAGCTAAGGGAAGATCTTTATTTTCAGCAAGTTTAGTAATATCTAATAAATGAATAACAGGAATACCTTCATCAGCAAAAAGCAGCATTGTACCCTTTAGAGGTGGATTTGTTAATGTAAGATATCGATGTAATCCAGGATCGATTAATCTCCCATTTATAGTAGCTCCAATACTGGAAAGTCCTCCTCCGATATTTATATAAAGAACAATATTATTTTGGCTTGAAGTTTCATAAATTTCCATTTTCTTAGCAATATTCTGTTCAAGTGTTTCTTCACGAACTAATTGAATATCATGCTTATTAATATTTTTTATTATGAGTTCGCGACCGTTTTTACTTAATCCTCTGCCAAGATCACGTCCACCACCTATAGAAGCAGCTATACTTTTATATTCAAATATATTTTGTTGGATAAAAAATTCTTCCATATCGAGCCATGTAAATTCGGGATCTGTAGCTCCAAACATAGAAGCTCCAACCGAGGAGATGATGATGGGTTCTAATTCTAAAACCTTTGAAGCACTTAAAACAGCAATATTTAATGCAGGAAAAGAACCCGTATAACTAATCGCTATTTTGTCACCTTTTTTCAAATTCGATTCTTTGAACATCTCCACGATCACTGCAGCGAAATTCGGATTTAAACTCGTAAGTTTAGAAGTAAGATCACCACGATCTGTAACAATTGGAGATTGTTTATCACCGATCATTGCAGTCTTATTCGGGTCGTTCACTTCATCAATATATATTCCTTCCGAATTTCTATGTTCTTTGATAGCCAATTCAGCACTTTGCATTAATTTTGATGCTGCAAGCTTCTCTTCATAATATTTATCACTAATAAAAACTCGTGAATTTTCTACCCAAATAAATAATGCTATTGCAACAAGCATTAAAAGAATTAAACTTAATTTAGATTTTGCACTGGGAATAAACATGATTCTCCTTATCCTATGATTTCTCCACCGAATATCAATATCAGTAGAAAGCGTACTATCACAGCTGCTACAACCATGATAGAAAGTGTTTTCACAATCCCTTGTTTTTCCATCGCATTAGCAATAAGACCCGGGATAATAAATCCAATTACATTAACAGAATAATCTGATGACAGATTAGCAAAAATGCCATAATGCCTAGCCATCCAACCAATGATAAATCCAAGAAGTACAGTTATTACCATTCGTCTTCTGCCGTAAATAAACATGAACTTTCCAAGAAATTTAACAATTATAAACACAATAAGGCTAATTGATAACGTTGCTAAAATAGTGATGGGCTGATGTAAATACATAGCAACATAACCAGCAACCACAATTCCACCGGCAGCTGCTCCAAAAGTCTCTAAAAAGAACAAACTAATCAATACTCCTAAACCAATTGCTACATCAAACATTTTTATTCCTTTTTTTATTAACTTGATTTATTTTATTATAAATATTTCTAATAAAGACCTGCATTTTTCCCTCTTTTTAATAAATAATCAATTAGATTTAATTTCAGGAAGATCTGTTTTGCGTCTTCCTCCATGTCTATCTGGTCCTCTCCTGTCATGATTTCTAAAACGTGCTTGATGTACACTTAAAACATTGCCAAAATATTCTTTATTATCAAGCGCAGTAATAGCTTTCCAGGCTTCCTTTTTCGGCATATCAACAAATGCATATGCTCTTGATTCACCATTAATCTTATAGGTGAGGATGTTGACAGCTTTTACATTTCCATAATCCGACAATAAAGCTTTCAAAGATTTTTTTTCAACATCTTTTGGCAAATTACCAACGAAAATTTTCATTATCATCTCTTCAGAATAATAATTTACAATCGCTCCACCGTTTCCACCGATATTACCAATACCCAGCATAAGTATCTCTTTCGCTGGTAATTTTACCACACAATTTGTCAACTTAAGTCCTGTTATCCAACCGCAATTAGTAATTTTATTTTTATCCAACTTGTTACTTAATGCATAAGAATATATTGTATTCGTTTGCTCACCGATCAAATATAGGTGATCGTAATCTACTTCTTTAAGCATACGAATAAGCTGTTTGGAACGGAATATTCTATCTGCTCTTGTACTTAATACGATGGCAACGGCATGAGTATGAGGATAAAGTTCTTTTACTGAGTTGATAACAAATTCTGTAGATTCCGGATCGTTAGCAGCAAAAGCATGAACAAAATGCAACTCTGTATCTTTACTCTTATTCAGATAGATCTCCATCGCACCAATATCCAATTGTGCAGTATACATGCCTTCCAATGCTGTTTTTTTATCGATCCCAAAATGCTCACAAACCTTTAATGACAGAGCAACGTTTTCTTTATGTTCAATATAGGAAAATCCCTTCATATCTTCGTTGGAAATTCCTGAGTCCTCAGATTGAATGATCTCACAATGAACTTTTTTTGCTTCTTTTTGGATAATTGGAAAAACTTTCTTCTCAGCAGTAAATAGAACGCCGTGTTTGGGAATCGTATTGCAAAGAGAGCGTGTTACATTCTTAAGTCCGGGTCCCATAACATCAAGATGATCCATTCTGGAATTTGTAATAATTCCAATATTAGATCGAACGATCTCATGCTCTGTAACCCACTGATATTCAGGTGTAACTGCCATGCACTCAAGAACAAGAATATCAATTTGTTTCTTTGCAGCAAATTTGATAATTTTTATCTGCTCTTTAATATTTGCACCATGATGTCTAATAATGGGTGTTTCACTTCCATCCTCGTAAATAAGTGCTGGAGCAGAACCGGTTGTTTTAGCTATCGTCTTCTTACCACCAGCTCGAAGTCCGGCAGCGATAAGACGGGTAACACTAGATTTACCTCTGGTTCCATTTATATGAATGATCATGGGAACCTTCTTCCTGCTGATCTTGCACTTCTGAAATTCATAGATCCCAAAAATGAGTAGTAGCAATAAACCAATTATCAAACCAAACATATTATTCTACTATTAATTTCCCGTTTGTGATCTCGAGTTCATCATAATTTGAAACCTCATTACCATTTTCATCGATCATTTGCAAATTTTCTAAAGTTAGAGTACTTTCACCAATTGCAATGCCCTTTATAGTAAAAGTAAAAAGTTCTCCATCTCCATCAATACCATCTTCATTAGAAGTTTGCTGCAAACTGATTGTTATACTTAATCTGTCATCTTCAACAATGCTCATTTCTATCAGATCAGTATTCCAGAATCCTCCCACTACTACAGTATTCGGAACTAACTCCGCAACTGAATTATCGAAAACGATCTCAGCAGAGAAACCGAATAAGTTCTCAGCATCTTCTACTTTAATAATATAATCGGTTTCAGTATAAACCGGTACAGTTTGTTCTGCCGGGCTGAAAATCAATTTAAAATTTTCAACTACTGGTTCTGTTGAATCACTCGAGCAGGATATCGAAAATATCATCACTGCAATTATTATCAGAAAGAGCATTCTTTTCCCGGATAATTCGGAATTAAATACAGTTCTTAACATTTTATTCTCCATTTTTCTATTTCAATAACATCATTTTTTTTGTATCAATTGTTTTTCCATTTAATTTCAGCTTATAGAAATACAATCCACTACTTACTTTTCTATCGGCTGAATCTTTTCCATTCCAAATAACATTATGATCGCCTGCATTCATAGAAGATTTTACAAGTTCTTTTACAAGCTGACCTTTAATATTATAAATTGATAATTCTACAGAGCCATTACTTATAATAGAATAGGAAATATTAGTTTCAGGATTAAAAGGATTGGGATAGTTCTGCTTTAGATTATTTATCTCGATTGGTTGAACTATTGGCAGATCAAATTCACGAGCAATGTAATTTTTTATCAGCAGTTCATTTCCTGTATTTCCCAAAGAATAGTAAATATCTTCAAAATTGGAACGGCATGCTTCTAGTTCTTCAGGACTGAATGGAGGTAAACTCATAACTGAACTATGAATAGATCCCCAGTTTAATCCGATAGCAAGAACATCGGCAATATTAACTTCACCATTACCATCACAATCTGCCAGTGACGCTACATCAATATTCCAACCACCGGGATAATCATTAGCTTCCCAGACAAGAGATGTAGTAGCCCGGGCATTACCAATCTGACGCCAGTAAACACCTATCGGCAGAATATCTTCTACGCTAACAACACCATCAAGATTTGTATCTCCGGGCCAAATAAGACCATCAGTTGAAAAAACATTAATAAAACCGTTTTTTGTAATCTCATCTACTCCTTCAACATTCTCAACCGTAAGAGTTATATCATAACTGCCGGGATCGGAGAAAGTATAAATTGGGTGTCGTTCTTCTGAAGTGGCACCATCACCAAACTCCCATAGGAATTCATTGTAGAAATAAGGTGGAGAAGTGAGATTAACAAAGTTCACTTCATAAGGAACAAGACCGTAAGTTCTCTCAACTGTAAAATCTGCTACTGGAATTACAGGAGCAACAAATTCAGGTTCTTCAGTTGTAAATTTTATTGAAAATTCGTTCTGAATAGGTAAAGCACTTTGAGGATAGATATCAGCATAAGTATAGAGTAATCCTGCAGACTGATCATGATTTTCAATACCTATTGTTGCATAATTACTATCTACATCAGGATTATTGGCTAATTTATAGTTAAATTGAATCTCACCGTTACCACTTGCAGTTGGATATGAAGCGGGATCATAGAGAACCAGTTCAAATTTTTCAATAGATGTCAGGTCATATCTGTTAACACATTCATTCCATTCTACAATAAAGATATTCTCTGTTTCATCATAATAATAACAGATCCTCATATCAGCGTATTCATCACCGATATCCTCTCCAATAAGGTCATCCCAATAGGGAGCGATCATTCCATAAGGACCCAGCGCAGAAGGAATATTCCAATTTCTAAAATAGGTTTCCCATGTCGGTTGCATTGCAATCCAGCCATTTGTACAGATTGTTAAACTATCGCTAATTTCACCATAAAATGGGAAGTCAAACGGCATTGATATTGTTACTGATCTGTCATCACCCAACTCAAATACCTGTCCATTGCCACCATCTTGAGGATCGATCTCGATCCATTCATAATCAGGACAATTCTCATAAAATAGGTCATTACTATCATAAGCATAATAACCAAAAGTATCAGGTCCTGTCGGTGCATCTGGGCTAACATCTCCGATTTCCAAACTAAAATAAATAGTTGTTGTTAATCCGTCAGCATCGGAAATATCTATTTGGAATGGAACGCTTATCCCAACAAAACATTCTTCTATGGCTTGAACAGTAAATTCTGCTATTGCTGTTTCATCAATACTTACATTACCAATATTAAAACCGGAAGTTATTACATTTACATCATCTGTTAATGCTATCAGTTCAGCATTAAGAGAGGTTGCACCAAATGAGCCGATATTCTTAAATGAAACTGAAATATCACTTTGTTCATTCGGTTCCAGAATTCCATTTTCATCATTTACAACAACATCCTCAAATTCAAATATTAAACTGCTGACAATAACTTGGAATTTTGCAGTGCTGCCATCAGAAATTGCAAGATCAAATTCGATTATCTCATTATTCGGACAGTTAGAATTTATTTCAATGTCGTATCCCTCGGTTACTGTAGAACCGGCATTTATATCTCCAAAATCAGCGGAAGCTGTAATTATATTCACATTACTATTGCCGGAAGTAAGGTCTGCAGAAACAGAGCTTGCATTTTGAGTACCAAAGTTCTTTATAGTGAGATCAAGCTGCACAGTTGCTCCTGCAACTATTGCACTTGCAGGGGAAACGTTTTCAAGACCAAGATCAATATTAGTTTGAATAACATCGATTGTATCCTGTAATGGATGATAATTTGGTTTTGTAATAGTTAGTAAGATTTCACCTGCTGTTAATGATTCAAGATAGATAATAGCAGAGCCGTCTTCTACAACAGCGGTAGTATAAAATTCGTCATCTTTAATTGCAGTTATTATTGCACCGTCCAAATCGGTTAGATCTAACTCGATGAAATTAGTTCCTACATTAACTTCTGCAGGTAAAGTACAAGAAATATCTTGTGGGACTGTAGTCCAGATTGATAATGAAGGGTCGCCAAGAATATTATAAACATTAAAATAAAACTCTACATAATCGCCTGGTTCTCTGTTTAATGGGAAATTATCGTAAAGTTCATATTTCCCGCGTAATACGGCACTTCCAAAAACAAGATTATCTTCATCCAACACTCCATACCAAAGTCCAGAAAATATTGAATTATTTAATTTTGTACGTGTATGCAGATCAGATGGACCCACAAAAACTACACCGCCTTTTGGATTTCCCTGATCACCTAATCTTAACCATGCTTCACCAAAGCATGGATCAACACTACTGTTTGCAAAATCTCCAGTATTACATACTATTGAGGTCATAATGGGTAACATATGACCATTACTTAAACCATCCAGATCTTCTACGTGATAACGTGGATAATGCCAACCATTGGCATCTCCCCAACCTCGATAGCTTACAATTCCAACACCAGCATTTATAGAAGCAGTTATCTGAGTTGTTCCCGGATAAACATTATAATAGGGAGGCCAATAATAGAATTCATCTATATCCTGATAACCGTAATCAACCATTTTATCGTGAAGCCATTTTGTAACTTTTACGGGGGTTGTTGGCCAGGGTGGTGAAGAGCTGTAATTTCCAGCTACAAGAGTAGCATTCTCAAACCAATGAGTACTATCCATATAAGGTGTCTTTTCATAGTATAGAGTTTTGGCTATCATTGTCTGTAATTCTGCTATAGAATCAAATGACATCCTGCCTATGATCATTTCTGGGAAATAGTCTTCACCTTCTAAAAGTGTGTATGGATGATCAGTAACATTACTATCTCCTCCACTACTAACTATATAGAAAGAAGGAATTTCAAAAAGATTGTCCATATCACCGGTAAGAAGAATATAATCGGGTGGCTCTTCTGATGTATCATAAATATTCTGTATATATGCTTTTATAGAAGCACTTGTACTACCAATATCTTCTATTGTTACAACTTCAGTTTTTATTCCCTTCTGATTTTTCCAATCAGTGAAAATCTGCACATGACTTAATATACTTTCATTTTCATGAGTTATAATGAGCATTTTAGATGGTGATACCGTAGCATCCCGCAAGTATGACCTCTCGAAGTTATCTACCATGGAACGATAAAGCGGCAGAAATGCGGCAGAAATCTTTTGGGGAATTTGAATCGGATCTGTCATTTTTAGTTCGATATCCAAACTCTTCAGAACAGTTGATACACCATTTGTTTCTTTAGTTTTAGATATTTTAATCTGGTGAGCATACAGATCTCGCATAACAAAATTCTGTTGCAGCTCAATATAATCATCTCCGTTTGCAGAATGTGTTCTTAGCAGTTTTCCATCTTCAGAATACTCCGCTATTTCACATTCATTAATAAAGACCTCAACACTTCTTGATGGTAAAGCAATTATTTTCTCCAGATCATTTTGCTCTAATGTGTCTTCATCATTCACAAAAGTAATCCTCAATCCATCCCCAGATCTTTGATAATTTAATATCCCAAAAAGTGAATGTACTGTAAATAACAGCAACATTAGTAAAAGAAACTTCTTCACATTTCCTCCAATTATTTAATTAACATCATTTTTTTAACTTGGCTTATGTTAGTAGTCTTGAATCTATAAAGAT